>NZ_JACAPA010000052.1:0-88212 GCF_013385945.1 Pantoea sp. B9002
CTGACAAGGGTTAATTGCAAAAAAATGACTGAGCGCCTCTTTTTTAAACGAACGCGTTAAAAACGGACATTTTCCGGCGAAGAATCAGTCAAAATCGCCGCTTCATCGGCATAAATCAGCGCCATCACCTTAAACACCAATGCTATTCTCTTTAACCAAACGTAATTTCTTTGTCGCAGGCTGACAATTATTCGAGAAGGACTTTCAATGATTCGCTCCGCGCGCAGTATGGCCGGCTTGCCCTGGATTGCCGCCATGGCGTTTTTCATGCAAGCACTTGATGCCACCATCCTGAATACTGCGCTTCCTGCTATCGCCACCAGCCTTGAACGTTCTCCTTTAGCCATGCAATCCGCCATCATCAGTTACACGCTAACGGTAGCGATGCTGATTCCGGTGAGTGGCTGGTTGGCCGATCGCTACGGCACACGCAAAATCTTCATTCTTGCGGTATCGCTATTTACGCTGGGTTCGCTGGCCTGTGCCTTATCCGGCTCGCTGAGCATGTTGGTGGTCTCGCGCGTGGTGCAGGGGATTGGCGGGGCGATGATGATGCCCGTCGCGCGCCTGGCGCTGTTACGCGCTTATCCACGCAGTGAACTGCTGCCCGTGCTGAACTTCGTTACCATGCCGGGTTTAGTGGGTCCGATTCTGGGCCCGATGCTTGGCGGGTTGTTAGTGACCTACGCCAGCTGGCACTGGATATTCCTCATCAACATTCCCATCGGTATCGCAGGCATCTTCTACGCGCGCAAATATATGCCGGACTTCACTACCCCAAAACGCCGCTTCGACTTTTTAGGCTTCCTGCTGTTTGGTTTGGGTCTGGTGCTGATCTCGGTCGGTATCGAGTTGTTTGGCGAGCGCGTGGTGCTGCCGTGGCAAGCGTTGTTGGTGCTGTTTAGCGGCATTGCATTACTTCTTCTCTATATAGTGCATGCGCGACGTCATCCGGCACCGCTGATTAATCTGCCGATGTTTAAAACCCGCACCTTTTCGGTTGGCATCATTGGCAACATTGCTTCGCGTCTGGGAACCGGCTGCATTCCGTTCCTGATGCCGCTGATGTTGCAGGTGGGCTTTGGTTATCCCGCGCTGATTGCCGGTTGCATGATGGGACCAACGGCGATTGGCGCGCTGCTGGCGAAATCCACGGTGACGCAAGTGCTACGCCGCTTTGGTTATCGCCATACGCTGGTTGGTATCACCATTATTATTGGCATATTGATCGCCACCTTCTCACTGCAATCGCCAGGTGGCAGCGTGGTGATGTTGCTGGCGGCACTGTTGATTCTGGGGATGGCGATGTCAACGCAGTTCACCGCGATGAACACCATCACGCTGGCGGATTTAAATGATGAGAATGCCAGCGGCGGGAACAGTGTGCTGGCAGTAACTCAGCAGCTGTCGATCAGCTTTGGTGTGGCGGTGAGCGCCGCAGTGCTGCGTTTCTATCAGGATGTCGAGGCCACAACCGTCGCGCAATTCCACGCCACCTTCCTGACGATGGGCGTCGTTACGGTGTTGTCTGCCTTTACCTTTATGATGTTACGTCCGGGCGACGGCCGTAATCTGATCGCCAACCGCGAGAAAAAGAAGAAAGCGGCTTAGACCGAACCGCGCTCCACCAGCTCCGGCGTCAGCACCAGCGTTTGCTGACTGGCGTCGGGATCGCTCATACGATGAATCAAGGTATCAATCGCCAGTTCGCCTAACTCATCTTTCGGCTGATGGATGGTGCTGAGCGGCGGCGTCAGGTAACGCGCCAGCTCAATGTTGTCATAGCCCATCACCGCAATATCCTGCGGCACGCGCAATCCGGCCTGGAACAAGGCGTGATAGACGCCAACCGCCATCGCATCGTTGCTGGTAAAGATCGCTTCGGGCAGCGTATCCAGCGTCAGCAGCTGATTCATGGCGTTGAAGCCGCCCTGAAACTCGAAATCGCCATCAACCACATAACCCGGCGGCACCGATAATCCGCTGTTGGCCATCGCCTTATGGAACCCCTCAAGACGCAAACGCGCGGGCGTTTTATCCTGCGGCCCGGCAATACAGGCAATGCGC
This sequence comes from Pantoea sp. B9002, assembly GCF_013385945.1. Lineage (NCBI taxonomy): Bacteria > Pseudomonadati > Pseudomonadota > Gammaproteobacteria > Enterobacterales > Erwiniaceae > Pantoea > Pantoea sp. B9002. The sequence goes on from NZ_JACAPA010000052.1 coordinate 2,068, forward strand.
CTGTAGCCGCGATCGATCAGATGCTGGGTTGCCAGCTCGCCGCCGAGCAGCGCGTTATCCTGAATAATGTCGCCGCGCCCTTCAAATGGCGCCCAGTCCATCATTACCATCGGTACCGACGGATAACGATTGAGGATCTCCGCCGACGGCAGATGGGTTTCGGTGCACATCATCAGTAAACCATCGACGCGCTTTTGCATCAGCGTTTCAAGGCTGCGATTCATGCGCTCTTCATCGCCTTCGGTATTACACAGAATCAGGCTGTAGCCGCGTTCGTAGCAGCTGTTTTCTACGCCACGCACCACTTCGGAATAGAACGGGTTACTGCTGGCGGTCAGCAGCATGCCGATGGTGCGGGTCTGTTTGATCTTCAGGCTGCGCGCCAGCGCGGACGGCGCATAGTTCAGCTCACGAATCGCCTGATCCACCTTTTCACGCACCAGCTCGCTGACAAAGCGATTGTTATTGATGACGTGTGAAACGGTGGAGGTAGAGACGCCCGCCAGGCGGGCGACATCTTTCATGGTAGCCAAGCGCTTAGTCCTGTTGTTGCAGGAAGGCGTCAATCTCAGTGCGCCACGGCACTGAGGGCTGTGCGCCCGGACGCGTCACCGCAATCGCGGCGGCGGCATGGGCGAAACGTACGGCGTCGTGCATCGCCACACCTTCCAGACGTGCGGTAATAAATGCCCCGTTGAAGGTATCGCCCGCCGCGATAGTATCAATGGCCTGCACGCTGAAGCCCGGAATGCGCACGCCGTTGCCTTGCTCACTCAGCCACACACCGCGACGGCCTAGCGTGATCAACACGGTAGCAATACCTTTCGCATGCAATGCCGCAGCAGCACGCGCGGCATCTTCATCGCTCTTCACCGCAATGCCGGTGAGAATTTCAGCTTCGGTTTCATTTGGCGTGATGATGTCGATAAGCGCGAGCAGCTCATCAGAGAGCGCAGTGGCCGGTGCGGGATTGAGGATCACTTGCGTCTGCTGCGCACGCGCAATCTTCGCGGCGGCCAGAACGCTTTCCAGCGGAGATTCCAACTGCATCAGCAACGCATCGGCATCGGCAATCACCTGCTGATGCTGCGCAACGCGAGCTGGCGTCAGCGCGGCATTGGCACCGGAATAGATGCCGATATTATTTTCGCCTTCGCCATTCACGAAGATCATTGCCACGCCGGTCGCTTCATCAGCGACGGTTTCAACGGGTGCGGTATTAATGCGGTCTTGCTGCAACTGCTGACGAATGCGCTCGCCAATATCATCAGCGCCTACGCAGGCAATAAAAGCAATGTCTGCACCGGCACGGCCCGCAGCCACCGCCTGATTGGCCCCTTTGCCGCCAAAGGCAATTTGATACTGTTTCCCGATCACCGTTTCGCCCGGACGCGGAAAATGGGCGAGGTTGAGAATGTGATCGGCATTAATGCTGCCGAGAACGGCCAGTTTTGCGCTTGTGGTCATTGGGATTCATCCAGAAAGTTGCGCCACCGGGAAGGTGGCGCGTTGCCCTGCTTTTCTTTACTTATTATTTGGTCACTAACTTCAGGTCAACAGGATTAACCGCCTGCACCTTCTCGCCTTTCAATACTTTATCGGCAGTCTGCACGCCAATCACACCAATCTTGTCTGGCATCTGCGCCACAGTGGCGGTCAGTTTACCCGATTCTACCGCTTTCACACCGTCAGCGGTGCCGTCAAAGCCCACCACCAGCACGTCGGTTTTACCGGCGGTTTGCAGCGCACGCAGCGCGCCCAGCGCCATTTCGTCGTTCTGAGCAAATACCGCCTGCACATCCGGATGTCCCTGCAGCAGGTTCTGCATCACGTTCAGACCTTTAGTACGGTCAAAGTCAGCAGGCTGGCTCGCCAGGATGTTGAATTTGTGCGCATCAGCCGCTTGTTTGAAACCTTCGCCACGCTCGCGCGCCGCAGACGTACCGGCAATGCCTTGCAGTTCAATGATCTTCGCGCCATCGCCGAGTTTTTTGGCAATGAAGTCACCGGCCATTTTGCCACCGAAGCGGTTGTCAGAAGCGACGTGGCTCACCACGGTGCCTTGTGCTGCCACGCGGTCCAGCGTAATCACCGGAATATTGGCCTGGTTCGCCATCTTCACGGCATTGCCCACCGCATCAGAATCGGTTGGGTTGATCAGCAGCAGCTTGGTGCCGCGTACTGTCAGATCCTGCACGTTGGCCAACTCTTTCGCTGGGTTGTTCTGCGAATCCAGCACCACGAGGTTATAACCCAGTTGGTCAGCTTCTTTCTGTGCGCCATCTTTCAGAGAGACAAAGAACGGATTATTCAGGGTTGAAACCACCAGAGCAATGGTGTCCTTTGCCATCGCGCCAGCACTGAGGGTGGCGCCAAGAATGACGGCCAATGCAGTTAACTTTTTCATTTTTAAATCCTGTGTGAAGGTCAGAGTTATTTACTGCTTTTGTTATCCACCAGCACCGCCAGCAGAATGACAACGGCTTTAACAATCATCTGGTAATAGGAAGAGACACCCATCAGATTCAAACCGTTGTTGAGGAAACCGAGAATCAGCGCACCAATCAGCGTGCCCATGATGCGACCTTTACCGCCCGCCAGGCTGGTACCGCCCAGCACCACCGCAGCAATCGCATCCAGTTCATAACCGGTTCCCGCCGTAGGTTGTGCGGAAGAGAGGCGCGCCACTTCAATGGTGCCTGCTAACGCTGCCAACAAACCGCACAGCGAATAGACGATGATTTTGACGCGACTAACGTTGATGCCAGATAAACGCGTGGCCGCTTCGTTGCCGCCCAGTGCATAGATGTAACGACCAAGGCGGGTGTGATGCAGCATGTACCACGCCAGCGCGAACACGATCACCATCAACCAGACCGGCGTTGGGATACCCAGCGGACGACCGATGCCGAACCAGCCAAACAGATCGGCGTTGTCATTAAAGCCGGTGTTGATTGGGCTGCCGTTGGTGTAAACCATGGTGACGCCGCGCAGCAGCAACATCATTACCAGCGTGGCGATAAATGCCTGTACCTTGCCGCGCGCCACAATCACGCCGGTGATACCGCCAATTGCGGCACCCAGCGCCAGCGAAGCCGCAACGGCCACCAGTGCATTCACTTCTAATCCGACGATAGACGCCGCGACTGCGCCGGTTAGCGCCAACAGCGATCCCACCGATAAATCAATGCCCGAGGTCAGAATCACCAGCGTCATACCCACCGCCATGATGGCGTTGACTGATGTCTGCTGCAGAATGTTGAACATGTTAGGCAGCGTGAAGAAGTTCGGGCTCTGGCTGGCGACCACGGCGATCAGCACGATCAGCGCGATCAGGGATTTCTGCTCAAGCAGCCAGGTTTTGCTGAACCAACGACGGCTGGCGGGTAAGGTTTGGGTGCTCATACAACTAACTCCTCGCTGTGTTGCTTACCGACTGCCGCCGCCATCAGGGATTCCTGGGTAGCTTGCTCACGGGAAAATTCGCCACTCAGATGGCCTTCATGCATCACCACGATGCGGTCGCTCATGCCCAACACTTCCGGCATTTCTGACGACACCAAAATGATGCTCAGCCCTTCGGCTTTAAACTGGTTAATTAACTGATAAATCTCTTTTTTCGCCCCAACATCGACGCCGCGCGTCGGTTCATCGAGGATCAGCACATCCGGACGCGTCATCAAACCGCGCGCGATCGCCACTTTTTGCTGATTACCGCCAGACAGCAGACCAATCGGCTGCTCCATTGACGGGGTTTTAACGTTGAACAGGCGGATAAAATCGCCCACCGCCAGCTGCTCATCACTGTGTCGCAGGTTGCCCGCGCCGGTGCTGAAATAGCGCAGCGCGGTCAGCGACATGTTCTCTTTCACCGACATGCCGAGCACCAGGCCATCGCGCTTGCGGTCTTCCGAGATATACACGATGCCGTTGGCGAGACCATCCTGCGGAGAGCGCGTCACGATCTCGCGGCCGTTCAGCGTCACTCTGCCTTTGCTGCGCGGCATTGCGCCGTACAGCACTTTCATCAGTTCAGTACGTCCCGCGCCCATCAGGCCCGACACGCCAAGGATTTCCCCTTTGCGCAGCGTAAAGCTGACGTTATCAACGCCCGGACCGCTGAGGTTTTCGACTTTTAAGCGGATCTCACCCGGCTGTTGATCGATACGCGGATATTGATCTTCCAATTTGCGGCCGACCATCATCTCGATCAGGCTCTCTTCGCTGAGATCGCACACCGCGCGTTCGGCAATAAACTGCCCATCGCGGAACACGGTGACGTCATCGCAAATCTCGAAGATCTCTTTCATGCGGTGCGAGATATAGACGATGCCGCAGCCCTGCGCTTTCAGTTCATTGATGACGCGGAACAGCGACAGCGTTTCGGTATCGGTCAGCGCATCGGTCGGTTCATCCATAATGATGACTTTCGACTCGAAGCTGAGCACTTTGGCGATCTCGACCATCTGCTGATCGCCAATCGATAAATCGCCCACCAGCTTGTGGCTGTTGAAACGCAGATTGAGGCGCTTTAATAGCGCATCCGCCTCGGCATACATCTTTTTCCATTCGATGCGGCCAAAGCGGTTAACAAATTCGCGGCCAAGGAAGATATTCTCGGCGACGGTCAGTTGCGGAATCAGGTTCAGTTCCTGATGGATAATGCCAATGCCGGCTTCCTGCGACGCTTTCGGGCCAGAGAACGCCACATCCTTACCGAGCCACTGCAGGGAACCGGCATCCATGCTGTAAATGCCGGTCAGCACTTTCATCATGGTGGATTTGCCCGCGCCGTTTTCACCCACCAGCGCCATAACTCGTCCCGGATAAACGGCGAGCGATGCGCCATTCAGCGCCTTGACGCCAGGAAACGACTTTTCAATCCCTTTGAGTTGCAATAACGGTTGCATAGCGGCCTCAGAAGGTCACGCCGGCGCTCAGAATGACATTCGCATACGGAGAACACTCTCCGCTGCGAATGACCGCCTGACTACGCTGCGTTTGTTGTTTGAATTGTTCATGGCTGGTGTAACGTATGGTGATGACATTCCCCTGGTGCTGTTGCAAGGCTTCGAGCACGGCGAGCAGTGCGCTGTGGAGTTGCGGATTGTGCTGCTTAATCTCGTCCGCCATCAGGGCGCTTTCGACCTGCATCTCCTGCGTGACAACCTCAACCACCTGTAGAAATTCGGGCGTACCCGGCGTTAACGCCAGATCGATGCGCTGTGGACTAGCCGGAATCGGCAAGCCTGCATCTGCAATCGTCAGCGTATCGGTGTGCCCCAGGCGAGCAATCACATGAGAGACTTCAGCGTTTAACAAGCGACCTTTTTTCATTTATTCCACTCCACAGCGAAACGTTTCGCTGATCGGGAGTGTATAAAATGCGCACGGCAACTCAATGGCGGCATCACGGAAATGTGATCGCCATCGAAACGTTTCGCTTGTGCCAGAGAGAATTTGAGTTTGGTGGGATTTTGGAGCCGCTGCTGCGGCCCCGAAGATGGGATTATGGCAGTTTACGTACCTGTTTCACGTCCAGTTCGATGGAGTTGAAATCCTTATCCAGTTCGCCGGTCAGTTCTACCTGATCCTTCGGCGTGATGGTCAAACCGTTCCAGCGTTTGTGATCGATTTCGACCTTCATGGTGCCGGTTGCATCACGGAATTGATAATCCTCATCACCGATTTGCTTCTCAAGCGTACCGCGCACGGTAATCCAGCTGTCGTCTTTCATCTCTTCGGCCTGTTTCACCGTGACAACGCTGGTGTTATCGGCTTTGAACCCACCGGACTTCACCTGCGCGGATGGCGCATTCGGATCAACAAAACCACCTTGCTGAGCGGCAAGAACCGGCGTGGCGGCCAGGGCGACAATCGCTAACAGAGCTGCAGACTTTTTCATAATTCACCTCTTTTCCATGAATGTGTCGGTTTACGGAAGCTATTTCACCATAAGGTTCTTAACAGGATCTTAAGAGAATCCGTTTGGCTAACATTCATGAAAAATAGCCTATTTGCCGGGATTTTCGCTGTACAAGAGCGATTGTGCTTCGTATAACTCCGCTTAACAGAAGGAGAGTTGATGCGCATTTTACTGATTGAAGATGACACGCTGATTGGCGACGGTTTGAAAGTCGGGTTGACCAAACTTGGTTTCAGCGTGGATTGGTTTGTCTCCGGCGAAGCCGGATTTCAGGCGTTGACGGCCGCGCCCTGGGACGCGGTGGTGCTGGATCTGTCGCTGCCAGAACGCGATGGTCTGGATATCCTGCGTCAGTGGCGCCAGCAAGGACACGATGTGCCGGTGCTGATTCTCACCGCGCGCGATGCGCTCGATCAGCGCGTACAGGGATTGCAACTCGGCGCCGACGATTACCTGTGCAAGCCGTTTGCATTAACAGAAGTGGCGGCACGCTTGCAGGCGTTGATCCGTCGCCGTCATGGGCAACTGCAGCCGGAACTTAAACACGGCAAAGTGGTAATGGCACCCGGCAGCCACAGCGTGCTGTGCGATGGCGAAGCCGTCAGCCTGAAGAGCCGCGAACTGGCGCTGCTGGAACTGTTTCTGCGTAATCCTGGCCGCGTGCTGACGCGCAGTCAGCTGGAAGAAAAGCTCTACAGCTGGGATGAAGATGTCTCCAGCAATGCGGTGGAAGTGCACATTCATCATCTGCGCAAGAAACTCGGCAGCCAGTTTATTCGTACCGTACACGGCGTCGGTTATACGCTGGGAGCGGCGGAATGAGTCTGTTTCTACGTCTCGCCATCGGCTTTGTGCTGCTGATTATACTGTGCGGCGGCCTGGCCGGCCTCAGCGCCTGGCATCAAACCCGCGATACGGTGAACGAACTGTTTGATACTCAGCAAATGCTGTTCGCCAAACGGCTGATAGCGCTCGATCCCACCTCGCTGCAGGACGTGACGCTGCCGAAAACCAAAGCGATCCTGCGCCATCATCGTGGCGATCAGGATGATGATGCGCTGGCGTTTGCCATTTTCAGCGCGGAAGGAAAACCGCTGTTGAACGACGGCGAAAACGGCCGCGATCTGCAGTTCGACCATCAGCGCGATGGCTTTGTTGATGGCCGGCTGCGCGGCGATAAAGACAGCTGGCGCTTAGTGTGGCTCACCTCCGAGGATAAGCGTTATCGCGTGGTGGTCGGGCAAGAGTGGGAATACCGCGAAGATATGACGCGCGATCTGGCGCTCAGCAGCCTGTTGCCGTGGCTGATCGCCATGCCCTTTATGTTGCTGTTGCTGCTGGCGCTGGTGTGGTTCGAGCTGCGCCCGTTGAAACGCCTCACGCTTTCCCTGCATCAGCGTGCGCCGGATGATGCCACGCCATTGCCGGACACGCGCTTGCCTAAAGAGGTGAAGCCGCTGGTGGTGGCGCTTAACGGCTTGTTCAGTCGTATGGCGCATCTGGTACAGCGCGAACGTCGCTTTACCTCTGATGCCGCCCATGAACTGCGCAGCCCGCTGGCGGCGCTGCGCGTGCAGAGTGAAGTGATTCAGCTGGCCGATGATGATGAGGCGATGCGCAAACGGGCGATTCAACAACTGGATAGCGGCATCGTGCGTGCCACGCGTCTGGTGGATCAGCTCTTAACGCTGTCACGCGTGGAAGCAGACGACCTGCGCAGCGAGTTTCAACCGGTGGCGCTGGCGCCGCTGCTGCAAAACCTGCTGGCGGAGCACTTCCCGCAGGCGGAACAACAGAACACCGCTTTGCAGTTCACCAGCCACGCCGAACCGGTGATGAACGGTCATCCGCTGCTGCTGGGTTTGATGGTGCGGAATTTGCTGGATAACGCGCTGCGCTATTCGCCGTCGGGCAGCACAATTGATGTGCAGCTCAATGCTCGCGCCATTACCGTTGATGACAACGGGCCTGGCGTCAGCGATGAGCAGCTGGCAAGGTTGGGTGAACGCTTCTGGCGACCGCCGGGACAGGCGCAAACCGGCAGCGGATTAGGGCTTTCCATCGTGAAGAATATTGCTCAGCTGCACGGCGTTCGATTGCAGTTCAGCCAGCGCGCCAGCGGAGGATTGCGCGTCACCTTAAGTTGGTGATGCAATGGCAATGTCCAGGTTTCGTAGGGTCGCCATTTATGGCGACCGCAAACAACTTATATCTCGACCTGGGTTCCCAGCTCGATCACGCGGTTCGGTGGGATTTCAAACTGATCCGGCGCGCGTAGCGCATTGCGTTGCAGCGCGAGGAACAGCTTGCCGCGCAGGCGCAGATACCACGGACGATCGCCGATAATCAGCGATTCATGCGACATAAAGAAGGAGGTTTCCATCATGCGGCAGTTCAGGCCTTCAAGACCGCAACGGTGGAAAATCTCTTCGACGTTTGGCGTTTCGCGCCAGCCGTAACTCGCCACCACACGCCAGAAGGTCGGCGACAGCTGTTCGATGGTCACACGACGGACGTTGTGCACGTAAGGCGCATCTTCCGTACGCAGCGTCAGCAGCACCACGCGCTCGTGCAACACTTTGTTGTGCTTGAGGTTATGCAGCATGGCAAATGGAATCACATTCAGCGCACGCGACATATACACCGCAGTGCCCGGCACGCGTACCGGCGGCGATTTCTCCAGCGACGCAATCATCGCTTCCAGTGAATTGCCGTGCTCATGCATACGACGCAGCAGACGGAAACGCTCGCTTTTCCAGGTGGTCATGATGATGAACATCATCAGCGCCAGCGTCAGCGGCAGCCAACCGCCGGAGAACACCTTGATCAGGTTGGCGGAGAACAGCGACACGTCGATGATCAGCATGGCAATCAGAATCAGCACCACCAGATAGCGGTTCCAGTGCCAGTTTTGAATCGCCACGGTAGAACAGAGAATGGCGGTCAGCACCATGGTGCCGGTGACCGCGATGCCGTAAGCCGCCGCCAGATTGCTGGAGTGCTCAAAGCCGACAATCACAATCACCACCGAGAAGTAGAGCAGCCAGTTAATCACTGGAATGTAGATCTGCCCGGACTCCTCTTCTGAGGTGTGCACAATGCGCATCGGCGGCAAATAGCCGAGACGCACCGCCTGACGCGTTAATGAGAACACGCCGGAAATTACCGCCTGCGAGGCAATCACCGTGGCTAAGGTTGCCAGAATCAACATCGGGATCAGCATCCAATCCGGCGCAAGCAGGAAGAACGGGTTTTTGATCGCTTCAGGATGTTTGAGCAGCAGCGCGCCCTGACCAAAGTAGTTGAGCACCAGCGAAGGCAGCACCACGATAAACCAGGCGAGACGAATCGGGAATTTACCGAAGTGGCCCATATCGGCATACAGCGCTTCCACGCCGGTAATGGCCAGCACCACCGCGCCCAGCGCGAAGAAGGAGACACTTTTGTACTGGATAAAGAAGTGCAGCGCCCAGTAAGGGTTCATGGCGTGCAGCACGTCAGGATTATTGATAATGCTACGCGCACCCAATACGGCGAGGATGATAAACCACAGCAGCATCACTGGCGCGAACAGCTTACCGACAATGCCGGTGCCGTGCTTCTGGATGACAAACAGCAAGGTCAGCACCGCAATCGCCAACGGCACGATGTAGGTATCGAGGCTCGGCGCGGCAATTTCCAGACCTTCTATCGCCGATAGCACCGACACCGCCGGCGTGATCACCACTTCCCCATAGAAGAAGCTGCCGCCGATCAGGCCCATGATCACCAGAATCGCGGTGGCTCTGGCGCCGGTATGGCGTCCGGCCAGCGACATCAGCGTTAGAATCCCGCCTTCACCGGCGTTATCTGCACGCATCACGTAGCTGATGTATTTCAGCGACACCACCAGAATCAGCAGCCAGAAGATCAGCGACAGGAAGCCAAAAACCGCTTCGCGCTCTACGCCAAATCCAAACTGACCAGAGAGACATTCACGCAATGTATAGAGTGGGCTGGTACCGATATCGCCATACACCACGCCAATTGCCGCCAGCGTGACTGCCCCAAGGGACTGTTTCTTATCCGAGCTCATAAGTTGTCTTTTGTTGGAGCCGGAGGCGCTTGCCTTCCGCTCAAGCCATCAAAAAGCGCACAGTATGCACATATTCCCAAAAAAACCTACTCTTACAAAGTGTCACCATCGCGTCGGTGACGCGGTTTTTCGCCGAAAATAGCGCCAAAAAACCGTTGGAAGCGGCGAGTTCTCTCGCATCAACCTTCTGAAACAAAAAAGCTGACGGCTATCAACGCAATCGCGCATGATAATCAGTAGAGTATTGCGCTTGCCAGAATATGACGGCACCAGGATCAAAAGGATAATGATGTGATTATGGCTCAACCCCATCTTTTGGCAGAAAGAATTTCTCGCCTGAGCAACGCTCTGGAAAAAGGGCTGTATGAACGCCATCACGCGATCCGCCTCTGTTTGCTGGCTGCCTTAAGTGGCGAAAGCGTGTTTCTGCTCGGGCCGCCGGGCATCGCCAAGAGTCTGATTGCCCGCCGATTAAAATACGCCTTCCAGCACGCCCGCGCTTTTGAATACCTGATGACCCGTTTTTCCACCCCTGAAGAGGTGTTTGGTCCGCTGTCGATTCAGGCACTGAAAGATGAAGGGCGTTATCAGCGTCTGACCAAAGGCTATCTGCCGGATGCCGAAATTGTCTTCCTCGACGAAATCTGGAAAGCCGGCCCGGCGATTCTGAATACCTTGCTGACCGCCATCAACGAACGCCGCTTCCGTAATGGCGACAGCGAAGAAAAAATCCCGATGCGCCTGCTGGTTACCGCTTCCAACGAACTGCCGGAAGCCGATAGCGGCCTGGAAGCGCTGTATGACCGCATGTTGATTCGCCTGTGGCTGGATAACGTGCATGAGAAGCAGAACTTCCGCAGCATGCTCACCCACCAGCAGGATGAAAACGACAATCCGGTGGCGGAATCGTTGCGCATCAGCGACGAAGAGTATGAGCAGTGGCAGAAAGGCATCAGCCAGGTCAGTTTGCCGGATCACGTGTTTGAACTGATCTATCAGCTTCGTCAGCAGTTAGAAACGCTGCCGGACGCGCCTTACATTTCCGATCGTCGCTGGAAAAAAGCCATTCACCTGTTGCAGGCCAGCGCCTTTTACAGTGGTCGCGTGACCATCGCGCCCATCGACTTAGTGCTGCTGAAAGATTGTCTGTGGCATGACGTGGCGTCGATGAAAATGCTGGATCGCGAAATCGATACGCTGATGTCGCAACATGCGTGGCAGCAACAGGCGCTGCTACACAAGCTGCAGCAGATCAAAGGCCGCCGTCTGGCGCTGCAACAGCAGCAAAGCGTGGCGCAAGCGCTGACGCTGGAGAAACACAGCGGCATGTTCAGCCGCAAACCGCATTACGAATTACCCGCCGCCATCACCGATGATCAGCTGACGCTGATGCTGCAACAGCCGTTGATGCTGCACGACATGCAGGTGACGCACATCCTGATTGGCCGCGAAGCACTGGATCAGTGGCTGCTAAAAGGCGGTGAAATCCGCGGCAAGCTGAACGGCATTGGCTTTGGTCAGACGCTGGATATGCTGGTGGATACGCATCACTGTTTGACGCTGCGCGATGTTAGCCTGCAATCCACGCGTCTGACGCTGCCGGGCGCCAGCAGCAGCAGCGAGATGCCGCAGGAGATCGCCGATGAGTATGACGCGCTGGAAACCCAGCTGCGCGCGCAGCGCACGCTGTTCAGCCAGCATCAGCGCTGCCTGTTCATTAGCGATGACTGGCTGGCACGCATTGAAACCAGCCTGCAGGATGTCGCGGAACAGCTGAAACAGGCGAGAAAATGATCTCACTGGAGACGCTGAGTGCGCTGCTGTCGATTGGCGAAACCGAGTTAATCGAAGAGCTGATTATCGCGCTGCTCGCCTCGCCGCAACTGGCGCTGTTTTTTGAGAAGTTTCCCCGCCTGAAGCAAGCCATGATGCGCGATCTGCCGCGCTGGCGATCGGAGATCGCCGAGCAGATCAAAGTCACGCCGGTGCCACAAGCGCTGGCGCAGGAGTTTCAGCTGTTTCAGCAGATGCAGCTGCTCAGCACGCAACATTTCACCCAGCAGTTACCCAACATAATGACGCAGTTGAAAAGCTTGCCGTCGCCGTTCATCGAAGAAGCCAGCAAACTGCTGCTCAATGCCGAAAGCGACCAGCTCAGCAATGCGCAACACACCTTGTTCCTGCAACGCTGGCGTCTCAGCCTGACGCTGCAAACGCTGACGCTGAATGAAACCATTCTGGAAGAGCAGCGAGAACGCCTGATGGCCGAGCTGCAGCAGCGCATGGCGATCAGCGGTCAGCTGGCGCCGATTCTTACCGATGATGATGAAGCCGCCGCCGGACGCCTGTGGGATTTGAGCAAAGCGCCGCTGCAGCACGGCGATTATGAACTGATCGTGCAGTACGGCGATTTCCTCGCCCAGCAGCCGGAGCTGATGAAGCTGGCGCAGCAGCTAGGTCGCAGCCGCGAGGCCAAATCGGTGCCGTCGCAGGATGCGCCGCTGGAGGCGTTTCACCAGCTGGTGCGCGAACCGGATAACGTGCCGGAAGAAGTCAGCGGCATTCATCAAAGCGATGATGTGCTGCGTCTGTTGCCACCTGAGCTGGCGGCATTGAGCATTAGCGAGTTAGAGCTGGAGTTTTATCGGCGTTTAGTCGAAAAACGCTTGCTGACCTATCGTCTGCAGGGCGATGCGTGGCACGAAAAAGTCACCTTGAGCCCGGTCAGCCACCAGCAGCATGAAGAGCAACCGCGCGGCCCGTTCATCGTCTGCGTTGATACGTCCGGTTCGATGGGCGGTTTCAATGAACGCTGCGCCAAAGCCTTTTGCCTGGCGCTGCTGAAAGTGGCGCTGGCGGATAAGCGCCGCTGCTACATCATGCTGTTTGCTCATGAAGTGATCGGTTATGAACTCACCGCCGATAACGGCATTGAGCAGGCGATCCGTTTCCTCAGCCAGCGTTTTCGCGGCGGCACCGATCTCGCTGCCTGCCTTGCGGCGGTGGTGAAACGCATGGAAGGCAGCGCGTGGCAGGAAGCGGATGCGGTGATCGTCTCTGATTTTATTGCCCAGCGTTTGCCGGACGACATCGTCAGCACCATTAAGCAGCGTCAGCGCCAACATCAACAACGCTTCCACGCGGTGGCGATGTCGCTGCATGGCAAACCCGGCATTCTGCGCATCTTCGATCACATCTGGCGCTTCGATACCGGCCTGAAAAGCCGTCTGCTGCGCCGCTGGCAGCGCTAATTCATCTGGCGGAAATGCTAATTTGCTATATTGATAAGTTCGAGCACTTAGCAACTGGAGCACCTTGTGACAACCGCCCAACTTCCCGCACCGACCCGCACGCTGAAACTTTCCGGCCAAAACTCCGAACAAAAACGGGCCGAGCTGCTGGCGTACTTCACCCAAACCTGGGAACTGTATGAAAGCCTGTTTGATTGTCTGGCGGACGAGCGCGCCTGGTTTAACAAAGCCATTTCGCTGCGCCATCCGCTGATCTTCTATTTTGGCCACACCGCGACCTTCTACATTAATAAGCTGATGGCGGGCCGCTATCTCGATCAACGCGTTGACGATCATATCGAAGCGATGATGGCGATTGGCGTGGATGAGATGAGCTGGGACGATCTCAACGACAGCCATTACGACTGGCCGACCATCGCAGAAGTACGCGACTATCGCGGCAAAGTGAAAAGCCTGGTGAGTGAGTTTATTCGCACCATGCCGCTGGAACTGCCGATCTACTGGGACAGTCCGGCGTGGGTGGTTTTGATGGGCATCGAGCACGAACGTATTCATCTGGAAACCTCCAGCGTGCTGATGCGCCAGCTGCCGATTGAATGGGTTAAGCCGCAGCCGCACTGGCCGGTTTGCCCGCAGGCGCGTCACGATCGTCAATCGGTACCGGAAAATTCTCTGATCGCGATGCCCGGCGGCCGCGTGCAGCAGGGCAAAACCGACGACACTTATGGCTGGGATAACGAATATGGCAGCCAGCAGACCGAACTTAAGCCGTTTAAGGCCAGCAAAATGCTGGTCAGCAATGCCGAGTTTTATCGCTTCATGGCGGCGGACGGTTATAACGATCGCCGCTGGTGGGATGACGAAGGTTGGAGCTGGCGTGAATTCTCCGGTGCGCAGATGCCGACATTCTGGGTCGGTGACGAAAAGCGGCCCGATCAGCTAAAACTGCGCGTGCTGGCCGAGGAAGTGCCGATGCCGTGGGATTGGCCAGCCGAAGTGAATCAACTGGAAGCCGCCGCGTTCTGTCGCTGGCTGGCCGAAGAGACCGGTAAATCTGTTCAGCTTCCCTGCGAGGCCGAATGGGCGCAGCTGCGCGAGCAGGTTGGCGGCGATCAGCCGGATTGGACTGAAGCGCCGGGCAATATCAATCTGGCATATTGGGCTTCCTCCAGCCCGGTCGATCGCTTCGCGCAGGGTGAATTTTACGACATCGTCGGCAACGTCTGGCAGTGGACCACGACGCCAACCAACGGTTTCGAAGGCTTTAAGGTGCATCCGCTGTACGACGATTTTTCTACACCGACCTTTGATGGCAAACATGCGCTGATCAAAGGTGGCAGCTGGATTTCCACCGGCAACGAAGCGCTGAAATCTGCACGCTACGCTTTCCGTCGTCACTTCTTCCAGCACGCCGGTTTCCGCTATGTGGTTTCTTCCCATGAAGAGAGCATGGCGCTCAATCCTTATGAAACTGACAGCATGGTGTCGCAGTATCTCGATTTCCAGTACGGCCCGAGCTACTACAACGTGCCTAACTACGCGGCTGCGCTGGTGGAAAAACTGCTGCCGCACTGTACTGCGCGAGGTCAGGCGCTGGACATCGGCTGTGCTACCGGGCGAGCCAGCTTTGAACTGGCGCGACACTTCGAGGCGGTAACCGGCATGGATTACTCGGCGCGCTTTATTGATGTCGCGCTGCAGCTGACCTCCGGTGAGGATTTCCGCTACGTGGTGCCTGAAGAGGGCGAGCTGGTGGAGTATCGTCAGGTGCGGCTGAAAGAGTTTGGTCTGGAAGCTGAGCAGGCGCAGCGCATTCAGTTTGTTCAGGGCGATGCCTGTAACCTGAAGCCGCAGCCGGATCGTTACGATCTGGTGCTGGCGTCTAACCTGATTGATCGTCTGCGTCAGCCGAAGCGCTTCCTGCAGGACATTACTCCGATGATCCGCGCCGGTGGTTTGCTGGTGCTGTCATCGCCGTACACCTGGCTGGAAGATTTCACGCCGAAAGAGAACTGGCTGGGCGGTGTCCGCGAAAATGGCGAAGCGCTGACGACCTATCAGGCACTGCAGCGTCTGTTGCGGGATGCCTTTGACGAAGTGGCACCGCCGCAGGATGTGCCCTTTGTGATCCGCGAAACGGCGCGTAAATTCCAGCACACGCAGGCGCAAGTGACCTTCTGGCGTAAGCGCTAAAAAGCAGGCAGACAACGGCAAGGCTGTTGTCTGCACCTTGCCTGTACCGCTAATTTGCTGCACATTCTCCTCTATTCATAGAAGAAGAACTCAACGAGGATGGACAATGGCGGAACACCTTCAGCTGGATAACCTGGATCGCGGCATTCTGAATGCGCTGCTACAGAATGCGCGCACCGCCTATGCCGAGCTCGCCAAGCAGTTCAACGTTAGCCCCGGTACCATTCATGTGCGGGTGGAGAAGATGCGTCAGGCGGGCATTATTTTGGGCACGCGCGTAGAGATCGATCCGCGTCAGCTCGGCTTCGATGTGTGCTGCTTTATCGGCATTATCCTCAAAAGCGCGCGCGATTATCCGGCGGCTCTGAGCAAACTCGACGCGCTGGATGAAGTGGTGGAAGCCTGGTACACCACCGGCCACTACAGCATCTTTATCAAAGTGATGTGCCGATCGATCGATGCCTTGCAACAGGTATTGATCAACAAGATCCAGACCATCGACGAAATTCAATCCACCGAAACCCTGATATCACTGCAAAACCCGATCATGCGCACCATTAAGCCGTGATCCCTCTCTTAGCTGTGCACAAACTTATCCCCGGCAGATCGCGCGTATGGCGCGACTTGCCGCCTGATGCTTTCTACTATTAACCCTGTTTTCCACAGGTGGATCACGGCTTGATCACAGCGTACAATGCTCGCCTTTAGTGCGGGAGAGCATCATGGCCGATATTACGTTAATCAGTGGAAGTACCCTTGGCAGCGCCGAATATGTTGCTGAACATCTGGAAGAAAAACTGCAGGAAGCGGGCTTCTCAACCGAGGTGCTGCATGGCCCAGAGCTGGATGAGCTGCAACCGGAAGGGATTTGGCTGATCGTTACCTCCACGCACGGTGCCGGTGAACTGCCTGATAATTTGCTTCCTTTATATGAAGCACTGCAAGAGACAAAACCGGACCTCTCTGGCTTACGTTATGGCGCAGTCGGCATCGGTAACCATGAATACGATCTTTTCTGCGGCGCGATCAAGCTGCTGGAAGAGCAGTTGAACCAGTTGGGCGCCAAACGCATTGGCGATCGCCTGGAGATCGACGTGCTGGAGCATGAGATCCCGGAAGACGCGGCCGAAGTGTGGGTCGCCACATGGAAAACGCAGATTTAAAACGATCTTTAGTGGCTGGGGATCGGGAAAATAGAATGATCCCCAGTTGATTGAGCTGTTTTTTTGCGTTAAACCCGCGATCGACTGTGGATAACATGGCCTGTTTCATGCGTATAACCAGTAGTTATCCAAAGAACAACTGCTGTTTCTTTTTTAGGCTGTGTATAAGTAGCCATTTTGATCCCAGCTTATACGGATCAGGATCACCGATCATTCACAGCTAATGATCCTCGCTAATCTGCTGTTAAGCCTGCGTTTTTCGGGGTTATCAACAGCTAGGAGCGATCCTAATAGTAGATCTAACAGAGAGATCATATAAAAGACTTAAGATCCTTTCTTTTAAACCTCAGGATCCCGCGACTTTCGCCGCCGACATTATTTCAGTAGAATCCACCGCCCAGGGCAACGATCCCTGTCCGAAACACTAACGAGGACCCACTTCATGTTTTATCCAGATCCTTTTGACGTCATCGTAATCGGTGGTGGTCATGCGGGCACAGAGGCCGCGATGGCCGCAGCCCGAATGGGTCAGCAAACCCTGTTACTCACCCATAACATTGATACGCTTGGACAAATGTCCTGTAACCCGGCGATCGGTGGCATCGGGAAAGGACATCTGGTGAAGGAAGTGGATGCCTTAGGCGGTTTGATGGCCACGGCGATTGACCAGGCAGGTATCCAGTTTAGGATACTAAACGCGAGTAAAGGCCCCGCTGTTCGCGCCACTCGTGCTCAGGCTGACCGTGTACTGTATCGCCAGGCGGTACGCACCGCATTGGAGAACCAGCCGAACCTGATGATCTTCCAGCAGGCGGTTGACGATCTGATTGTGGAAAACGATCGTGTCGTCGGTGCTGTGACGCAAATGGGCTTGAAGTTCCGCGCCAAAACCGTGGTGCTGACCGTCGGGACCTTCCTTGATGGCAAAATCCACATTGGCCTGGATAACTACAGCGGTGGCCGTGCAGGCGATCCGCCATCAATCCCATTGGCAAAACGCCTGCGTGCACTGCCGCTGCGCGTAAACCGTCTGAAAACCGGTACGCCGCCACGTATCGACGCACGCTCGATTGATTTTTCGGTGCTGACACCGCAGCACGGTGATAATCCGATGCCGGTGTTCTCGTTCATGGGCAAGGTTTCACAGCATCCACAACAAGTGCCATGCTGGATCACCTACACCAACGAACAGACACATGACGTGATCCGCAATAACCTCGATCGCAGCCCGATGTATGCCGGGATCATCGAAGGTATTGGTCCACGTTACTGCCCGTCGATCGAAGACAAAGTGATGCGCTTTGCCGATCGTAATGCGCACCAGATCTTCCTGGAGCCGGAAGGCCTGACCAGCAACGAGATCTACCCGAATGGTATCTCCACCAGCCTGCCATTTGACGTACAGATGCAGATCGTACGTTCGATGAAAGGGCTGGAAAACGCGAAGATCATCCGTCCGGGTTACGCCATCGAGTATGATTTCTTCGATCCACGCGATCTTAAACCGACGCTGGAAAGCAAATTTATCCATGGCCTGTTCTTTGCCGGCCAGATCAACGGCACTACCGGTTACGAAGAAGCGGCCGCGCAAGGTTTGCTGGCAGGACTGAACGCAGCACGCGCTTCCGCCGACAAAGAGGGCTGGGCGCCACGTCGCGATCAGGCTTACCTTGGTGTGCTGGTTGACGATCTCTGCACGTTGGGCACGAAAGAGCCGTACCGCATGTTTACATCGCGCGCGGAGTACCGCTTGATGCTGCGCGAAGATAACGCCGATCTGCGTTTGACCGAAGCCGGTCGCGAACTCGGTCTGGTTGATGATGCTCGCTGGGCGCGCTACAACCAGAAACTGGAGGCGATTGAGCAGGAGCGTCAACGTCTGCGCGATCTGTGGGTGCATCCGAAATCGGATAACGTGGCAGAAGTGAACGCTGTGATCAGCGCGCCGCTTACCAAAGAAGCCAGCGGTGAAGATCTGCTGCGTCGTCCAGAGATGACCTATCCACTGCTGACGTCACTCGCCAGCTACGGTCCGGCGCTGCCAGATGAGCAAGCCGCTGAGCAGGTGGAGATTCAGGTGAAATACGAAGGGTACATTGCGCGTCAGCAGGAAGAGATTGATCGCCAGCTGCGCAATGAAAACACCTTGTTGCCTGTCGAGCTCGACTATCGTCAGGTGAATGGCTTGTCGAATGAAGTGATCGCCAAACTCAACGATCACAAACCGACCTCCATCGGCCAGGCGTCACGTATTTCGGGTATCACGCCTGCGGCAATCTCAATTCTGCTGATTTACCTGAAAAAACAGGGCCTGCTGCGTAAAAGCGCCTGATAGACTTTGGGGCGAGGCAACTCGCCCCCGTTAATGGAATTCTCGTTGTGATCAACAAACTCTCCTCGCTGCTGAAAGCGGCAAACATTTCCCTTACCGATCAACAAAAACAGCAGTTGGTTGGCTATGTTGAGTTGCTGCATAAGTGGAATAAGGCCTATAACCTGACATCAGTGCGCGACCCGCAGCAGATGCTGGTACGCCATATTCTCGACAGCGTGGTGGTTGAGCCACATTTGCAGGGCGAACGCTTTATTGATGTGGGCACTGGTCCGGGCTTACCAGGCATTCCGCTGGCCATTGTGCGCCCGCAATCGCATTTCACCTTGCTGGACAGCCTCGGCAAACGCGTGCGTTTCCTGCGTCAGGTGCAGCATGAGTTAGGACTTACTAACATCACGCCGGTGCAGAGCCGCGTTGAAGCGTTCCCGTCTGAGCCACCATTTGATGGTGTTATCAGCCGTGCGTTTGCTTCACTCGAAGACATGCTGACCTGGTGTCATCATCTGCCGGGTCCTGAAGGTCGCTTTTATGCCTTGAAAGGTGTGCGTCCGAATGATGAGATTGCTGCATTACCCGCTGGCTTTATGGTGGAAAAAATTCAACCGCTGCAGGTACCCGAACTGGATGGTGAACGTCATCTGGTAGTGATTACTCGCCAATAGCCTTTTAAACGGTATGGATTTGAGCCAGTTCATGCCGTTTGCCTTAGTTATTTCCCTGAACGAAAAAGCAGCGATTGAACACTTTTAGGTAAAGGCTTTTATTTAGCAGGGCAGGGCGCGCGAGTTAACATCCCCGGCGGAAATTATCCGAAAAGCTCTGTTACATTTAACGAATAATTCACATTTTATTATCACTTAGATCACTTTATAGCGTGTATTTACCCAACCAAATAATCACTGGGGAAAATATAACTTTGCAATAAATTGGCGTGCGTATTATCAGTTTTGCGTTTTTATTGCAGCGCATGATGTCAATAGAGTGTTTTTCTCGAAAATCGTAGCGCAACAGTTAATAAATAAATTTAACACGCTGATTTATAGGTTCTTTAGGCGATTTTGAAATCGTATAAATCTTGTCTGAAACAAATTCAGTCAGGCATTCCTTGTTTATTATGTGATCTAAAGCACGCTTTAAAAGCAAGTCGGTCGGGCATTTTCAGACTTAAAGTCAGCCATTGCCTGAAGACGATGTTTTGAAAAATAGCCCTTCAGAAAGAAATTTAAATAATTGTTCACCTTTTCGCTACTTACCGATTGAAATCGCAGGTGGCGCCCGTATAATTTGCACGGCTTTTGCTGCTTGACTCAAATGAGTAAAGGCAGTCTTATACGACACGCGACATACCCCGTTCGGGGCAGGAGAGTTCAGCGTCATGTCAGTGTCTCTTTACAGTGTGAAATTAGCCCGGGCCGTGCTGATCATTCAGCTGGTGACCTTTGTCATCATCGGTGCGCTCTTTACCCTGAAAGAGGTTACCTGGGGCGCCTCCGCCATCGCGGGTGGCGTGGCAGCCTGGCTGCCGAACGTGTTGTTTATGTTTTTGGCCTGGCGCCTGCAGGATCAAACGCCTGCGAAAGGACGTGTTGCCTGGAGCTTCGCCCTCGGTGAAGTGTTGAAGGTGTTCACAACCGTCATTTTCCTTGCGGTGGCGTTGGGTGTGTTTGGAGCGGTCTTCTGGCCACTCGCAATCACGTGGTTATCGGTGCTGGTGGTGCAGATCGTCGCTCCGGCTGTAATTAACAACAAAGGGTAAGAGGCATCATGGCTGCTGGAGAAATCTCTACTCCGCAAGAATACATAGGTCACCACCTGAATAACCTTCAGTTGGACCTGCGTACTTTCGAGTTGGTGAATCCGCACGACGCTCCCGCGACGTTCTGGGTATTAAATATCGATTCCATGTTTTTCTCTGTGGTGCTGGGACTTATTTTCCTGGTGTTGTTCCGCAAAGTGGCGAAAAGCGCTACCAGCGGTGTTCCAGGGAAATTACAAGCGGCTATCGAACTGGTTGTCGGCTTCGTTGATAACAACGTGCGCGACATGTACCACGGTAAAAGCAAACTTATCGCCCCGCTGGCTCTGACGATTTTCGTCTGGGTCTTCCTGATGAACTTCATGGATCTGCTGCCTATCGATTTGCTGCCGTTTATCGGCGAGCACTATTTAGGCCTGCCGGCGCTGCGCGTCGTGCCGTCTGCAGACGTGAACATCACGCTGTCTATGGCGCTGGGCGTATTTATTTTGATTCTGTTCTACAGCATCAAAATGAAAGGCATTGGCGGCTTCACCAAAGAGTTGACGCTGCAGCCTTTTAATCACCCGATCTTCATCCCCATTAACCTGATTCTTGAAGGTGTTAGCCTGCTGTCCAAGCCTGTTTCACTGGGTCTGCGACTGTTCGGCAACATGTATGCGGGTGAGTTGATCTTTATCCTGATTGCCGGCTTGCTGCCGTGGTGGTCGCAGTGGTTGTTGAATGTGCCTTGGGCCATTTTCCACATCCTGATCATTTCGCTGCAGGCTTTCATTTTCATGGTCCTCACGATCGTCTATCTGTCGATGGCATCTGAAGAACATTGATTTTTATCTCAACACTTAAGCTTTTAACTGAAACAAACTGGAGACTGTCATGGAAAACCTGAATATGGATCTGCTGTACATGGCTGCCGCTGTGATGATGGGCCTGGCGGCAATCGGTGCTGCGATCGGTATCGGCATCCTCGGAGGTAAATTCCTGGAAGGCGCCGCGCGTCAACCGGATCTGATCCCTCTGCTGCGTACGCAGTTCTTTGTTGTAATGGGTCTGGTGGATGCAATCCCGATGATCGCTGTAGGTCTGGGTCTCTACGTGATGTTTGCTGTCGCTTAAACCTGGTAGCCTTGTTCACTCATGGCACCTGGTGTGATGAGGGACGGATTCTGCCGTTTATCTCTGATAGCGGCAGAGCAAGTTAACTTAATAAGAGGCATTGTGCTGTGAACATTAATGCAACAATCCTCGGCCAGGCCATCGCGTTCATTCTGTTTGTCGCGTTCTGCATGAAGTACGTATGGCCGCCGATTATGGCTGCCATCGAAAAGCGCCAGAAAGAAATTGCTGAAGGCCTTGCTTCTGCTGAGCGCGCGAAGAAAGATTTAGATCTCGCGCAGGCCAATGCGACCGACCAGCTGAAAAAAGCGAAAGAAGACGCTCAGGTCATTATCGAGCAGGCGAACAAACGCCGTGCCCAGATTCTGGACGAAGCGAAAACCGAAGCTGAGACTGAACGTAACCGCATCGTGGCGCAGGCGCAGGCAGAAATTGATGCCGAGCGTTCGCGTGCCCGTGAAGAGCTGCGTAAGCAAGTCGCGTTGCTGGCATTAGCTGGCGCCGAGAAAATCATCGAACGTTCCGTGGATGAAGCTGCTAACAGCGACATCGTTGATAAACTGGTCGCTGAACTGTAAGGAGGGAGGGGCTGATGTCTGATCTGATTACTGTAGCTCGCCCCTACGCCAAAGCAGCTTTTGACTTTGCTGTTGAGCATCAAAGCATCGATCGCTGGCAATCAATGCTGGCGTTTGCCGCAGAAGTGGCTCGCAACGAACAGATCGCAGATCTTCTTTCCGGTGCGCTCGCACCGGAAGCTTTGTCTGCTTCTTTCATTGCAGTTTGTGGCGATCAACTTGATGAAAACGCCCAGAACCTGATTAAGGTAATGGCCGAAAACGGACGTTTGACAGCGCTTCCAGCCGTACTGGCTCAGTACATTCAACTGCGTGACGCTTATGAAGCGACAGCCGAAGTTGATGTGATTTCTGCCAGCACGCTGAGTGACAGTCAGCTGACTAAAATCAGCGCCGCGATGGAAAAACGTCTGTCACGTAAAGTTAAGCTGAATTGCAAAATTGATAAGTCTGTAATGGCAGGTGTGGTTATCCGTGCGGGTGACCTGGTCATTGATGGCAGCGTACGCGGCCGTCTTGATCGTCTGGCAGACGTCTTGCAGTCTTAAGGGGACTGGAGCATATGCAACTGAATTCCACCGAAATCAGCGAACTGATCAAGCAGCGCATTGCTCAGTTCAATGTCGTGAGTGAAGCTCACAACGAAGGTACTATTGTTTCTGTAAGTGACGGTATCATCCGCGTACACGGCCTGGCCGATGTCATGCAGGGTGAGATGATTGCCCTGCCGGGCAACCGTTACGCTATCGCACTGAACCTCGAGCGTGACTCGGTTGGTGCAGTTGTGATGGGCCCGTATGCTGACCTCGCGGAAGGCATGAAAGTAAAATGTACGGGTCGTATTTTAGAAGTTCCAGTTGGCCGTGGCCTGCTGGGCCGTGTGGTGAACACCCTGGGTGCACCGATCGACGGTAAAGGCGCAATCGAAAACGACGGCTTCTCGCCTGTTGAAGTGATTGCACCGGGCGTTATCGACCGTCAGTCAGTAGACCAGCCTGTTCAGACCGGTTACAAATCTGTCGATGCGATGATTCCAATCGGCCGTGGCCAGCGTGAGCTGATCATCGGTGACCGTCAGACCGGTAAAACTGCAATGGCAATCGACGCCATCATCAACCAGCGCGATTCAGGCATCAAGTGTGTCTACGTTGCGATTGGTCAGAAAGCGTCAACCATTTCTAACGTAGTTCGCAAACTGGAAGAGCACGGCGCGCTGGCTAACACCATCGTGGTTGTCGCTTCTGCTTCTGAATCTGCAGCACTGCAGTACCTGTCACCGTACGCCGGTTGTGCGATGGGTGAGTACTTCCGTGACCGCGGTGAAGATGCGCTGATCGTGTACGATGACCTGTCTAAGCAGGCTGTTGCTTACCGTCAGATTTCTCTGCTGCTGCGCCGTCCACCAGGTCGTGAAGCATTCCCTGGCGACGTGTTCTATCTCCACTCTCGTCTGCTGGAGCGTGCATCACGCGTTAGCGCTGACTACGTTGAGCGCTTCACCAACGGTGAAGTGAAAGGCCAGACCGGTTCTCTGACCGCACTGCCAATCATCGAAACTCAGGCGGGTGACGTTTCTGCGTTCGTTCCGACCAACGTAATCTCGATTACTGATGGTCAGATCTTCCTGGAATCTAACCTGTTCAACTCCGGTATTCGTCCAGCCGTTAACCCGGGTATTTCGGTATCCCGTGTTGGTGGTGCTGCACAGACCAAGATCATCAAGAAACTGTCCGGTGGTATTCGTACCGCGCTGGCACAGTATCGTGAACTGGCTGCGTTCTCTCAATTCGCTTCCGATCTGGACGATGCAACGCGTAAACAGCTGAGCCATGGTCAGAAAGTGACCGAGCTGCTGAAACAGAAACAGTATGCGCCGATGTCAGTCGCGCAACAGGGTCTGGTGCTGTTTGCTGCTGAGCGCGGCTATCTGAACGATGTTGAACTGGCGAAAGTCGGCAGCTTCGAAGCCGCTCTGCTTGCGTTCGCGGATCGCGATCACGCTGAGCTGATGGCTGAAATCAACCAAGCGGGTAACTTCAATAACGAAATCGAAGAGAAGCTGAAAGGCCTCCTCGAAACGTTTAAAGCAACCCAGTCCTGGTAATGTCTGGCGGCTTGTCTGAAAAGGCAGGCCGCAAGGCTTTGAGGAGAAGCTAATGGCCGGCGCAAAAGAAATACGTAGTAAGATCGGAAGCGTAAAAAATACGCAGAAGATCACCAAAGCGATGGAAATGGTCGCCGCCTCCAAAATGCGTAAAACGCAGGAACGCATGGCGGCCAGCCGTCCGTATGCAGATACTATGCGCAAAGTGATTGGTCACCTTGCCTTGGGTAATCTGGAATACAAGCACCCTTACCTGGATGAGCGTGACGTTAAGCGCGTCGGCTACCTGGTCGTTTCGACTGACCGCGGGCTTTGTGGTGGTTTGAACATTAACCTGTTCAAAAAATTGCTGGCAGATATGAAAGGCTGGGCGGATAAAGGCGTACAGAGCGATCTGGCCGTTATCGGTTCGAAAGGCAATTCATTCTTCGGCTCTGTAGGTGGCAACATCGTGGCACAGGTCACCGGTATGGGCGATAAGCCTGCACTGTCTGATTTGATTGGCCCGGTAAAAGTGATGTTGCAGGCCTATGATGAAGGTCGCATCGACAAGCTGTATATCGTTGCCAACAAGTTTAATAACACCATGTCTCAGACTCCGACCATTACCCAACTGCTGCCGTTACCGCCAGCGGAAGGTGAAGAAGAGATGAAGGCGAAGACCTGGGATTACCTGTACGAACCCGATCCGAAAGCGCTGCTGGATACCCTGCTGCGCCGTTACGTCGAATCGCAGGTTTATCAGGGTGTGGTGGAAAACCTGGCCAGTGAGCAGGCCGCACGTATGGTTGCGATGAAAGCTGCAACCGATAACGGCGGAAACCTGATCAAAGAGCTGCAGTTGGTTTACAACAAAGCTCGTCAGGCCAGCATCACCCAGGAACTTACCGAGATCGTCTCGGGAGCCTCCGCGGTTTAACCAGGCATATATCCTGTCGCGCGAGCGCGGCTGGGTATTTTCGTATTAGGTAGAGGATTCAAGATGGCAGCTGGAAAGATTGTCCAGATTATCGGCGCCGTAGTTGACGTCGAATTCCCTCAGGACGCGGTACCGCAGGTATACAGCGCTCTCGAGGTGAAAAATGGTGATGCTCGTCTGGTGCTGGAAGTTCAGCAGCAGCTGGGTGGTGGCGTGGTTCGTACCATCGCCATGGGTACTTCTGACGGCCTGAAGCGCGGTCTGGAAGTTACCGACCTGAAAAAACCTATCCAGGTTCCGGTTGGTAAAGCAACCCTCGGCCGTATCATGAACGTATTGGGTGAGCCAATCGACATGAAAGGCGACCTGCAGAATGACGACGGCACTGTAGTAGAGGTTTCCTCTATTCACCGTGCAGCACCTTCGTATGAAGATCAGTCTAACTCGCAGGAACTGCTGGAAACCGGCATCAAGGTTATCGACCTGATGTGTCCGTTCGCTAAGGGCGGTAAAGTCGGTCTGTTCGGTGGTGCGGGTGTAGGTAAAACCGTAAACATGATGGAGCTGATCCGTAACATCGCGGCTGAGCACTCAGGTTATTCGGTATTTGCTGGCGTGGGTGAGCGTACTCGTGAGGGTAACGACTTCTACCACGAAATGACTGACTCCAACGTTATCGATAAAGTAGCGCTGGTGTATGGCCAGATGAACGAGCCGCCGGGTAACCGTCTGCGCGTAGCACTGACCGGCTTGACCATGGCGGAAAAATTCCGTGATGAAGGCCGTGACGTTCTGCTGTTCATCGACAACATCTATCGTTATACCCTGGCCGGTACTGAAGTATCAGCACTGCTGGGTCGTATGCCATCTGCGGTAGGCTATCAGCCAACGCTGGCAGAAGAGATGGGTGTGTTGCAGGAGCGTATTACCTCCACTAAGACCGGTTCAATCACCTCTGTACAGGCCGTTTACGTTCCTGCGGATGACTTGACTGACCCGTCACCAGCAACCACCTTTGCTCACTTAGACTCAACCGTTACGCTGAGCCGTCAGATCGCCTCTCTGGGTATCTACCCAGCCGTTGACCCGCTGGATTCTACCAGCCGTCAGCTGGATCCACTGATCGTGGGTCAGGAGCACTATGACGTTGCGCGTGGCGTGCAGTCTCTGCTGCAGCGTTACCAGGAACTGAAAGACATCATCGCCATCCTTGGTATGGACGAGCTGTCTGAAGAAGACAAACTGTTGGTGGCACGTGCGCGTAAGATTCAGCGCTTCCTGTCTCAGCCGTTCTTCGTTGCTGAAGTCTTCACCGGTTCTCCAGGTAAGTACGTGACCCTGAAAGACACCATCCGTGGCTTCAAAGGCATCATGGAAGGCGAATTCGACCACCTGCCAGAGCAGGCGTTCTACATGGTCGGCGCTATCGAAGAAGCCGTAGAAAAAGCGAAGAAACTGTAATTTAGGTTTCCCAGGAGGAATGGTATGGCTATGACTTATCATCTGGACGTGGTCAGCGCGGAGCAACAAATGTTCTCCGGTCTGGTCGAGCGTATCCAGGTGTCAGGTAGCGAAGGTGAGCTAGGGATTCGTCCTGGCCACGCCCCGCTGCTGACAGCCATCAAGCCTGGTATGATTCACATCGTGAAACAGCACGGCGAAGAGGAGTTTATTTACCTCTCTGGCGGCGTGCTGGAAGTTCAGCCTGGCAGCACCACCGTTCTGGCCGACACCGCGATTCGCGGTGAAGACCTCGACGAAGCGCGCGCGCTGGAAGCGAAACGTAAAGCAGAAGAGCACATGAACAGCAGCCACGGCGACGTGGACTATGCTCAGGCTTCTGCGGAACTGGCGAAAGCCATCGCGAAACTGCGTGTCATCGAGCTGACCAAAAAAGCGATGTAATCAGGCTTTATGCGTCACGAAATGCCAGCCCTTTGGGTTGGCATTTTTTTTGCCCAAAACCCATCATCTTGTAGGGTCGCCATTCATGGCGACCACCAACTGACCTCAATCCGCTTTCACAGACATACGCTAATTTTGACCCGAGAAAAATGTAGTAATCTCAGGGCTAAACCTTACACTTTCGAAAGTTGAAGAGAATCAGGATAGTTATGTCTACGAACGCGATGAGTGTGGTGATCTTAGCCGCTGGCAAAGGCACCCGAATGTATTCCGACCTGCCCAAAGTTCTGCATACTCTTGCAGGTAAACCAATGGTTCAGCACGTTATTGATGCCGCAACCGGTTTGGGCGCCCAGCAGATCCATCTGGTTTACGGCCACGGCGGAGATTTACTGCAGTCAACGTTAGCGCATAACGCACTCAACTGGGTGCTGCAGGCCGAACAACTCGGTACCGGCCACGCGATGCAGCAGGCCGCGCCCTTCTTTGCCGATGACGAAGATATTCTGATGCTGTACGGCGACGTGCCGCTGATCTCACAGGCCAGCTTGCAACGTCTGCGCGACGCGAAACCCGTTGGCGGCATTGGCTTACTCACCGTAGTTCTGGATAACCCAACCGGCTACGGTCGTATCGTGCGTGAAAACGGCACGGTGACCGGCATCATCGAGCAGAAAGATGCCTCGCCAGAACAGCTAAAGATTCAGGAAATTAACACCGGCATATTGGTGGCCAACGGTGGCGACCTCAAGCGCTGGCTGGCACAGCTTAACAACAACAATGCGCAGGGCGAATTCTACATCACCGATATCATCGCCATGGCGCACCACGAAGGCCGCGTGATCAATGCGGTGCATCCGGCGCGCATCAGCGAAACCGACGGCGTCAACAACCGCCTGCAGCTGGCAACGCTGGAGCGTGTCTACCAAAGCGAGCAGGCAGAAAAGTTGCTGCTGGCGGGAGTGATGCTGCGCGATCCGGCGCGTTTCGATCTGCGCGGTTCGTTGCAACACGGCCGTGATGTGGAGATCGACACTAACGTGATCATTGAAGGCAAAGTCACGCTCGGCAACCGCGTCAAAATCGGTGCCGGCTGCATCATTAAAAACAGCGTGATTGCTGACGACTGTGAAATCAGTCCTTATTCGGTGATCGAAGATGCCACGTTAGCCGCTGCCTGTACGGTTGGGCCGTTTGCGCGTCTGCGTCCAGGCAGCGAATTGGCGGAAGAAGCGCACGTTGGCAACTTCGTAGAGATGAAGAAAGCCACGCTCGGCAAAGGCTCCAAAGCCGGTCATCTCTCTTATCTTGGCGATGCGGAAATTGGTGCGGGCGTGAATATCGGCGCGGGCACCATTACCTGTAACTATGATGGCGCCAACAAATCCAAAACCATCATTGGCGACAACGTGTTTATCGGTTCGGATACCCAGCTGGTGGCGCCGGTCAGCGTGGCGAGCGGTGCGACCATCGCCGCAGGCACTACGATAATGAAAGATGTGTTAGCTGCGGATCTGGTCTACAACCGTAAAGAGCAGAATCAAAAATCGGGCTGGCAGCGTCCGGCGAAGAAGAAATAAATTTTAAAGGCCGACAACGATCGGCCTGTTAGCAGTGCCATAAAAAAATATCCCCACTCTCTACAAGGCTCGGGGAAATCAGGTCAGATGACAACGCAATGGCCGAAAGCCATGAAGTCAGGAAATTACTATGTGTGGAATTGTTGGTGCAGTAGCGCAGCGTGACATCGCAGAAATTCTGCTGGAAGGTTTGCGTCGTCTTGAGTATCGCGGTTATGACTCTGCAGGACTGGCGGTGGTCGATCGTCAGGGCCATATGACGCGCCTGCGTCGTCTGGGTAAAGTGCAGAACCTGGCGGAAGCCGCAGAGCAGCAGCCGCTGATTGGCGGCACCGGTATCGCACACACGCGCTGGGCGACACACGGTGAACCGTCGGAGGCCAATGCGCATCCGCACGTTTCCGAGCACATCATCATCGTGCACAACGGCATCATTGAGAACCATGAGCCGCTGCGCGCGCAGTTGCTTGAGCGCGGCTATCACTTTGCCTCAGAAACCGACACCGAAGTGGTGGCGCATCTGGTGCATTGGGAGCAGAAGCAGGGCGGCACGCTGCGTGAAGTGGTGCTGCGCGTCATTCCGCAGCTGCGCGGTGCATATGGCATGGTGATCATG
This sequence comes from Pantoea sp. B9002, assembly GCF_013385945.1. NCBI lineage: Bacteria > Pseudomonadati > Pseudomonadota > Gammaproteobacteria > Enterobacterales > Erwiniaceae > Pantoea > Pantoea sp. B9002. Next base: position 31,585 of record NZ_JACAPA010000052.1, read on the forward strand.
GACAGCCGCGACCCTTCGCTGCTGGTGGCGGCGCGTTCCGGTAGTCCGCTGGTGATTGGCCGTGGCGTGGGTGAAAACTTTATTGCTTCCGATCAGCTGGCTCTGCTGCCAGTGACGCGTCGCTTCATCTATCTGGAAGAGGGCGATATTGCTGAGATCACCCGCCGCGAAGTCACCATTATCGATCGTGACGGTAAAACGGCTAAGCGCGCCGAAATCGAATCGACCGCGCAATACGATGCCGGCGACAAAGGCATCTATCGTCACTACATGCAGAAAGAGATTTACGAGCAGCCGAATGCGATCAAAAACACCTTAACCGGGCGTTTTAATCACGGCGAAGTCGATCTCAGCGAGCTGGGCCCGGATGCTGAGAAGCTGCTGAGCCAGGTTGAACATATTCAGATCATCGCCTGCGGTACCTCATACAACTCCGGCATGGTTTCGCGTTACTGGTTTGAGTCGCTGGCCAACCTGCCTTGTGATGTGGAGATTGCTTCAGAATTCCGGTATCGCAAATCTGCAGTACGTAAAAATAGCCTGCTGATCACGCTGTCACAATCGGGTGAAACCGCCGATACGCTGGCGGCGCTGCGCCTGTCGAAAGAGCTGGGTTATCTCGGTTCGCTGGCGATCTGTAACGTAGCCGGTTCATCGCTGGTACGTGAGTCAGATTTGGCGCTGATGACCAAAGCCGGTACCGAAATTGGCGTGGCTTCGACCAAAGCCTTCACCACGCAGTTGGCGGTATTGCTGATGCTGGTGGCGAAACTGGGTCGTCTGCACGGCATGAAAGCCGAAACCGAGCATGAGATTGTGCACGCGCTGCAGGCCTTGCCGAGCCGCATTGAACAGATGCTGGCGCAGGATAAAGTGATCGAAAACCTGGCGGAAGGTTTCTCGGATAAACATCATGCGCTGTTCCTTGGCCGTGGCGATCAGTATCCAATCGCTATGGAAGGCGCGCTGAAGCTGAAAGAGATCTCCTACATCCACGCCGAAGCCTATGCGGCGGGCGAGCTGAAGCACGGCCCGCTGGCGCTGATTGATGCCGATATGCCGGTGATCGTGGTTGCGCCTAACAACGAACTGCTGGAGAAGCTGAAATCCAACATTGAAGAGGTACGCGCGCGCGGCGGTTTGCTGTATGTGTTTGCCGATCAGGATGCCGGTTTTAGCGACAGCGATGGCATGAAAATCATCTCTCTGCCGCACGTAGAAGAGGTGATTGCACCGATCTTCTACACCGTGCCGTTACAGCTGCTCTCGTACCACGTGGCGCTGATTAAAGGCACCGACGTTGACCAGCCGCGTAACCTGGCGAAATCGGTTACCGTTGAATAATCAGTAACAAGAGTGGGCCCGCAACGGGCCCGCTTCATTTCTGCACGCTGTCATATAACTGTCATATTTCGTACATTTCACTGTCATCAAACTGTCCTATTTTCCCTCCAGCAGCAATCACTGACTTCTACTAAAAAAGGCATTGAGCCTGATTTTTTTGAATCCCCTGGAGGGAACATGACACTGATGCGTAGCACCGTAGCCCGAATCATTGCCGCCACCGTCGCAGTAAGCGCGGTATCTGCTTTTGCAGCAACCGATCTGACGGGCGCAGGCGGGACATTCCCGGCGCCGGTTTATGCCAAGTGGGCAGCAGAGTACCAGCAAGCCACCGGAAGCAAAGTTAACTATCAGGGTATTGGTTCTTCAGGCGGCGTGAAGCAAATCATCGCGAAAACCGTCGATTTCGGTGCGTCTGATGCGCCAATGAAAGAAGAAGATCTGCAGAAAAACGGCCTGTTCCAGTTCCCTACCGTCATCGGTGGCGTGGTGCTGGCGGTTAACATCCCAGGTGTGAAATCAGGTGAACTGACTCTCGACGGTAAAACCGTGGGCGACATCTACCTCGGTACCATCAAAAAGTGGAACGACCCGGCGATCACTAAACTGAACCCAGGCGTGAAACTGCCAGATTCCAACATCAACGTGGTTCGCCGCGCTGACGGTTCCGGTACTTCATTCGTCTTCACCAGCTACCTGGCGAAAGTGAACGAAGAGTGGAACAGCAAAATCGGTAAAGGTAACACCGTTAACTGGCCGACCGGTCTGGGCGGTAAAGGTAACGACGGCGTGGCCGCATTCGTACAGCGTCTGCCGGGTTCAATTGGCTATGTGGAATACGCTTACGCCAAGCAGAACAACCTGACCTACACCAAACTGGTTGATGCCGACGGTAAAGCGGTCGCACCAAGCGAAGAGAGCTTTGCCAACGCCGCGAAAGGCGCTGACTGGAGCAAAACCTTTGCTCAGGATCTGACCTTCCAGAAAGGCAACGCAGCATGGCCGATCACCTCAACCACCTTCATCCTGATTTACAAAGATCAGGCGAATGCGGAGAAAGGTAGCGAAGTGCTGAAGTTCTTCGACTGGGCTTACAAAGGTGGCAGCAAAACCGCAACCGATTTGGATTACGCCGCGCTGCCAGAAAGCGTAGCTAACCAGATTCGTGCAGCCTGGAAAGCCAACATCAAAGATAGCTCCGGTAAAGCGCTGTACCAGTAACAGATTTACCCGGCCAGCCGAGACGGTTGGCCAACCCCAATGGGCGGCCTGCGTGCCGCCCTGACATCCCCCTGAGAACAGAGAATTCTATGGCTGCCACTAAGCCGACGTTCAAAGCCCCCGGTAAACAAGGCGACATGATTTTCGGCGCGCTGGTGAAGCTATCCGCGCTTATCGTGTTGCTGTTGATGGGCGGCATTATCGTCTCCCTGATTTTCTCCTCCTGGCCAAGCATCCAAAAATTTGGTTTCTCTTTCCTGTGGAACAAAACCTGGGATGCGCCAAACGAACAATTTGGTGCGCTGGTACCGATTTACGGCACCCTCGTCACCTCGATTATTGCCTTGATCATTGCCGTGCCGGTGAGCTTCGGCATCGCGCTGTTCCTGACCGAACTGGCGCCAGGCTGGCTGCGTCGCCCGCTGGGCACCGCCATTGAACTGCTGGCGGCGATCCCCAGCATCGTCTACGGCATGTGGGGCCTGTTTGTTTTCGCGCCGCTGTTCGCCGAATATTTCCAGACGCCGGTTGGCAACGTGATGTCGAATATCCCGATTGTCGGCACGCTGTTCTCTGGCCCGGCATTCGGTATCGGTATTCTGGCGGCGGGCGTGATTCTCGCCATCATGATCATTCCGTACATCGCCTCGGTGATGCGCGACGTGTTTGAACAAACGCCGGTGATGATGAAAGAGTCTGCTTACGGCATCGGCTGCACCACATGGGAAGTGATCTGGCGCATCGTGCTGCCGTTCACCAAAAACGGTGTGATCGGCGGCGTGATGCTCGGCCTGGGCCGCGCGTTGGGTGAAACCATGGCGGTGACCTTTATCATCGGTAACACCTACCAGCTCGACAGCGCCTCGCTGTTTATGCCGGGCAACAGCATCACCTCCGCGCTGGCCAACGAATTCGCCGAAGCGGAATCCGGTGTCCACGTTGCTGCTCTGATGGAGCTGGGTCTGATTCTGTTCGTGATTACCTTTATCGTACTGGCGATCTCCAAACTGATGATCCTGCGTCTGGCGAAGAGTGAAGGAGCCCGTTCATGACCGCTATTGAAGTTCAGGCTCGCGCTGAGCTGGAAGCCTCGCGCCGCAAAATGCAGGCGTGGCGCAGTACCAAAAACAAAATTGCCCTGACGCTGTCGCTGATGACCATGGCATTCGGTCTGTTCTGGCTGGTGTGGATTCTGTTCACCACCATTACGCGCGGCGTTGATGGGTTGAGCTGGGAGCTGTTTACCGAATCGACGCCGCCGCCCAACACCGCAGGCGGTGGTTTGGCCAACGCCTTACTCGGCAGCGGATTACTGATTTTCTGGTCGACGATCATCGGAACGCCGCTCGGCATCATGGCTGGGATTTATCTGGCGGAATATGGCCGTAAACACTGGCTGGCGGAAGTGATTCGCTTCATCAACGACATTCTGCTGTCAGCACCGTCGATTGTGGTGGGCCTGTTCGTTTACACCATCGTGGTGGCGCAGATGCAGCACTTCTCCGGTTGGGCTGGCGTGGTAGCGCTGGCGCTGCTGCAAATCCCGATTGTGATCCGCACCTCCGAAAACATGCTGCGTCTGGTACCCGACAGCATGCGTGAAGCGGCTTATGCGCTGGGTACGCCGAAGTGGAAGATGATTTCGGCGATTACGCTGAAAGCCTCGGTTTCCGGCATCATCACCGGTGTATTGTTGGCCGTGGCGCGTATTGCCGGTGAAACCGCACCGCTGCTGTTTACTGCGCTGTCGAACCAGTTCTGGAGCACCGACATGATGCAGCCGATCGCTAACCTGCCGGTCACCATCTTTAAATTCGCCATGAGCCCGTTTGCCGAGTGGCAAAGCCTGGCGTGGGCGGGTGTACTGATTATTACCGTGTGCGTGCTGCTGCTGAACATTGTGGCGCGTGTGGTTTTCGCCAAGGGCAAACACTAATTTCCCGGCGCGGCTTCGGCGGCGCTGCTTATGAGAGACGAGAATGAGTAACGTGACTTCATCAGCCGGTAAAATTCAGGTCCGTAATCTGAACTTCTATTACGGTAAGTTTCACGCGCTGAAAAACATCAATCTGGATATCACCAAAAATCAGGTGACCGCGTTTATCGGCCCATCAGGCTGCGGTAAATCCACTTTGCTGCGCACCTTCAACAAAATGTACTCGCTCTATCCGGAGCAGCGTGCCGAAGGTGACATCCTGCTGGATGGCGATAACATTCTGGCTTCCAATCAGGATATCGCCCTGCTGCGCGCACGCGTCGGCATGGTGTTCCAGAAGCCAACGCCGTTCCCGATGTCGATTTATGACAACATCGCCTTCGGCGTACGTCTGTTTGAGAAGCTGTCGCGTGCCGATATGGATGAGCGCGTGCAGTGGGCGCTGACCAAAGCCGCGCTGTGGAATGAAACCAAAGACAAGCTGCATCAGAGCGGTTACAGTCTTTCCGGCGGCCAGCAGCAGCGTCTGTGCATCGCCCGCGGCATCGCGATTCGCCCGGAAGTGCTGTTGCTGGATGAGCCTTGCTCCGCACTGGATCCGATCTCCACCGGTCGTATTGAAGAGCTGATCACCGAACTGAAGCAGGATTACACTGTGGTGATCGTGACGCACAACATGCAGCAGGCTGCGCGTTGTTCTGACCACACCGCTTTTATGTATCTGGGCGAGCTGATTGAGTTCAGCGATACCGATACCTTGTTCACTAAGCCCGCACAGAAGCAGACCGAAGATTACATCACCGGTCGTTACGGCTGATTCAGGAGACGCACATGGATAATTTAAATCTGAACAAACACATCTCCGGTCAGTTCAACGCGGAGCTGGAGCACATTCGCACGCAAGTGATGATCATGGGCGGCATGGTTGAGAAGCAGCTGATGGACGCCATCACCGCGATGCACAACCAGGATGGCGAGCTGGCGCGTCACGTCATCGACGGCGACCAGAAGGTCAACATGATGGAAGTGGAGATTGATGAAGCCTGCGTGCGCATCATCGCCAAACGCCAGCCTACCGCCAGCGATTTGCGTTTGGTAATGGCGATCATCAAGACCATTTCTGAGCTGGAACGCATTGGCGACGTGGCGGAAAAAATCAGCCGCACCGCGCTGGAGAAATTCAGCCAGCAGCACCTGCCGCTGCTGGTCAGCCTCGAAGCGCTGGGTCATCACACCGTGCAGATGCTGCATGACGTGCTGGATGCGTTCGCGCGCATGGATCTCAACGAAGCCATCAAAATCTACCGCGAAGATAAGAAGGTGGATAAAGAGTACGAAGGCATCGTGCGTCAGCTGATGACCTACATGATGGAAGATCCGCGCACCATCCCAAGCGTGCTGACCGCGCTGTTCTGCGCGCGCGCCATCGAGCGTATCGGCGATCGCTGCCAGAACATCTGCGAAATTATCTTCTATTTCGTCAAAGGTCAGGATTTCCGTCATGTGGGCGGCGACAAGCTGGATGAACTGCTGTCGGGCGACGACGGCAGCAATAAACCCTCTTGATTGATGCTTCGGCGGCCCGTTGCCACTGTGGCTAACGGGTCGCCTGCTTAAATTCTGTCTGTTCTCGGCGATTCCCTCTCTTTATACTTGGCGCACTTTTTTCTGCCAGGTGCTGTTACATGTCTTCCCCAACTCCTAAAAAACAAGCCATAACACCGGCGAAAGCCATGGTGGCTGCCATCAGCGGCTACGCGATGGACGGATTTGATCTGCTGATTCTTGGCTTTATGCTGCCGGCGATCAGTGTCTCGCTGGCGCTCGATCCTTCTCAGGCCGGTTCGCTGGTCACCTGGACGCTGATCGGCGCGGTGATCGGCGGCATTGTGTTTGGTCATCTGAGCGATCGCTATGGTCGCATCCGTATTCTCACCGTCACTATTCTGGTGTTCTCAGTATTCACCGGCTTGTGCGCCGTGGCGCAGGGTTATTGGGATCTGCTGGTGTACCGCACGCTGGCGGGCGTGGGATTGGGCGGCGAGTTCGGTATCGGCATGGCGCTGATTGCCGAAGCCTGGCCGAAAGAGAAGCGCAACCGCGCCTCGGCGTGGGTGGGAATTGGCTGGCAGCTTGGTGTGCTGCTGGCGGCCTTTATCACGCCGCCGCTGCTGAGCGTGATTGGCTGGCGCGGCATGTTCCTCGTCGGTTTGCTGCCGGCGCTGGTGTCGTTTGTGATTCGCCGCAGCATGGGCGAGCCGGAGAGCTTTACCCGCCACGTGGAGAAAACGCCGCAGCTCTCGTTTGGCGCACGTCTTAAATTGCTGTTCGCCGATCGTACCACCAGCAAAGCCAGCCTGGGGATTTTGATTCTTTGTTCAGTGCAGAACTTTGGTTACTACGGATTGATGATCTGGATGCCGAGCTATCTGTCGTCCAACTTCGGTTTCAGCCTGACCAAATCTGGCCTGTGGACCGCCGTGACGGTGGTGGGCATGACGTTCGGCATCTGGCTGTTTGGTGTGCTGGCCGATCGCTTCGCGCGCTGGAAAATCTTCCTGCTGTATCAGTTCGGCGCGGTGGTGATGGTGGTGGTGTATGCGCAGCTGCGCGATCCTACGGTGATGCTGTTTACCGGCGCGCTGATGGGGATGTTTGTGAACGGCATGATTGGCGGCTACGGCGCACTGATTTCCGACACTTTCCCGCCGCAGGCACGCGCGACAGCGCAGAACGTGTTGTTTAATTTGGGGCGTGGCGTGGGCGGCTTTGGTCCATTGGTGATTGGCCTGCTGGCGACCAATATCTCCTTCACCGCAGCGATTACGCTGCTGGCCCTGATTTATCTGCTGGATATCGCCGCCACGCTGTTCCTGCTGCCGAAGAAGCAGAGTAATGAGGATTCGTTAGGGGCGATTGGCTGATTTGGATTGTGCTGGCTGTCCCCCATCCCGGCCTTCCCCCATAAATGGGGGAAGGAGATGCTGCCACATGCAACTCCCAACTCATATATTGCAGCATCTTCCTCCCCCATTCATGGGGGAGGACCGAGGAGGGGGATAGCCAGCACGGACCGAGGAGGGGGACAGCCAGCACGAACCGAAGAGGGGGAAAGCGAGCACTACCCCACCAAATCCCAGCCACGCGCGCGCCACAGATCTGGCAACTGCGCCATATCATCAAAGCGCGTCACCAGCGGATGATCTAACTCGGGATTGTGCGCATCGGCGCAGTAGTAAAACACCGGAATCCCGGCTGCGATCCCTGCACGCGCGCCCGCCTCGGAATCATCCACCAGAATGCACTTCTCAATCGGCACCTGCATCTGCTCGGCGGCGTGATACATCAATTCCGGATCCGGCTTCCAGTGGTTAATGTCATATCCGCTATACAGCTTGCCCTCGAGATGCGGCAGCATGCCGGTCAATCCCAGCGAATGCTGCATCTTCTTCACCGTGCCATTTGAAACCACGCACATCGGCACTTTGACACTTTCCACCAGCGCTTTGGCACCGGCAATCGGCTTTAAATCGAGATCAAACAATCTAGCCACTTCGGCGCGATAGGCGGTTTCCACCTTGTCGAGCGGCAACTCAACCTGATGTTCGGCCGCCACATCGCGGATGATGTCGTAGAGCTTTACCCCTTTATACTGCTCAAACATCTGCTGCAGAGAGCGTTCAATACCGTAGCGGGCAAAGGTGTTGACGTAAGCTTGCGTACAGATCACTTCGCTGTCGACCAGCGTGCCGTCGCAATCAAAAAAAATACATTCAACCGACATCGCACATCATCCTTTTGTTAAACAATAAGCTGACACTCTAGCGCACTGAGCGCAGAAAGCGACCCTGAGCAACCGGTTGCGAATAATCAGTGTTTTGCCGCGCTAAACTCTATAGGATACGCGGCGATAAATTTTTTAGCGGAACAGTGGAATGACTAATCAGGGCCTTTTGCAGCGCATCTTCAAATTGCAGGAACACGGAACCACCGTGCGTACCGAAGTGATTGCCGGTTGCACGACTTTCCTGACGATGGTGTACATCGTTTTCGTTAACCCGCAAATTCTCGGTGTGGCGGGCATGGATACGCAGGCGGTGTTTGTTACTACCTGCTTGATTGCCGCGTTCGGCAGCATTCTGATGGGGCTGGTGGCGAATCTGCCGGTAGCACTGGCACCGGCGATGGGCCTGAACGCCTTCTTCGCCTTTGTGGTGGTCGGTGCCATGGGTTATTCGTGGCAGATTGGCATGGGCGCGATTTTCTGGGGCGCATTAGGCTTGCTGATCCTGACGCTGCTGCGCGTGCGTTACTGGATGATTGCCAACATTCCGCTCAGCCTGCGCGTTGGCATCACCGCCGGTATCGGCCTGTTTATCGCCATGATGGGGCTGAAAAACGCCGGCATCATCGTGCCAAATGCTGACACCATCGTTGCCGTTGGCAATCTGACCTCACACAGCGTGCTGCTTGGGGCGCTCGGTTTCTTCATCATCGCGATTCTGGCTTCACGCAACATCCATGCGGCGGTGCTGGTATCGATTGTGGTGACGACCGCGCTGGGCCTGATTATTGGCGATGTGAAATTCAGCGGCGTGTTCGCGGCTCCGCCAGCGATCACATCCGTTGTGGGTCAGGTTGATATCAAAGGCGCGTTCAACATCGGCATGGCCGGGGTGATCTTCTCCTTTATGCTGGTGAATCTGTTCGACTCATCCGGCACGCTGATTGGCGTGACCGATAAAGCCGGGCTGACCGACGAGAAAGGCACTTTCCCGCGCATGAAGCAGGCGCTGTACGTTGATAGCATCAGTTCGGTGACCGGTTCGCTGATTGGTACCTCATCGGTGACCGCCTACATTGAAAGTTCGTCCGGCGTGGCGATCGGCGGTCGTACCGGCCTGATGGCGGTGATCACCGGGATTCTGTTCCTGCTGGTGATGTTCCTGTCACCGCTGGCGGCGATGGTGCCGTCTTATGCGGCGGCGGGCGCGCTGATTTACGTTGGCGTATTGATGACGGCGTCGCTGTCACGCGTGCAGTGGGACGATCTCACCGAAGCGGTGCCAGCATTCGTTACTGCGGCGATGATGCCATTCAGCTTCTCGATCACCGAAGGTATCGCGCTGGGCTTTATCTCTTACTGCGTGATGAAGTTGGGAACCGGCCGCTGGCGTGAAATCAGCCCGTGCGTGGTGGTGGTTGCGCTACTGTTCGTGCTGAAAATCGTCTTTATCGACGCCCACTAAACAGTAAAGGCCGCTAATGCGGCCTTTTTTACGGGTGTCCCATCTCATGCGGCGTGACCAAACTGGTCAGGCGCAGGGTTCGAGGCCCGATATTGGGTTTGCTGATCTCGACATCGCGCAGTGCTTGCCACTGCTGCGCGCCATCAATCTCCCACAAATGTAAGCGTTCAGTGCCGGGCGACAGCGCGCACGACCACACCAGCGTGGGCTCAGCATCACACACCGCCTGAATATCGGGGAACACGGTGGAACGCAGCCGACCGGCCGCAGGATGCAAACGCAGTGAATCAATACCGCTATCGGTTTCGCCGGTGAGCTTGAGAATGCTTTGGCGCAGCGTCCAGATTTGCGTCAGCGCTTCCATGAAATCCTGCTGCGCGTTGATCCAGGCTTTTTCGCCGGAAGAGAGATCCTGCGTCAGCATGTCCTGCGTTTGACGACTGTGCGCGCGCACAATTTCCATATCCAGTCCGGCGCGACCGCCTTCTTCGGCCAGCAGCACACCGATGGTGTTTCCGGCGTAGGAAATGCTGAAATCGGGCAGGTTGGCATCGGCAAAGCAGGGACGTCCGCTGCTGGTGGTCATCAGTGCGGGGAGTTCGCGAATGCCGTAGACGCGCAGCATCAGCTGAGCCAGCAGTTCGCGTGCGGCGAGAAAGCGTCCGCGACGCTTGTCAGCAAAGCGCTGAGCGCTGTTTATCACTTCCTGTGGCACCCGCATGTTCTCGGAAGAAAAGGGCGGATTACCTATCCAACGTACAAAATGACTAGCCATCTGTCGCTCCGTGAAAATGGTCGAATAATCATCAGTGCTATTGTAAGAATTTTCTCATGGGTTTGCATCCGGCTTAAGATGGAATAGGCGATATTTCAGATAAGGACGAAGCCGTACGGCAATCCCATTTGGCAACTTTGCATAGAACGCTTTTGCAGAAACATGCCGGATTGAGTGCCTAACTGTGTGATGTGGTGTAGGATTTGGGCAGTAAAACAGCACATCAAAGTGCGCTAACTCTTCATTCATCTGCCCATTGTGCGCATTGTAAAACAGGCACGTCGGAGTTTTTTTATGTCAGATACTGCTATTTCTCGCCAGGAATCGATCTCGCTTGATGAGTTTCGTCACGGCATGCGTCGCTTAACCGCGGGTGTTTCTCTGGTTACCACCGAATTTCAGGGCGAAAAGCTGGGGCTGATTGCGACGTCGGTCAGTTCGCTGGCGGCTGAGCCACCCAGTCTGCTGGTGTGCGTTAATCGCAGCGCATCCAGTCATGATGCCTTTATCGAAGCCGGCCATTTTGCCGTTAACGTGCTGCGTGAACAGCATGACGACTTGTGCGCCCAGTTCAGCCAATCCTCACGCCGCGCCGAGCGTTTTCAAAACGGTGCGTGGCAGACGCTGAATACCGGCTCGCCGATTCTGGCTGATGCGCTGGTGAGCTTTGATTGCCAGCTGGAGAAGGTGGTGGAGTGGAACACGCACAGCGTGCTGCTGGCGCGTATCGTGGGCATCGCTCTGCCAGGTGAAGCAGCAGAGCCGATGATCTACTTCAATAGCGGCTTCCATTCACTGGGATAACCGCGCAGAAAAGGGGCGTCGTGGGCTAAGCCCGACGCCTTTTCTCAATCAGGCAAAGGTGCTGGCTTCATCAAAGCCGAGACGCGGCAGACGCGCGTGCAGTTTGCTGGCTTCGCCATAGCCGAGATTGATCAGTAAGTTCACCTGCCATTTGCTCTCGCTAAAGAACGCGTCGTTCACTTTTGACGGATCGAAACCGGACATCGGGCCGGCATCCAGACCCAGCGAACGCGCGGCCAGAATCAAATAACCTGCCTGCAAGCTGCTGTTACGGAACGCGGTCTCTTTTGCCAGATCCGGGCTGCTGGTAAACCAGCTGCGCGCATCACCGTGCGGGAACAGCTTCGGCAGCGCTTCGTAGAATTCAGGATCCCACGCCACGATCACCGTTACCGGTGCGGCCATGGTTTTATCGACGTTGCCGGAGGAGAGCGCGGGTTTCAGCTTCTCTTTGCCTTCCTGCGAGGTCACAAACACAAAACGGCCCGGTGAGCAGTTAGCCGAGGTTGGGCCCAGCGCGGTCAGGTGATAGAGCTGCTTCAGCACGTCCTGAGAAACCGGTTTGTCCTGCCAATAGCTGTGGGTGCGGGCTTCATTGAACAGCGCGTTCAGCGCCACGCTGTCGAGCGTTGTACTCATGTTTCTCTCCTGTTCAGGCAGCAACTTGCGCCCAATATTTAGCATGAATAATGAATGTACCCAGCAGGACCTGTTCGCCGGGCAGTGATCGTTATACTGCAAAGGCGTTGGGGAGCCAAATAACAAAGACGCATGAATAACGGGATTGCGCACCCTACATTAGAACGCCGTAGGGTCGCCATTCATGGCGACCACGTAACATGCCATTACTTACCAATACAGAAACTGGAGAAGATTCTGCCCAGCAGATCGTCGGAGGTGAATTCACCGGTGATTTCGCTCAGCGCCTGTTGCGCTAACCGTAACTCTTCTGCCAGCAATTCGCCGGCCCACGCGCCTAACAGCTGATGCTTGCCCTGCTGCAAGTGCGTTGCGGCTAACTCCAGTGCTTGCAGATGGCGGCGGCGGGCGAGGAATCCGCCTTCCATATTGCCGGCAAATCCCATGCTCTGTTTCAGGTGATCGCGTAGCGCTTCCACACCTTCACCGGTGCGCGCCGAGAGACGAATCAGTGAGTGGCCGTTCACTTCGGTTAGGCCCAGCACTTCGCCGGTCATATCCGCTTTGTTACGCACCACGGTAATCGGTAGCGCTTCCGGCAAGCGGGCAACAAAATCTGGCCAAATCGCGGCGGCTTCGGTCGCGTCAGTGGTGGTACCATCGACCATAAACAGCACGCGATCGGCCTGCTCGATCTCCTGCCACGCGCGTTCAATACCTATGCGCTCGACCTCGTCGCTGGCTTCACGTAAACCGGCGGTATCGATGATGTGCAGCGGCATGCCGTCGATATGGATGTGCTCGCGCAGGACGTCGCGCGTGGTGCCAGCGATATCGGTGACAATCGCCGCCTCGCGCCCGGCTAAGGCATTCAGCAGGCTCGATTTTCCGGCATTCGGACGACCGGCAATCACCACTTTCATCCCTTCGCGCAGCAGGCTGCCCTGACGTGCTTCGGCACGCACGCCGTCGAGGTCACCGATCACCACATTGAGCTGGGCTTCGATTTTGCCGTCGGAAAGGAAATCGATCTCTTCATCTGGGAAGTCGATGGCCGCTTCCACATAGATGCGCAGGTGAGTAAGTGCTTCCACAAGCGCATTGATGCGCAGGGAAAACGCGCCTTGCAGCGAGTTCACCGCCGAGCGGGCGGCTTGCTCTGAACTGGCATCGATCAGATCGGCAATCGCTTCGGCTTGCGCTAAATCGAGCTTGTCGTTAAGGAAGGCGCGTTCCGAGAATTCACCTGGCTGGGCAATGCGCAGGCCGGGCAGCGCCACGATGCGCTTGAGCAGCAGGTCGAGAATCACCGGGCCGCCGTGGCCTTGCAGCTCCAGCACATCTTCACCGGTAAAGGAGTTCGGGCCAGGAAACCACAGCGCAATGCCCTGATCGAGCACGCTGCCATCGGCGTCGGTAAAGGGCAGATAGTCGGCATAGCGCGGTTTTGGCAGCTTGCCGAGCACGGCTTGCGCCACCTCAGCGGCTTTGGCGCCGGAGATACGCAGAATGCCGACGCCGCCGCGGCCGGGAGGCGTCGCCTGGGCAACGATAGTGTCGCTGTGGCTCATGATTCACCTTTTCTCAAAACAAAAAAACAGGGCGACATAAATGCCGCCCCTTAATTATACGCTGCTGCTGATTGCAGTCAGACGTTACGCTTTCTTCTTGTCGCGGCTATGCAGACCACGTTTTTCCAGGCCGCGATAAATCAGCTGCTGCTGGAGAATGGTCACCAGGTTGCTGACGATGTAGTACAGCACCAGACCTGATGGGAACCACAGGAAGAACACGGTGAAGATAACCGGCATGTAGGTCATGATCTTCTGCTGCATCGGATCGGTCACGGTGGTCGGTGACATCTTCTGAATGAAGAACATGGTGATACCCATGATGATCGGCAGAATGTAGTACGGATCCTGCGCTGACAGGTCATGAATCCATAGAATAAACGGCGCATGACGCAGTTCAACCGAGCCTGACAGCATGTAGTACAAGGCCAGGAAGATTGGCATCTGGATAACCAGTGGCAGACAGCCGCCCAGCGGGTTCACTTTCTCCGCCTTATACAGCGCCATCATTTCCTGACTCTGCTTCTGCTTATCATCACCCAGACGTTCACGCATCGCCTGAATCTTCGGCTGCAGCATACGCATCTTCGCCATGGAGGTGTACTGCGCTTTAGTCAGCGGGTACATGATGCCACGCACGATGAAGGTGATAACGATAATGGAGAAGCCCCAGTTACCGATAAAGCTGTGGATGAACTTCAGCAGCTTAAACAGCGGCTGAGAGATGAACCACAACCAGCCGTAATCGACGGTCAGATCCAGGTGAGGCGCGATGGCTGCCATCTGATCCTGAATTTCCGGGCCTACCCACAACGTTGCGCCGAGATCTTGCTGTGCGCCTGCGCCAACGGTAACCGGTGCAGATTTGTAGCCAATTGCTGCTACGCCATTGCCGAGGTTAGTGGTGTACAGCGTGTTGTTACCCTGCGTGCGCGGCACCCAGGCGGTAGCAAAGTACTGTTGCAGCATCGCCACCCAACCATTGCTGGTGGTGGTGTTCAGGTTCTCGTTATCCGCGATGGTGTCGAATTTATATTTTTCGTATTTCGCATCGCTGGTTGAGTACGCTGCGCCACGGAAGGTGTGCAGAGCAAAGTTGTTGCTGCCGGTATCGCGGTGCTTAGGCACGTCGATGGTCTGCTTCAGCTGACCAAACATCGACACTTCCAGCGGCTGCTGAGTGGTGTTGTTGATGTTGTAGTCAACGTTTACCGCATATTCACCGCGCTTGAAGACGAAAGTCTTGGTGTAAACCACGCCGTTTTCACCGGTCCAGGTCAACGGTACGCGCAGTTCGCTCTGGCCATCCGCCATCACGAAGCTATCTTGCGAAGTGGTATACAGCGGACGTGCGCCATTGTTCGGGTTATCCGGACCGTTACGGCCCGTTAAGCCGCTCTGCGCCTGATAAACGAAGGCGGGTGTGGTTTCAAGCAGCTGGAACGGTGCATCTGAACCCAGTTTGTCCGGGTAAGTCAGCAGCTGAGCCTGCTCAATATCGCCACCACGCGTATTGATGTTGAGTGACAGGACATCTGTCTTAACGGTGATCGTTTTGCCCTGTCCGCTAGCCGGCACGCCGGAAGTGGCGGCATCACCCGCTGCGCTGCTTGTGTTTTGCGTGGTCTGGGTTTGCTGTGGCTGCGGAGCGTGGTCCGTCTGCCAGGCTTGCCAGATCATAAAAGACACGAACAGAAAAGCGATGAGAAAGAGATTGCGTTGCGAATCCATCGTTAATGTTCTCTGGTATCAAAGGTTTTTGGCGGCACAGGATCGTCACCACCCGGGTTCAAAGGGTGGCATTTTAATACGCGTTTTATCGTCAACCAACTGCCTTTTACAACGCCAAAGCGGCGTAAGGCCTCAATCCCATACTGCGAACAGGTGGGATGGAACCGGCAATGAGGTCCCAGCAGTGGGCTGATGGCGCGTTGATAAACGCGTATCAGGGCAATCAGGAGCCGCGAGCCAGGCGACAGTGACGACGCCATAGTTTCTCCAACGCTTCCGTCAGCGCACGGTTATCCAGGTCAGCAATCCCTTTTTTAGCCACGATCACAAAATCCATTGCAGGGAGCTCATGTTGACGCAGACGAAAGCTTTCGCGGGTCAATCGCTTGATCCGGTTGCGTTCATGGGCACGTTTTACATGTTTTTTTGCGACGGTGAGACCGATGCGGGGATGCCCCAGCGCGTTAAGTCGGCCGAGTATGGTGATTTGCGGCGTACCGGCTCGTTGTGGCTGCTGGAAGACGAAAGTGAAATGAGTGGGAGTTAACAAACGTAACTCCCTGGGAAATGCGAGCTTAACCACGAGGGTTAGCTTTATTACTTAGAAACGGTCAGACGAGAACGGCCTTTAGCACGACGACGTGCCAGAACCTGACGACCATTTTTTGTTGCCATACGAGCACGGAAACCGTGTGAACGGTTGCGCTTCAGTACGGACGGTTGAAAAGTGCGTTTCATGGCGATTTCTACCTAAACTTGAAAATTTTCACTGGGTGACGCGTTTTCGGGCCAGTAAATCGACCAACGCCTCAATGTGTCTTTAATAAAGAGGCGGGATTGTAATAATTGTACAGTCCAGAGTCAATTTACTTCGCTGGTCGCGGCACCTGGAAACCCAGATACAGCCCGCTGATTCCGGGCATCAAGGCTTCACGCAATAATGCCGGGTGGGGAATTATACGGGCTGTGGGTTAAAGCGCAAGGATCGCGCAGGATCTTCTTGCGATCAATTTGCAGATTTGTTGCGCAGAAACGAGAGCTCGCCAGAAAAATTACCGCTTTCAGCCACATTAACGCTGGCTTTTTTCGCAGAAAGCGTAAACTCATTATCGCTTCAGCAGCCTGTGGATAAATTGGATCAAAACTGTGTAGAAAGGGAAGATCTCTGTGCGGCTTTACGTTATGATCCGCCCTTCCGCTGACGATCCTCACTGCGATCGCCGGGGAAGACTACCGCGAATAGCGGTCGCAGGCGCTTTCCAACCGTCTGTGTCTAAAAATTACGTTTCTATTTATTAGCGCCTAAAATTCTTATCGATTTTGTACGAGTGGAGTCCGCCGTGTCACTTACGCTTTGGCAACAGTGTCTTGCCCGTTTGCAGGATGAGCTTCCTGCCACCGAATTCAGCATGTGGATTCGTCCGCTGCAAGCTGAATTGAACGACAATACGCTGACCTTGTATGCACCAAATCGGTTTGTACTCGACTGGGTTAGAGATAAATATCTCAATAGTATCAATGGGCTGCTGAATGAATTCTGCGGTGCAAATGTGCCGTTACTGCGTTTCGAAGTCGGCACGCGTCCTGCCGCTCAGGTAACAACCAGCCAACCGGCGATGGCCACTTCCAGTTACAGCGCGCCTGCACCGATTGAAAATCGTCCCGCGCCGACGCAAATCCTGCGCCCAAGCTGGGATTCGGTGCCTGCGCCGGCGGATGTTACTTACCGCTCCAATGTGAATAACCGTCACAACTTCGACAACTTCGTTGAAGGTAAATCGAACCAGCTGGCGCGCGCGGCGGCACGTCAGGTGGCGGATAATCCTGGCGGCGCGTATAACCCACTGTTCCTTTATGGCGGCACCGGCCTGGGTAAAACTCACCTGTTGCACGCGGTGGGTAACGGCATTATTGCGCGCAAGCCTAATGCCAAAGTGGTGTACATGCACTCTGAGCGTTTTGTGCAGGACATGGTTAAAGCCTTGCAGAACAACGCTATTGAAGAGTTTAAGCGTTACTATCGCTCGGTTGATGCGCTGCTGATCGATGACATTCAATTCTTTGCCAATAAAGAGCGCTCGCAAGAAGAGTTCTTCCATACCTTCAATGCGCTGCTGGAAGGCAACCAACAGATCATCCTGACCTCGGATCGCTATCCAAAAGAGATCAACGGCGTAGAAGATCGCCTTAAATCCCGTTTTGGCTGGGGATTAACCGTGGCGATCGAGCCGCCTGAACTGGAAACGCGCGTCGCGATCCTGATGAAGAAAGCCGATGAAAACGATATTCGCCTGCCGGGTGAAGTCGCCTTCTTTATTGCTAAGCGTTTACGTTCCAATGTCCGCGAGCTGGAAGGCGCGCTGAACCGCGTGATTGCCAACGCGAACTTTACCGGTCGCGCTATTACCATCGATTTCGTGCGCGAAGCGTTGCGCGATCTGCTGGCGCTGCAGGAAAAGCTGGTCACCATTGATAATATTCAGAAAACGGTGGCCGAGTATTACAAAATTAAAGTGGCGGATTTGCTGTCGAAACGCCGTTCGCGTTCGGTAGCGCGTCCGCGCCAGATGGCGATGGCGATGGCGAAAGAGCTCACCAACCACAGCTTGCCGGAGATTGGCGATGCGTTTGGTGGCCGCGACCATACCACCGTGCTTCACGCTTGCCGTAAAATCGAGCAGCTGCGTGAAGAGAGCCACGACATCAAAGAAGATTTCTCTAACCTCATTCGAACACTATCTTCCTGACGCATATGAAATTTATTGTAGAACGTGAGCAGTTACTGAAGCCACTGCAACAGGTTAGCGGTCCACTTGGCGGACGCCCGACGCTGCCGATCCTCGGAAATTTACTGCTGCAGGTTAGCGAAGGCTCGCTGCGCTTGACCGGTACCGATCTGGAAATGGAAATGGTAGCCCGTGTTGCGCTGACGCAGCCACACGAGCCGGGCGCCACCACGGTTCCCGCGCGTAAATTCCTCGATATTTGCCGCGGTTTGCCGGAAGGCGCTGAGATCAGCCTGACGCTGGAAGGCGACAGAATGCTGGTGCGTTCTGGCCGCAGCCGTTTCTCGCTGTCAACGCTGCCCGCCAGCGACTTCCCGAATCTGGATGACTGGCAGAGCGAGGTGGAATTCACCTTGTCGCAGGCGACGCTGAAACGCCTGATTGAAGCCACGCAGTTCTCAATGGCGCATCAGGATGTGCGTTATTACCTCAACGGTATGCTGTTCGAAACTGAAGGCGAAGAGTTGCGTACCGTCGCCACCGATGGTCACCGCCTTGCAGTGTGCTCTATGCCGATTGGTCAGGCGCTGCCGAACCATTCGGTGATCGTGCCGCGTAAAGGTGTGATTGAGTTGATGCGTTTGCTCGACGGTGGCGAAACGCCGCTGCAGGTGCAAATCGGCAGCAGCAACATCCGCGCACACGTTGGCGACTTTATCTTTACTTCGAAGCTGGTTGATGGCCGTTTCCCGGATTATCGCCGCGTATTGCCGAAGAATCCCGACAAAGCGCTGGAAGCCGGCTGTGATATTTTAAAACAGGCGTTTGCGCGTGCGGCGATTCTCTCGAATGAGAAATTCCGCGGCGTTCGCATCTATATCACCGAAAATCAGCTCAAGATCACGGCGAATAACCCAGAACAGGAAGAAGCGGAAGAGATGCTGGATGTCTCTTACAACGGCACCGATCTGGAGATTGGCTTCAACGTCAGCTACGTGCTGGATGTGTTGAATGCGCTGAAGTGCGAGAACGTGCGTTTGCTGCTGACCGATGGCGTATCGAGCGTGCAGATTGAGGATGTCGCCAGTCCAGCCGCAGCCTATGTCGTGATGCCAATGCGCTTGTGATCATGCCATTCCCCCTCCCACTTGTGGGAGGGGGCTAGGGGGAGGGACAGCGAGCAGTTACGCGATTTTGCTGTCTTTCCCCCACCCAGCCTCCCCCGCAAGCGGGGGAGGTGAAAACCACTTCGACCCGGACTTTTCATGGCTTTAACCCGCCTCCTGATTAAAGATTTTCGCAACATCGAGCAAGCCGATCTGGCTTTAGCGCCGGGGTTTAATTTCCTTGTTGGTGCCAACGGCAGCGGCAAAACCAGCGTGCTGGAGGCGATTTACACGCTGGGGCACGGTCGCGCATTTCGCAGTTTGCAAGCGGGCCGCGTGATTCGTCACGATCAGGACGCCTTTGTGTTGCACGGCCGCATTGAAGGCAGCGAACGTGAAATGTCGGTTGGCCTGACAAAAAATCGTGCTGGCGACAGCAAAGTGCGTATTGATGGCAGCGATGGTCACAAAGTCGCCGAGTTAGCGCAGCTGCTGCCGATGCAGTTGATTACGCCGGAAGGATTTACCCTGCTCAATGGCGGTCCAAAATACCGTCGTGCCTACATCGATTGGGGCTGCTTTCACGCCTCGCCCGGTTTTTTCCATGCCTGGAGCAATTTGCGTCGCCTGCTGAAACAGCGCAATGCGGCGCTGCGTCAGGTTTCGCGCTATAGCCAGATTCGTCCGTGGGATCAGGAACTGGTGCCGCTGGCCGAGCAAATCAGCGCCTGGCGCGCCGAATACAGCGCGGCGATTTCCCGCGAGATCATCGCCACCTGCGGCCAATTTTTACCGGAGTTTGAGTTGGCATTCTCTTTCCAGCGCGGCTGGGATAAAGAGAGCGATTACGCCGACCTGCTGGAACGCAATTTCGAGCGCGACCGCGCGCTCACCTACACCGCCAGCGGCCCGCACAAAGCCGATTTTCGTATTCGTGCAGAAGGCACGCCGGTGGAAGATTTACTCTCACGCGGTCAATTAAAACTGCTGATGTGTGCGTTGCGCTTAGCGCAGGGCGAATATCTGACGCGCAGCAGCGGACGTCGCTGTTTGTATTTGATTGATGACTTTGCCTCAGAGCTGGATGACACCCGTCGTCGGCTGTTAGCTGAACGCCTAAAAGCCACGCAGGCTCAAGTATTTGTCAGCGCCATTGGTGTCGAGCATGTAATCGACATGAGTGATGAAAAGGGCAAGATGTTCCGCGTGGAACAGGGTAAAATAGTGGTTCAACCTGAAGATTAAATGAGCGAGAAACGTTGATGTCGAATTCTTATGACTCCTCAAGTATCAAAGTCCTTAAAGGGCTTGATGCGGTACGCAAACGCCCGGGTATGTACATCGGCGATACGGATGACGGCACCGGTCTGCATCACATGGTATTCGAAGTCGTGGATAACGCAATCGACGAAGCGCTCGCCGGTCACTGTAGTGATATTACCGTTACTATTCATGCAGATAACTCTGTCTCAGTGCAAGATGATGGCCGTGGTATTCCTACCGGCATTCACCCGGAAGAGGGCGTCTCTGCTGCTGAAGTGATCATGACCGTCCTGCACGCAGGAGGTAAATTTGATGATAACTCGTATAAAGTTTCCGGTGGTCTGCACGGCGTTGGCGTTTCAGTCGTAAATGCCCTGTCGCAGAAGCTGGAGCTGACCATTCGCCGTGAAGGCAAAGTGCATCAGCAGGTTTATCAGCACGGCGTGCCGCAGGCACCGCTGGCGGTTTCCGGTGATACCGATGCAACCGGTACTCGCGTGCGTTTCTGGCCGAGCTATGAAACCTTCACCAATGTGATTGAGTTTGAATACGAAATCCTGGCGAAACGCCTGCGTGAACTGTCGTTCCTGAACTCTGGCGTCTCGATTCGTCTTGAAGACAAACGCGACGGCAAGAACGATCACTTCCACTACGAAGGCGGCATCAAGGCGTTCGTTGAGTATCTCAACAAGAACAAAACCCCGATTCACCCAACGGTGTTCTACTTCTCGACTGAGAAAGATGGCATTGGCGTGGAAGTGGCGCTGCAGTGGAACGATGGTTTCCAGGAAAACATCTACTGCTTCACCAACAACATTCCACAGCGCGACGGCGGTACGCACCTGGCCGGCTTCCGTGCCGCAATGACGCGTACGCTGAATGCCTACATGGATAAAGAAGGCTACAGCAAAAAAGCTAAAGTCAGCGCGACCGGTGACGATGCGCGTGAAGGCCTGATTGCTGTAGTTTCCGTGAAAGTGCCGGATCCGAAATTCTCTTCTCAGACCAAAGATAAGCTGGTCTCTTCTGAAGTGAAATCGGCGGTTGAGCAGCAGATGAACGAACTGCTGGCAGAATACCTGCTGGAAAACCCGTCTGACGCGAAAATCGTGGTCGGCAAAATCATCGATGCGGCGCGTGCGCGTGAAGCTGCACGTCGTGCACGTGAAATGACTCGCCGTAAAGGCGCGCTGGATTTGGCCGGTCTGCCGGGCAAACTGGCCGACTGTCAGGAGCGCGATCCGGCGCTGTCTGAAATCTACCTGGTGGAGGGTGACTCTGCAGGCGGATCAGCTAAACAGGGTCGTAACCGTAAGAATCAGGCGATTCTGCCGCTGAAGGGTAAAATCCTGAACGTGGAGAAAGCGCGTTTCGACAAGATGCTCGCTTCGCAGGAAGTTGCCACGCTGATCACCGCGCTGGGCTGTGGTATCGGCCGTGATGAATACAATCCGGACAAACTGCGTTATCACAGCATCATCATCATGACCGATGCGGACGTCGACGGCTCGCACATTCGTACGCTGCTGTTGACCTTCTTCTACCGTCAGATGCCAGAAATCGTCGAACGTGGTCACGTCTATATTGCGCAGCCGCCACTGTACAAAGTGAAGAAAGGCAAGCAAGAACAGTACATTAAAGACGACGAAGCGATGGATCAATATCAGATTTCCATCGCGCTTGACGGCGCAACGCTGCACACCAACGCCAGCGCACCGGCATTGGGCGGTCAGCCGCTGGAAACGCTGGTGGCTGATTTCAACGGCACGCAGCGCATGATCAAACGTATGGAGCGCCGTTTCCCTACGGCTCTGCTGCGCGGCCTGATCTACCATCCGACCTTAAGCGACCTCAGCAATGAAGCCGACGTGAAGGGCTGGATCGACGGTTTAGTGGCGTATCTGACCGAGCGTGAAGCGCACGGCAGCAGCTATCTGGCCCATGTTCGCGCCAACCATGAGCAGAACCTGTTTGAACCGGTGCTGCGTGTGCGTACGCACGGCGTTGATACCGATTATCCGCTGGATAGCGAGTTCATCGATGGACCGGAATACCGCAAAATCTGTGCGCTGGGCGAGCAGCTGCGTGGCCTGATCGAAGAAGATGCCTATATCGAACGTGGCGAACGTCGTCAGCCGGTCACCAGTTTCGAGCAGGCGATTGAGTGGCTGGTGAAAGAGTCGCGTCGCGGTCTGTCAGTACAGCGTTATAAAGGTTTGGGTGAGATGAACCCAGAGCAGCTGTGGGAAACCACTATGGATCCCGATAGCCGTCGCATGTTGCGCGTGACCATCAAGGATGCGATTGCTGCCGATCAGCTGTTCACCACCTTGATGGGCGATGCGGTAGAACCACGTCGCGCCTTCATCGAAGAGAATGCGCTGAAAGCCGCCAACATCGATATCTAATCGACACGGCAAAACGTAAAAACCCTTCCCCGGTGGAAGGGTTTTTTGTTTTCAGCGTGGGACGGAGAAACGGAAGCAGGCGCCCGATGTTTGATCATCCAGTCGGATATCACGCTCATGCAGCTGCAGGATGCGGCGCACCACCATCAATCCCAAACCTCCGCTGTTTTTGCGCGTGCTAGCATGCGTCAACGCCGATGGACGTTCAAACAAGGTGGCACGTAACGTTTCCGGAATGCCCGGCCCGGAATCTTTCAGGCTGACTTCTACCTCTTGTGCAGCGCTGCGCAGTTTCACCTCAATGGTTCCCGCTTCTGGCGTATGTTTGATGGCATTGTCCAAGAGGTTAGTCAGCACGCGATCGATCATCGAAACATCCGCATTTACCTGAGGTAGCTGATCGGGCATATCCACCACAAAACGGATGTTGCGCGTGCTGGCCATCAACTCAAACTTCTGCACCACATCGTAAGTCAGCTCTGAGAGGCTAAACATTTCGCGGTTGGGCTTGATCACGCCATATTCCAGCTGCGCCAGCTCAAAAAGCTGCTGCGCCAGCATGCTGACTTTCTGGCTTTGCGATAGCGCGATATGAAGATAACGCTGGCTCTCAGCCGATTTCAGGCTGTCTGATTTATACAGCAAAGTTTCGAGATAGCCGTGCAAGGTGGTCAACGGCGTACGCAAGTCGTGCGAGATATTAGCGACAAAATCGCGGCGCAGCTGGTCCTGATAAGCCAGCTTTTCCCACTGGAAGGCGACGCGGCGCGCCATGCCAACAAAGGCACCTTGCAACAAACTGACTTCGTCTTTTTCGTGTGGTTTTGGCAACGGAAGTTCAGCGAGTTGTTTAATCTCGGTCATATCGTCGCGGTTAAGTTGACGTACGCGCTGCGTTAACTGCCGCATCGGTCGCGTGATTAAACTAAACGCCACCGCGCCCGCCGTCAGACCAAATAACACCACCAGCAAAGAAGACCACAATGACGTGCGCATAAGAATGTCGATCTGCGCTTCCTTCGCCAGTTGGTGATAATTCTCGCCCTGTAAAATCACATAGAGATAACCGGCTGGCTGGCCATTTAGAGCCAGCGGAGCGACGCTAAACACCTTATTTTCCTGCAGATTACGCGGATCATCACCGTAAACCGGCGACGTAGCGTCATTAAGCTGCGCCTTGATCGGCGCCAGGCTCACGCTGGTACGTTTGATATGATCAGGCGGTGCCGCATCGGCGAGAATATTGCCCTGCAAATCCAGCAAATAGACTTCCACACTGGGATTGAGCACCATCAAATCACTAAACAACGCCTTCATCAGCGGCAGATTCACACCTTGCTCACCAATCATATTGGGATTGAGGCTGGCGATACTGCGCGCTAATCCATCGGATAAACGCTGCACCACCGCGCTGCCATATTGCGCGTTGACGCGGATCTGCATCCAGCCTGACAGCAGTGTGCAAAGTAACAGCAAGGAAGCAAAAACCAGCGCCAGGCGCTGGCTGAGTGTCAGGCGTTTCATCATCTATAACCTAGTTCGCTGGCAGCGAAAATTTATAGCCTTTTCCCCACACCGTCAGGATGTAGAGAGGTTCGGCGGGATTATCTTCAATTTTCAACCGTAAACGGTTGATGTGTGTGTTCACGGTATGTTCATAACCATCGTGCTGGTAACCCCAAACCTGATTGAGCAGATTGAGGCGGGAAAACACTTTTCCGGGATGCTTAGCGAAGTGGTAAAGCAGGTCAAATTCACGCGGTGTCAATGTGACGGGTTTATTATGCAGCCAGACTTCACGCGCCACCGGATCAATCATCAACGCATTGAGGTGTAAGGTGCCGGCTTCCATGCGTGAATTTAAGTTCATCGCTTCCTGACGACGAAACAGCGCTTTAAGTCGCGCCACCAACTCCAGCACCGAAAAAGGCTTCGGCAGATAATCATCTGCACCCAACTCAAGCCCCAATACGCGATGCACTTCACTGGATCGCGCGCTGATCATAATGATTGGCGTATAGCGCTTCATGGCGCGTGCCCGGCGGCAGATTTCCAGCCCATCAATACCGGGCAACATCAAATCGAGAATCAAGGCGTCCCAATGCTGGGATTCCAGTAACTGTACGGCGAGGTTACCGTCGGCCGCATGCGTCACATCATAACCTTCATCCTGAAAGTTTAAGCGGAGAACGTCGGCGATTCCGCTGTCATCTTCGACGATAAGTACTTTTTTTGCGTCGTTCATCATCCCTTCCTGCTTCGCTAATTTAATCAATATTACCGCTTAAAGCCCCTCGGAGTTTTCACATTTTGTTTAACTCGACGTGAGGCTTTGGTGAACAACAATTGGCCACAATAGCATTCAGATTTTGGCCTCTCCGTTCAGACATGGATGGAAATTAAGAGAAATGACGGCGCCTAATCCAGGGGAAATGGCTGACGTTGATAAGCCAAATGGAAAGTAAACAGAGAATGAGCTCATTACCGTATTGAGACATTTCTTGTCATCGGGTTTGGTGTGCTGAAGGCAGAATGCGGCCTGACTTAACAGAAGGGACCGGTTAAATGGATATGCAGATGGATGAAAAACCAGGATGTTCAGCGGTGATCCATCCTTGGTGGCTGCGGGTTTGTCACTGGATGAATGCCGCAGCCATCGTGATCATGACGTTGAGTGGATGGCGCATTTACAACGCGTCGCCACTGTTTGATTTTCGCTTTCCGGGTGAAATCACCCTCGGCGGCTGGTTGGGTGGCGCTTTGCAATGGCACTTCGCTGCCATGTGGATTTTTGCCGCGAATGGCGTGATTTATCTGGCGATGAATGTGGTAACCGGACGCTTTGCTAAGAAATTTCTGCCGCTGAGCGTAAGCGGAATCCTGCGGGATGCGATGAACGCGCTGAAAGGCAAGTTGGCTCACGCGGATTTACGCCAATACAACAATGTGCAGCGCGCCGCGTACCTGTTTGTGATGGTGGATTGCCTGTTGCTGGTGCTGTCGGGTTTAGTGCTGTGGAAATCAGTGCAGTTTGGATTACTACGTGATCTGCTGGGCGGCTATGAAGCGGCACGTTACATCCATTTTTATGCGATGACAGCGCTGGTGGGATTTGTCGCGGTGCATATTGTGATGGTCGCGCTGGTACCAAAAACCCTACTTGCCATGTTGCGCGGACGCTAAGGAGAGCGAAATGAAAAAAATAAATGTCGATCTTTCGCCTGGCGATGCAGATGCGTTGGTTAAAGAAGCGCAGCAGTTACTGGCGCGCAAACTGGACTCCTCATCGCGTCGCCGCTTTTTACGTCAGGGCTTAACGCTCGGCGGCGTAGTGATGCTAACCGGCTGCGATCTCAGTGATAAACCGGACGTTGAAGGCGTGCTAAATAGCTTTTCCCGCTTCAACGATCGCGTGCAGAGCTGGCTGTTTAATCCGGCGAATTTGTCACCGGAATACAGCGCCGATCGTATCTCGCAATCCTTCCCGTTCAATGCTTTTTACGGTGAAGAGGACATTCCACAGATCAACGGCGATCGGTGGCGTCTGGAGATTGCCGGACTAGTAAATGATAAACGCAGCTGGTCGCTGCCTGAGCTCTACAACATGCAGCAGATTGATCAAATCACACGGCATATCTGCGTGGAAGGCTGGAGTGAGATTGGTCGCTGGGGCGGCGTGCGTTTTGCTGATTTCCTGAAACTGATTGGCGCCGATACCAACGCCAAATATGTCAGCTTCAAGTGTGCGGATGATTACTACACCAGCATCGATATGGCATCGGCGCTGCATCCGCAAACCATCATGGCGTTGAGCTGGGATGGACGAATTCTACCGCCTGAATATGGTTATCCGATGAAAATCCGTATTCCCACCAAACTGGGATACAAAAATCCGAAACATATTCAGGTGATTGAAATAACCAATCGTTATACCGGTGGTTACTGGGAAGACGAAGGCTACAACTGGTTCGGCGGAAGCTGATCCTTTAATCCGGTGCCTTATTGCGCCAACACCTTTTATAAACCTAAAAAACTGTAAGGAAACACCCTATGAAAAACGTAATCGTAGCAACCTTTATCGCTTCAATGATGACCATGTCTGTAGCTTATGCTGCTGATACAATGGGCAAAGATGCCATGAAGAAAGATGAGATGGGCATGAAGAAAGACGCCATGCACAAAGACGAAATGGGCATGAAGAAAGACGCCATGCACAAAGACGCAATGGGCATGAAGAAAGACGCCATGAAGAAAGACGAAATGGGCATGAAGAAAGATGCCATGCACAAAGATGAAATGGGCATGAAGAAAGATGCCATGAAGAAAGACGAGATGGGCATGAAGAAAGATGCCATGAAGAAAGATGAAATGGGCATGAAAAAAGACGCAATGAGCCACTAAGATCATCCTCTTACTCCATGAATGCCGGGCCATCACGATAGTGATGGCCTTTTTCTTTACGGAGGAAAAAATCTGAAGTCAGGCGCGAAACTGGTCAATGTGAGCTGAATCGCGCTAGCATTGATCAAAACCCTGACTCAACGAGGACGTTATGGCTATAAAACTGGTTGCAATCGATATGGACGGCACGCTACTCAATCCGCAGCACGAGATCACGCCTGCAGTTAAATCGGCCATTGAACGCGCACATAAAAAAGGTGTGATGGTGGTGCTCACCACCGGCCGTCCGTTCGTCGGCATTCAGCGCTATCTGATGGAGCTGAATCTGGTTGATGAAGGCCAATATTGCATCAGCTACAACGGTGCGCTGGTGCATCGCGCTAATGATGGCGAGTGCGTCGCGGAAATCACCTTGGGTTTTGACGACTATCTGTATATCGAACAGCTGGCGCGCGATCTTGGTGTCCACTTCCAGGCCTTCGATAAATCTTTCCTCTATACGCCGAACAAAGACATCAGCGAGTTCACTATCCACGAAGCGAGCCTGACCGGCATTCCGGTGCGCTATCGTTCCGTAGAAGAGATGGATCGCGCCACGCGTTTTCCTAAGCTGATGATGATCGATAAACCCGATCTGCTGGATTCTGCCATTCAGCGCTTGCCGCAGCAGGCACGCGACAACTACACCATTCTCAAAAGCGCACCTTATTACCTCGAAATCCTCGATGCCCGCGTGAATAAAGGTCAAGGCGTGAAGATGCTGGCTGAAAAGCTCGGCCTGGCGCGTGAAGAGGTGATGGCGATTGGCGATCAGGAAAACGATCTGGCGATGATTGAGTATGCCGGAACCGGCGTAGCAATGGGCAATGCGATTGATTCCGTGAAGAAAATCGCGCAGTTCATTACCAAAACCAACATGGAAGACGGCGTAGCGCACGCCATTGAAGAGCTGGTGCTGTAAACCCTTCTTATTCTGCCTCCCGCTGTGATTGGGTCACCATAAATGGTGACCCTACAAATCTCACCAAGCCTTCGTAGGGTCGCCATTTATGGCGACCTTATCGCGTTATGACACACAAGTTGTCTATTTTGTGATCCACATTGTAGTACAACTTATCACTATGGTACTACAATCGACGGCGCAGGTCAGGGCGGCCGTTAGGCTTCGCCAGGCGAAAGCAGTAATCTGATGCGTACCTGCCTTTCATTGAATGGAACATCATGACGCAAGAACAACTAAGCAAAACAGAGCGCATCATCCTGACGCTGGGTGAAGAGATTGTGGCCGGTAAGTTTGTGCCCGGCGCGGCGTTACCCGCGGAAGCGGAGCTGTGTGAACGCTTCGGCACCTCGCGCAACATCATCCGCGAAGTGTTTCGCTCGCTGATGGCGAAACGTCTGATGGAGATGAAACGCTATCGCGGCGCGTTCGTCACGCCGCGCAATCACTGGAACTATCTGGATAGCGACGTATTGCAGTGGGCGCTGGCGCACGATCAGGACCCGCGTCTGATTGCCGCCATGAACGAAGTGCGTGTGCTGGTCGAGCCGCAGATTGCGCGCTGGTCTGCCGAACGCGCCACCTCAAGCGATCTGGCTGCGATTGAACTGGCGTACAACGACATGGTTGCCAACCACCTCAATCGTGATGCCTTTAATGAAGCGGACATCCGCTACCACGAAGCGGTGCTGAATTCGGTACACAATCCGGTGCTGCAGCAGCTCAACGTGGCGATCAGCCAGCTGCAAAAAGCGGTGTTCGCGCAAACCTACATGGCGGACGAAGGCAACATGCCGCGCACGCTCGCCGAACACAAAGCGCTGTTCGATGCCATTCGTCATCAGGATGGCGATGCTGCCGAGCAGGCGGCGAAAGCGATGATTGCCAGCTCAACGGCGCGACTCAAGGAGATTATGTGACCAGCTATATCGCGATTGATTGGGGCTCAACCAACCTGCGCGCCTGGCATTATCAAGCCGGTGTTTGCATCGATGAGCGTCGTTCGGAAGCTGGCGTCACGCGCCTGGGCGATCGCACACCAGCCGAGGTGTTTGCCAGCGTCACCGCAGGTTGGCCAGTCAACGACGTGCCGGTGGTGATGGCGGGCATGGTAGGCAGCAATGCCGGCTGGCGGTCGGTGCCGTATCTCTCCTGTCCGGTGGCGCTGAGTGAAATCGCTAGCCGCCTTACGCGCGTTGAGGATAAAGCGTGGATCGTGCCGGGATTGAGCGTCGAACGTGCCGACAACTACAACGTTATGCGCGGTGAAGAGACGCAGCTGCTTGGCGCGCTGGAACTGCAGCCTGCGCCGCTCTATGTGATGCCAGGAACGCACGCCAAATGGGTGCAGATGGAACAGGATCGCGTGCTGGATTTCCGCACCGTGATGACCGGTGAACTGCATCATCTGCTGCTCAAACAGTCGCTGATTGGCGCAGGTTTACCCGAGCAGCAAGAGAACGCGGCGGCTTTCCGCGCAGGTGTGCAAGTCGGCAGCAACGATGTCTCGATTTTGTCGCGCCTGTTTGAAGTTCGCGCTTCACACGTGCTCGGCGCGCGCGATCGCCGCCATATCAGCGACTTTCTTTCAGGCTTGCTGATTGGTCACGAAGTGGCGTTGATGACGCAACGGGCCGACGCCACCAGCCAACCGATCACCATTATTGCCGGTAGCGCGCTGGCGCAACGTTATCAGCAGGCGCTGCAGTTTATCGGTGTGGATTCAGTCACGCTGGAAGGCGATCGTGCTTTCCAGCACGGAATAAGGAGTATTGCGAATGTCCTGGCAAACTAAAGTCCCGCTGATCGCCATTCTGCGCGGCATCACGCCGGATGAAGCCGAAGCGCACGTCGGCGCGCTGATTGAAGCGGGTTTCGATGCGATTGAAATCCCGCTCAACTCGCCGGAGTGGGCGAAAAGCATCGGCGCGATGGTGAAAACCTTCGGCGATAAAGCGCTGATTGGCGCCGGTACGGTGCTGAATCCGGCGCAGGTCGATGAGCTGGCGACGCTGAACAGCAAATTAGTCGTCACGCCGAACACCGATGCTGCGGTGATCCGCCAGGCGGTCGCCAAAGGGATGATCGTTGCTGCCGGTTGCGCCACCGCGACCGAAGCGTTCACCGCCTTACAGGCCGGTGCGCAGGCGCTGAAAATTTTCCCGTCGTCAGCCTTTGGTCCGGGCTACATCAAAGCGCTGAAAGCGGTACTGCCGCCAGAAGTGCCGGTGTTTGCCGTGGGCGGCGTGACGCCGGAAAACCTGCATGAATTTATGGCCGCAGGCTGCATTGGCGCGGGTCTGGGCAGCGATCTCTATCGCGCCGGTCAACCGCTGTCGCGCACTGTGGAACAGGCTCGCGCATTTATTGCTGCATATAAGGACGCTGTACGATGAAAATTACCAAACTGACTACTTACCGCCTGCCGCCGCGCTGGATGTTCCTGAAAATCGAAACTGACGAAGGCATCGTTGGCTGGGGCGAACCGGTGATTGAAGGCCGCGCGCGCAGCGTGGAAGCGGCGGTGCATGAGCTGTCGGAATACCTGATTGGTCAGGATCCGGCGCGCATCAACGATTTATGGCAAGTGATGTATCGCGGCGGTTTCTATCGCGGCGGCCCGATTCTGATGAGCGCCATCGCCGGTATCGATCAGGCGTTGTGGGATATCAAAGGCAAAGCGCTCGGCGTGCCGGTTTATCAACTGCTCGGCGGATTAGTGCGTGACAGCATTAAAGCCTACAGCTGGGTGGGCGGCGATCGTCCGGCCGATGTGATTGATGGCATCAAGAAACTGCGCACCATCGGTTTTGATACCTTCAAACTCAACGGCTGCGAAGAGATGGGCATTATCGATAACGCGCGCAAAGTCGATGACGCGGTGAATACCGTGGCGCAGATCCGTGAAGCCTTCGGTAAAGAGATTGAATTTGGCCTCGATTTCCACGGCCGCGTCAGCGCGCCAATGGCAAAAGTGCTGATCAAAGAGCTGGAGCCGTATCGCCCGCTGTTTATCGAAGAGCCGGTGCTGGCGGAGCAGGCGGAATATTATCCGCGTCTGGCGGCGCAGACTCATATTCCGATCGCCGCTGGCGAGCGCATGTTCTCGCGCTTCGAGTTCAAACGCGTGCTGGAAGCGGGTGGACTGGCGATTCTGCAACCGGATCTGTCACACGCGGGCGGCATCACCGAGTGCTACAAAATTGCCGCGATGGCCGAATCTTACGATGTGGCGCTGGCTCCACACTGTCCGCTGGGCCCGATCGCGCTGGCTGCGTGCCTGCACGTTGACTTCGTCTCGCGCAATGCGGTGTTCCAGGAGCAGAGCATGGGGATTCACTATAATCAGGGCGCTGAACTGCTCGATTACGTGATCAATAAAGACGATTTTAAAATGGATGACGGTCATTTCTATCCGTTAAATAAACCGGGTCTCGGCGTGGAAATCAACGAAGAGCTGGTGATTGAACGCAGTAAAAATGCACCTGACTGGAGAAACCCACTTTGGAGATTCCCCGATGGTTCCGTTGCTGAATGGTAAATACCCGTCATAATTCAAGCTGCAGAGGCGTTGGCTGCGCTCATTCACCCCAGTCACTTACTAGTGTAAGCTCCGGGGGATTCATTCGCTTGCCGCCTTTCTGCAACTCGAATTCTTTAGGGTATTAAATTTTATTAAATCTCGATAATTATATGCCGGTGAAATAAGGCATAGGGCTTCGCTCAGCCTGTTTCCCGGCACAGCTTATTTACCGCTTACGCGGTTTTACCTTTTATATCGCTACCCTACATTTGCCGGGGCGTGCTCTGTCGCGCCTAAACGGCAAAACCGATTACGGAGAAACACCATGGATCTCTCTGCTGTTCAGGCCAAACCGACGCGCCGTCGTTATATCACGCTGCTGATGATATTTATTACGGTGGTCATTTGTTATGTCGATCGCGCTAATTTAGCCGTCGCTTCCGCGCATATTCAGGAAGAGTTCGGTATTACCAAAGCGCAAATGGGTTATGTATTCTCGGCCTTTGCCTGGTTATATACGTTGTGCCAGATTCCCGGCGGCTGGTTCCTCGATCGCGTGGGCTCACGCTTAACCTATTTTATTGCCATCTTTGGCTGGTCGGTGGCGACGTTACTGCAGGGTTTTGCCACCGGCTTATTATCGTTAATTGGTCTGCGTGCGATAACCGGCATATTTGAAGCGCCGGCTTTCCCGACCAATAACCGGCTGGTGACCAGCTGGTTCCCGGAGCAGGAGCGCGCTTCCGCCGTCGGCTTCTACACGTCCGGTCAGTTTGTTGGCCTGGCGTTCCTCACGCCATTACTGATCTGGATTCAGGAACTGCTGAGCTGGCATTGGGTGTTCATTATTACCGGCGGCATTGGCATCATCTGGTCGTTCATCTGGATCAAGTTCTATCAAGCGCCGAGCCAGAGCAAAGGCATCAATAAAGCCGAGCTGGAATACATCCGCGAAGGCGGCGCGATGGTGGATGGCGACGCACCAAGCGAAAAGAAAACCCGCACCAAACTCACCGCCGCCGACTGGAAACTGGTGTTCCACCGCAAGCTGTGCGGCGTCTATCTCGGCCAGTTCGCCGTCACATCCACACTGTGGTTCTTCCTCACCTGGTTCCCGAACTATCTAACGCAGGAAAAACACATCGCGGCGCTCACCGCGGGCTTCATGACCACCGTGCCATTCCTCGCGGCATTCGTTGGCGTGATTCTGTCGGGTATCGTCGCTGATCGTCTGGTGCGCAGCGGCCGTTCGCTAGGCTTTGCGCGCAAAACGCCGATCATCTGCGGTCTGCTGATCTCCACCTGCATCATGGGCGCGAACTATACCAACGATCCAATATGGATTATGACGCTGATGGCGATCGCCTTCTTCGGCAACGGCTTCGCCTCAATTACCTGGTCGCTGGTCTCCTCGCTGGCACCGGTGCGCCTGATTGGTTTGACCGGCGGCATGTTCAACTTTGTTGGCGGCCTGGGCGGCATCACCGTGCCGCTGGTGGTGGGCTATCTGGCGCAGGATTACGGCTTTGCACCGGCGCTGGTGTATATCTCGGCGGTAGCGCTGATCGGCGCGCTGTCCTACATCCTGCTGGTCGGTGATGTAAAACGCGTAGGTGAATAAATTCGCGCGATGAATCGCGCCGCTACAAATACGTGCACAATCCGTAGCGGCGCAATTCATTGCGCAATCAACAGCGGCGAAATTGCTGCTTCTCACTCCATAATCACGTAATTTATCCGGCAACTGTTAGATGGAAGGTTGCCTCATGTCAGAAAAACAAATCACCTTTGCCGCGCGTCATCATCAACTCACCAACATCAACGTCTGGACCGGCGACAGCCAATGGCTGGCATTTGATGTGCGACCTTCCGGCGCCTCTTTTACCAGCCTGACTATCGAGCGCGTCAACGTGGCGAGCGGTGCCGTTGAAGTGCTGTATCAGGCGCGCGATGGCGCGCACGTTGGCGTGGTCACCGTCAGTCCGGATCTGCCGCCGCGTTACGTCTGCATTCATGGCCCGGAACATCCGGATGCGCACTGGCGCTACGATTTTCATCACCGTCGCGGCGTGATCGTGCAGCAAGGCATCGCCGAGAATCTCGACGCCTGCGACATCACCGCGCCTTACACGCCCGGCGCGCTGCGCGGTGGCTCGCATGTTCACGTCTTCAGCCCGGATGGTTCGCGCCTGAGTTTTACCTACAACGATCATGTGATGCATGAAATGGATGCCGGCGACGACCTGCGCAATGTCGGTGTGGCCGTGCCGCTGCATCCGGTGTGTCCGCCCAAACAGCATCCGCGTGAATATGAGGGCAGTCATTATTGCGTGCTGGTCAGCCAGACGCAGCGCGATCCACAGCCGGGCAGCGACCAGATCGACCGCGCCTATGAAGAGTGCTGGATCGGTCATCAGGGCTATCAGAAAGCGGATGGCAGATGGCAGCGCTGGGCCATCGCCTTTATCGGCGATACGCGCGCCGCGAACGGCGACAAAGTGCCGGAAGTGTTCGTGGTGGATCTGCCCGCAGCGTTAGCCGATTACGCCAAAGCAGGCGCATCGCCCTTACAAGGCACGGCGGATAAATTGCCTGCGCCGCCGGCTGGCGTGCAGCAGCGACGCATCACGCACACCAACGGCCTGGCGCTGCAACCGCGTCACTGGCTGCGCGCCTCAGCGGATGGCAGCGCCATCGCCTTTTTGCTGGCGGACGAACATGGCGTGATTCAGCTGTGGACGGTTTCACCCAATGGCGGCCAGCCACGTCAGGTGACGCGGTTGGCGAGCAGCATTCAGTCGGCGTTTAGCTGGCATCCACAAGGCAGCGCGATAAGCTTTATCTGCGATAACAGTGTGATGCGCTGTGAGATGGCGACGGGGAAATGTACGCGCTTAACCCAACGGAGCGATCAGGCGCCATCCGGTGATGCGGTGGTCTGGTCGCCGGATGGAGAGAAGATCGCTTATATGCGGGAAGTGGACGGCTGGCGGCAGCTGTTTTGCGTCAGTGCGGCTGCGCGGGCATAGACGCCGCGGTCGCCAGGCTGGATTGCGTGCCAGCCATTTTTTCGCTCTGCATCACGCGCTCGTGGATGGAATCCTTACTTTTATCGTCGTCAGAACGGAAGTAATCCCACGGCAGCAGCACGGTATCCATCACCGCTGAGAAAGGGAGATCGATCAGCGCCAGCGGCTTGATCGCCCAGCTGGTGTTGTCGTCAGTGATCATCTCTGCGCTGGCGCGCGTGCCGGGATAGTAGCCCTGACTGGCGCCGGTGTGAGACATAACGCTGGAGCAGCCTGAAGTAACAAAGGTACTGCAAACCAGCACAGCTGTGAGCGGAAAGCGTTTCATCATATTCATCATCATCATCCCTTCAGTCATGGCATGGCCCTGGCTGGAGTGTGTCACCTGACGTTAAGCAAAGCTCTATGGCTGCGTCTTGATTCTCAGGCGATTAGTCCCCTGAGTGTATGTCATATCGTCAGAATTGCTGTAAAAAAATACGCATCAGCCCTTGAAAGCGACCAGGCTGCACCCACTTTTAAGGAACGGTCTTGTTGCTGTTGCCGGAAGGGACAACAACGGACTACACAACCTGTCCATGGTGGAAGGTTGCCTAAACTTGCTGAATATCAGGAGTCTTATTATGCGTAATTTTGATCTCACCCCACTTTATCGTTCTGCCATTGGTTTCGACCGCCTGTTTAACCTGCTTGAGTCCAACCAAAACCAGGCCAATGGTGGCTATCCTCCGTATAACGTTGAGCTGGTGGATGAGAATTTCTACCGTATCACCATTGCCGTGGCGGGCTTCGCCCAGAGCGAGTTAGATATCACCTCGCATGACAACGTGCTGGTGGTGCGCGGCGCACATCCTGAAGAGCAGCCGGAGCGTAAGTACCTGTATCAGGGCATCGCCGAGCGCAACTTCGAGCGCAAATTCCAGCTGGCCGATCACATCACCGTGCGCGATGCGCGTCTGGAAAATGGGCTGTTGAGCATCGATCTGGTACGCATCGTCCCGGAAGAGGCGAAACCGCGTCGTATCGAAATCCTGTAATCAGGATGTGAGTTGAAAAAAACGCCGCTGAAAAGCGGCGTTTTTGTTTAGGTGCGCACCAATAATCGCTGACTCACCATGCCGCCAAACACATTCACCAGCAGGCCGAGGATGATCACTGAAACCCCGATCATCTGCTGAATCGACAAGGTTTCACCGAGAACCAGCGCCGCGCTGAGAATCCCCACCACCGGCACCAGCAGCGACAACGGTGCCACGCGCCAGGTTTCATAGCGACTCAGCAAATTACCCCAAATCGCGTAGCCGACAATGGTGGCGATAAAGGCGAGATAGATCAGCGCCAACACCGTTTGCAGCGAGATGTGCAGCAGGCTGGTGACAATTGCCGCTTCGCCATCGAACAGCCATGAGCAGGCAAAGAACGGCACGATCGGCACCAGCGCACTCCACACCACCAGCGACATCACCGGCACTTTGCGGTTACGCAAAATGATTTTGTTGGTGATATTGCCGAGCCCCCACGACAGCGCCGCAGCCAGCGTCAGCATCATGGTCGTGAGCGTAATGCCCGCCGTGGTTTGGCCTGCCATGCCAGCGGTCGCCAGCATAAACATGCCGAGCGTCGCCACTAAAATGCCGACGATGTGATTCCAGCGCAGCTTCTCCGCCAGGAACAGCGCACCGAGCAGCAAGGTGAAAAAGGCCTGCGCCTGTAACACCAGCGACGCCAATCCTGCCGGCATGCCCAGTTTGATGGCGAGGAACAGAAAGGCGAACTGGCCAAAGCTGATGGTCATGCCGTAGACGATCAGCCAACGCAGCGGAATCGCCGGACGCTTCACAAACAAGATCGCCGGAAACGCCACCAGGCTAAACCGCAGTCCCGCCAGTAAAAACGGCGGCATGTCCTGCAGACCCAGCTTAATCACCACAAAATTCACGCCCCACGCCACCACAACCAGCAAGGCTAACAACATATCTTTAACTGACATACAGAGTCCTTACTGCCGCGATCAGGCGGTTGCCGTCACCGGTGTTGCGATCTCGGCACAACATTCATCACCGACAACTTTAAAGAAATCATCCACCTGTAAAGCCACGGAGCGATCCAGTGCCCCGGCGTTGAACCACAGCGTGCCGACGTCGCGCAGGCGCGCATCGACGCGCAGCGCCAGCCGGTCATCAAAACTAAACGGCGGCACCGCACCCATTACGCACTGGGTTAACTCCTGCGCTTTTTCTGGCGCCGCAAAGCTCGACTTCTTGCCGCCAATGGCACGTGCGGCGCTCTTGAAGTTGATCTTGCAGTCGCCCGGCACAATCGCCAGCAGATAGCGCGCATCCGCGCCATCCGGCATGGTCACTTCCAGCACCATCGCTTTGGCCGCCTGATTGAGATCGTTACCGCGAATCTCGCTAATCAGGTCGGTCTGGCCGATGGCTTCATGCTCCACCACGCGATAACGCGCCTGATGTTGATCCAGCAGGGCCGCTACTTTTTCATAGGTATTCATGCTCGTCTCCTCGTCGAAAACCTGGCGTTAGCTCCAGGCGATGGCGTGTTTCATTTTTTTGTCGGTCAGGCCAAAGAAGAAGCCCATGGTGATGCGCGTGTCGCCTTCCACGCGATCAATTTCGTGATAAAACGCGGGGTTAAACAGATAGATATCGCCGCTGCGCGGTGAAAACTCGCACACCTCGCTGTGCTCGATGACGCCGCTTTGATAACCGAGCTCGCCCGGTGTTTTGTAGTGCTCATCCATCGGTTGCCATTTTTTGTTGAAGATGCGCAGCGCGCCGCCCGCGTTGCACTCCTGCAAACAGACCACGCAGCTCAACTGATGCAGAATGTGGGTCACCGCCAATCCGCTGCCGGCGGCATCGCGCACGATGTTGTCGTTATGCAGTGGATTGGCGACGCCGTTGGCGTGGAAGCGCACAATCGAACCGGCGTAATCGCCCAACTCGGGTTCGTTGGCGGTTTGCAGGCTTTCCAGGCGCAGCGCGTGCTTCACCCAGTTGTAGATCTGATCGCGCAGGCAGTGCAGCGACGGCGGCAGCGCGGGCTGGATATCACGCAGTTCGGTAAAGTAGTTTTCCGGTGCAGCGGTGTGCTTCGCCAGATAAGGGCCAAGCGTGGTCAGCGCGCCGTTCGGATAGTGCGACACCCGCACCTGTTCGCGGCACTGCTGCAAATCGTCCACCACCGCTGCGCGCACTTCCGGCGTGAGGAAGTTACGTAACACCAGCAGCGGCACGCGTGCCGTCACGATGTCATCCAGCCAGGTGCTCTCCACAAACATGTTTGGATGAATAACGCGGATCTGATTGAAAATCGCCATGTTGATCACTCCCCAATTGGAAATTCATGAAGTTCATGGTTGTTCATACGACGCCATTCAGACGCCGTGCCCAGTGCTGAAATAGGTTCAGAAGAGATGAAGGTGGTGTCGTTTCTCTGTAAGCGGTGCAGCGTGAAATAGTGGGGATAGGGCGTGTCGTCGGGATGCCATTGCCACGCCCAGGCTTTATCGCGGGTGACAAAAATGGCGTTGGCTGAACTGCCGCCCGGCGCGACCTGCGCCATCTTGTCGCGCAGATAATCGCGGGTGAAATCGGCGGGCGTGGCGCGATCGACCATATATTCGAGATACTCCGCGGAATCGAAACGCGACTCCGCCATGCCCAATTGCTGATAAACGGTGGGTAAAAAACCGTTATGCATCATGTACCACTGCGTTGCGCCGCTGGTGCGCCACAGCGGATGAGAAAATTCGATACCGTGATTTTTGCTCAGCGTGGCGTGGCGCACATGCACCGCCAGAAAGCGGCCGCGCAGGCGATCAACATCAATGGTCGGCAGCGCATCGGCGAAAGTGCCGGTGCCGTGCAGCGTGCGAATGTGCCCTTGCTCCAGCCATAAACAGCCCCAGCCGTTGGGATGCTGTTTAATCGGACCTTCGTGCGTGGCGGTTTCGCCGCAGCTCATGGCACGCGCGGCGTCCAGCACCGCGGCGGCATCAAATTGGCCGTGCGCCACAATCATTCTGCACATAGTAAATCTCTCCGTGTGGTGAGCGATGAGACCTCAAGGATCTGGTGGAACACCGCCAGAATTTCGTCGCGGCTGGTGGCTGCGAGGCGCAAGGTGGCGAGAATACCGGCGTGGCGGGTTAAATCGGCGTACAGCGAAGAGCGCGGCGAAACCGCCAGCGCGGGCAGATTGAGCGGCGGCAACAGCTGACCGCGTTGATGCTGTGCGATCCAGCGCTCGGCCGCGTCATACTGCAGGCGCTGACGCAAACGCACGCGGCCCACCGCCTGCGGCTGCGCCGGAAAATGCAGCGGCGGCATGCCGTGACCGGCTTCGATGTGGAACGCCACTTCCGCCCAGTTGATGCCGGTGACTTCCTGCACCAGATTCACCACGCCCATGCCGGAAAGGCGGAAGCCCATTTCAAGGAAATGCGGTTCGCCGTTGACCATAATAAAGTCGATGTGAAACGCGCCCTGACGATAGCCGAAGGTTTCGCAGCAGAAGCTCATCAGGCTGCTAAAGCTGGCGGGCAGCTGCTGCGCTGCGACTGCCACATGACCAGATTCGTAAAAACTGACGCAGCCGTCGGCATCGCTATGGTGTTCGATCACCTTTTGGCAGCAGGTCAGCGCCACCGCATGGCCGTCCGCCACCACGCCTTGCAGCGAATACTCATCGCCCGCCAGCCAGCTCTCCACGATAAAACCGCTGAAGCCGCGCCCGCCGTAATTCATGGTATCCACCAGCTTACCGATCACCGCATCAAGCTGGCTGGCCTGTTTCACCAGCCAGATGCCAAGGCCGCCGCCGCCGTCAACCGGCTTGATCACGCAGGGATAAAGCAACGCGTCTCGCGCATCGCGAATGCTGAGCGGCGAGGCAAAAAAGCGAAACTCCGGCTGCGGAAAGCGCTGCCAGGCTTTACGCAAGGCCATACGCTGCGCGTACTTATCCGGCGGAATAAAGCTGGCACCGGCGTCAGGCCCCGCCAGCAGTTCGCGTACGCGACCGGCGCTGGCGTTGTAGGCTTCAAAGCCGGCCAACACCACGTGAGGATGTTCCATCAACCCGGCATGCAAACAGGCTTGCAGCACATCCCACGGATTTTCCGGGCGATCGAGCCGCACAATCAGATCGAACGGCAACGGGATGCTCAGCGATTGGTAATCGACGAAATCGCCCATCTCCGCCAGCACGGTAAAGTAGCCGTCGCGCTTGGCCACCGCGCAATAAGGATTTTGTCCGTCGCGGGTGGCGCCAATCTGCAGGAAAATCTTTCTCATCGCGTTGCCTTACCGGGTTAACGCCCGGAGATCACTTCAGTGACGACGTCTTGCATGACACCGTTATTCACCTGAATCACTGCTTTGTGCGGGTCAAAACGCAGCACGCGCGAAAGCGCATCGCCGCGCTGATCGTCCAGCAGTGAACTCACCTGCGCGCTGCGCCAGCAGTGACG
Organism: Pantoea sp. B9002; assembly: GCF_013385945.1. NCBI lineage: Bacteria > Pseudomonadati > Pseudomonadota > Gammaproteobacteria > Enterobacterales > Erwiniaceae > Pantoea > Pantoea sp. B9002. Next base: position 71,805 of record NZ_JACAPA010000052.1, read on the forward strand.
CATCTGCGCCACGGTCAAACCAGAAAGTTGCTCCAGCTGCTGCGCCAGCCATAGATCGTCGCTTTCGCCGCGCAGCAACGCGCGCACCGCCGCTTCGTCCGGCGCATCGACTAACTGCTGCAGCCAGCTTTTCAGCTGATTACCTTCGGCGATAAACGGCGAATAGATCATGCAAACCAGTTGGGTTTCATTGAGGCCAAATGCCTGCTCGGCGAACTGCGCGGCGCGCTGGCGGGCGCGCTTAATCGCCGCATCGTCCTGATAACGTGCCGCCATCTCATCAATCAGCTGCGGCGGGAAATCCTTTTTCACCATCAGCCCGAGCGCAAAGCGCACATATTCGCGAATGCCTTCGGCGTAGCTGCGCTGCAACAGCGTCTCCGCGCGCAGACCGCGAATATGTGCCATTAACGTCGGGTTACCGCAGTCCGATTCGGAGAAGCTGAACATCAGTTCATCGAAGCGGAAATGCATAAATTCAGTCAGCAGCGCCCAGTGCGCGCCCGCTTCATACGCGGTGTCCTGATAGATATTGAAGAACAGCGGATCGCGTTCCAGCTGCCAGGTAATGCGGTGCGCGGGCGTCACCTGATCGGCACCGTAGATATCGGCGAAGTAGCGTTCGGCCACGCCATCCAGCGTCTGTAGGAAGCCGCTAAAGCCGCGCGATTTATCCGCCACCGGCGCAGCAAACAGCCGCGAAAGATGGCGCGCCCACGCCAGATAAGCGGTTTGTTCCTGCGGCGAATCGCCGGTGATGATCACATCAACGCCGCCGTCGTAATGCGCCGCCAGGCCAAACGAGTTCACCATGCTGAGATTGCAGGCGTTACAAAACGTGGAGCGCGCATCGGCGCGGAAGCGGTGGCCATTCATCAGCACATCGTTGCGATTCTGCTGGCGCACGCTGTCTGGCATCGGTAAATGGCGATCGAAGTGGCGGATTTGCAAGCCGTCGGTCACCAGACATTCGGTAAAGTCATCATCGAGAATGTGCAGCGCGCGATACACGCGATCGATATTCTCCATCACGCTGTCGTTCATTGCCGCATGGCGATTGGTGCTGATGCGCAGCTGAAAGGTGCTGCCGTGTTGCTGCCAGATCAGCCCCTGAATGTAGCGCACGTACGCCACCATATAGCTGCTGTCTTTGCCGCCGCCGTAGGCCAGCAGCACGCGGTTATTCTCCGGGTGCGCAGCATCCGGGAGCGCGGCAAGTAAACGGCGTGAACAGTGTTGCGCGGAATCGATAATCGTCGGGGTGAGATATCCACTAATCTCTCGCATCAGGGTGGACAGATTATTCATTTTTCACTTCATCCTTTGGCTAAAAAGTCGCTGCTGCCGTGCTGGCGGCAACAGACGGGAAATGGGCCACGAAGGTGCTACGGAATGAATGCCTTAAAGACTATTGCGCGGGTTATCAATTAACTAATGCAGCCTAAAGTACTTTGAATGTAATCTGGTGAAAACGCACAGATCCGGACGAAATAGGGTGGAACAGATGGCGGGTGAAACGGAACAGGGCAGTCGTTACCGTCAAATCGCAGAGCAGATAAAACAAGCCATTCACAGCGGCTCGCTGCCGCCCGACAGCCGTTTACCGTCGGTGCGCACGCTGGCAACGCAGTACAGCGTCAGCATGACCACCGCGCTGAAAACATTACGTACGCTTGAGGATGAGCACTACGCGGTTGCGCGTCCCAAGTCCGGTTTTTTTGTCGCACCGCGGCCTGCTAATAAAACCTTTCCCACGGTCATCAACGAGCAAGCGCGCGAAGTGGCGCCGCTCGACGAGCAGACCGAGCTGCATCTGGCGATGCTCGGTTCAGACTGCCGCGTGCGGCTGGATCTGGCCAACGGCGACATCTCACTCTATCCGGTGAAGAAGATTGGTTTGCTGATGCGCCAGATGGGCTACAGCAAACCGGCGCTGCTGGGCAATACCGTCAAAGGCACCGGCTATACGCCGCTGAAAAATGAAATTGCGCGCCGCGCGGTGGATTATGGCTGCAATATCAACGCTGATGACATCCTGATCACCAATGGCTGCATCGAAGCGATTTCGCTGGCGCTGCGCGCCACCACGCGGCCTGGCGATATCGTCGCGGTGGAATCGCCGTGCTATTTCGTGCTGCTGCAGATGCTGCATAACCTTAATCTGCGGGTGATTGAGGTGGAAGCCGGGCCGGAAGGCTACGTCAATGTGGAGAAACTCACTTCGCTGTTCCAGCGCCAAGCGGTGCAGGCCTATCTCACCATCAACAACATCAATAATCCGCTGGGCAAAAGCATTCCTAACGAGCAGAAAGCCTATATCGCGCGTCAGGCCGACGAGAACGATGTGGTGATCATTGAGGATGATATCTTCGGCGATACCGCATTCGGCGAGCGTCGTCCGTTCCCGATGCGCGCCTTCAGCCCGAACGCTATTTTGTGCAGCGGCTTCTCGAAAACCGTCGCGCCGGGCATTCGCATTGGCTGGGTGCACAGCAGCAACTACATGCGCAAAATCGCCTCGCTGAAATACACCACCAGCATGGGCACGTCGGTGTTGTCGCAAGCGGCGATTGCCGAACTGCTGCGCAGCGGCGGTTATGATGCGCATCTGCGTAAGCTACGGCGCGAGTTGAAGAACCAAATTCAGCATATGCGTCAGGCGGTGCTGCGCTACTTCCCGCCGGGCACACGGGTGTCTGATCCTGAAGGCGGCTATGTGTTGTGGGTGGAAATGCCGATTGGCGCGCTGAATGTGCGCGCGCTGTTTCTCAAGGCGCGCAATGCGGGCATCGGCATCGCGCCGGGGCATATTTTCGCCACCGATCACCGCTACGATCACTGTTTCCGACTCAACGCCGGTTTTGGCTGGAATGCCGAAGTGGAGCAGGCGATTCAGCAGCTGGCGCAGTGGTGCCAGTTGTCGTTGCCGGCGGAATGAGTTGTAGGGTCGCCATTTATGGCGACCTGGCCGATTAATCCCTAAATGCGGCTTCCAGCTCTTCCGCCAATATCTGCACCGCGCGCTCAATCTTCTCCGCATCCGGCACATAGTTCATGCGCATACATTGATGGGTATGAGGCCATTCGTGTTCCAGGCCGGGGAAGAAGAAGTGGCCGGGCACCATCAGCACGCCGCGCGCTTTCAGGCGCTGATACAGCGTTTCGGTGCTGATCGGCAGATCGCGGAACCACAGCCAGAGGAAAATCGCGCCTTCGGGTTTATGAATCAGGCAGCGATCTTCGGGCAGATAGCGGCGCAGAATCGCAATCGTCTCGCCTACTTTGGTCTCATAGAACGGCTTAATCACCTCTTCCGACAGACGTAGCAAATCCCCGCGCACGATCATCTCATTGGCAATTGCTGGACCGATGCTGCCCGGCGCCAGGCTGATGATGCCGTTCATGTTGCCAATAGCGGTGATGGTGCTCTCATCGGCGACGATAATGCCGCAACGTGCGCCGGGCAGGCCGAGTTTCGACAGGCTCATGCACAGAATGGTATTGGGATTCCACAGCGGGCGCGCTTCGCTAAAGATGATGCCGGGGAACGGCACGCCGTACGCGTTATCGATCAGCAGCGGTACGCCGTGCTGCTGCGCCAGCGCATCCAGTTGCAGCAGTTCATCATCGGTGATCACGTTGCCGGTTGGGTTGGTCGGGCGCGATACGCAGATCAGGCCGACATCGTCATTCAGCGGCAGATGATCGAAATCGACGTGATATTTGAACTGGCCTTCCGGCAGCAGCTCAATGTTTGGCTTGGCGGAGACAAACAGATCCTCTTCCAGACCGGCATCGGCGTAGCCGAGATATTCCGGTGCCAGCGGGAACAGCACGCGCTTTTTGCTGCCGTCGGCGCGACGTCCGGCGAACAGATTGAAGAGATAGAAGAACGCGCTCTGGCTGCCGTTGGTCAGCGCGATGTTTTGCGCGGTTAATGGCCAGCCAAGTTCCTCACGCAGCATCTTCGCCAGCGCATCCAGCAGCAGCGCTTTGCCGCGCGGACCATCGTAGTTGCACAGCGCTTCGCTCAGCTTGCCGTCCTGATGCATCTGCATCAGCAACTGGTTGAAATAGTCATTCATCGCCGGGATCTGCGCCGGATTACCGCCGCCAAGCATGATGGTGCCGGGCGTGCGCAGGCCTTCACCCATGTCTTCCATCAGACGTGAGATGCCGGAGTGTTGAGTAAATTTGTCGCCGAACTGAGAAAAGGACATAGGAAGTTAAAACGTTGTGAAATCGAATGGGGAACCACCATAGCGCCCGCCGCTGGCAGGCGCAATGGGTAAAGCGGCCGCTTAGCCTTGGATCTGCGGGTTAACGCAGTTTTTCTCGACTTTGCCGCTCAGAGCGGCGATCAGGTTATCTACCGCGTCGCGCGCCATGCCGTAACGGGTTTCATGGGTGGCGGAACCGATGTGCGGCAGCGCTACCACGTTCGGCAGCGTCAAAATTTCGGCATCGGCAGGCACTGGCTCAACTTCGAACACATCCAGACCGGCGGCGTGGATAGTGCCGTCTTTCAGCGCCGCAGTCAGCGCCTGCTCATCCACCACCGGACCGCGACCCGCGTTGATCAGAATTGCGCTTGGCTTCATCAGCTTGAGCTGCGCCGCGCCAATCATATGGTGCGTCTGTTCGGTGAGCGGCAGGCTGATGCAGACAAAATCACTCTCTTTCAGCAAGGTTTCCAGATCGCAGGCACGCGCACCAAAGCGGGTTTCCGCCTCTTCATGCTGACGACGTGCGTTATAAAGAATGTTCATGCCGAAGCCAAAGTGCGCACGCTGTGCCAGCGCGAGGCCGATGCGGCCCATGCCGAGAATGCCGAGGGTTTTGTGGTGCACATCAATGCCGAAATGATCCGGTCCAATGCTCTTTTTCCACTCGCCGTCTTTGACCCACTTATCCAGCTCGGTCACGCGACGCGCGGTGCTCAAAACCAACGCCATCATGGTGTCGGCGACGGTTTCGGTTAGCACGGTTGGTGTGTGCATCAGCAACACCTTGCGTTGATTCAGCGCATCAACGTTGAAGTTATCGTAACCCACCGACACGGTGGAGCAGGCGCGCAGCGCGGGCATTTTAGCCAGCAACTCGCCATCCACTTTGCCGCCAGAGCCGAGCAAACCTTGTGCCTGTTCGAACTGCGACGCGTGTTTTTCGATTGTTTCCGGGGAAATATCATGCACTTCAGTGACGGAGAAATGGGCATCCAGTTTGGTGCGCAGGTCATCTGGCAGGCTCTTATAAAGAATCACAGCAGGTTTCATCTTTTGCTCCCTTTAAAATGTAGGGGGAGGCTTTAAGGCCTCCCGAATCGATTACGCGTGCTTCGCCCCGTGTACGGGCGGCGGCGTTTTGTTCTGTGCTGGTTTGACGATCAACGTCAGCCAAACCGAAGCCAGCAGCGCAGCACCCATGAAAATGTAGGAGGCGGCAGGCGAACCGGTCGCGCCATTAAGATAGCCTACAATCCATGATCCGACGAAGGAACCGAGTGCGCCCATGCTGTTGATTAATGCCATCGCACCACCGGCGACGTTGCGCGGCAACATCTCCGGAATGATGGCGAAGAACGGACCATACGGCGCATACATCGCACCACCAGCAATCACCAGCAGCGTATACGACAGCCAGAAATTGCTTGAACCTACCAGGTAAGAACCGAGGAACGCCAGCGCGCCAATCAGCAGCAGCGGCCAGACAAACAGTTTACGGTTCTGGGTTTTATCCGACGCCCACGACACCACAATCATCGCAATGGTCGCCACCAGATACGGCACCGCAGAGAGCCAACCGGCTTCGACCATGCCCATCTGCGAACCGTTACGCAGAATGGATGGCAGCCACAGCACGAAACCGTACACGCCGATGCTCCAGGCAAAATATTGCAGGCACAACAGGATCACGTTGCGATTGCGGAACGCTTCACCGTAGTTACGTACCGCTTTAATGCCTTCCTGCTCTTTTTGCAGTTGCGCCTGCAGCGCGGCTTTCTCGCTTTCGCTCATCCATTTCGCCTGGTCAGGTTTGTCCTGCACCAGGAACCACCAGGCAACCGCCCAGATCACTGCCGGGATGCCTTCAATGATAAACATCTCGCGCCAGCCAAAGGATTCAATCAGATAACCGGAAACCACCGACATCCACAGCACCGTCACCGGATTACCGAGGATCAGGAAGGTATTGGCGCGCGAACGTTCGGATTTGGTAAACCAGTTGCTGATATAGATCAGCATCGCCGGCATCACCGCCGCTTCCACCACGCCAAGCACAAAGCGGATCGCCGCCAGCATCGGGATGTTGCTGACCACGCCGGTCAGCGAGGCGCAGCCGCCCCATAAAATCAGGCACCAGAAAATCAGCTTCTTCACGCTGCGACGTTCGGCATACAGCGCGCCGGGGATCTGGAAGAAGAAGTAGCCGAGGAAGAACAGGGCGCCCAGCAGCGATGACATGCCTTTGGTGATGCCGAGATCTTCATTTATCCCTGCGGCAGAGGCGAAGCTGAAGTTCGCCCGGTCCAGATACGCCAGACTGTAGGTGATAAACACGATGGGCATGATAAACCACCAGCGTTTTGGCGCGATTGTCTGCGATTTCATGGGTGACTCCTCTGGTTGAGGTGGACGCATTCAGTGGATGCGTCTCGCAATATTAGTATTGTAGGTACAACTATTCGGCTTCGTACGGACCCGTAGCGGCGCAATTTATTGCGCTTCTGGCAGCGAAGCCGCTGCAGAAAGCGCGCGATGAATCGCGCCGCTACGGGATTGTGCAGTTATCAATAATCGCCCAACGCCGCGCGCGTCGGCAGGCCTTCGCTGTCGCCAGCGACCTGAATCGCCAGCGAACCGATCTTGTTGCCGCGCAGAATCGCCTGCGGCAGGGATTTGCCTTCCAGCAAAGCGCTGATCAGCCCAACGGCAAAGCCGTCGCCAGCACCCACGGTATCGACCACGTTCTCGACGCGAATCGGTGCGACCTGGCCTTGCTGGCCGTCGGCGGTTTTGTACCAGGCGCCGTCGCCACCGGTTTTGATCACCACCGCTTTCACCCCTTTATCGAGGTAGAAATCGGCGATGGCTTCCGGCTGGCGATAGCCGGTGAGAATCAAACCCTCTTTCTCGCCGGGCAGCACCCAATCGGCGTATTCCGCCAGATGATTGAGCTGCTTGCGCATCTCCTCTTCGCTGCGCCATAACACCGGACGCAGATTGGGATCGAAGGAGATGGTTTTGCCCCGCGCGCGCATCTCTTTTGCCGCGTGCTGTGCCAGTGCAAGGGAGCTGTCAGAGATCGCTGCCGCCACGCCGCTCAGGTGTAGATGGCGCGCGCTGCCAAAGTAGTCATCGTTGAAATCGTCGGGTGACAGATGGCTGGCGGCTGAGCCTTTGCGGAAGTATTCCACTTCCGGATCGGAGCCGTCATCGACGCGGGATTTGAGCTGGAAGCCGGTGCGATAGCGCGCGTCCGTGGTGACGCAGCGGTGATCGACGCCCTCTTTTTCCAGCTGTTGCAGCGTGAAGCGACCAAAGCTGTCGTCACCGACCCGGCTCACCCAACCGACCTGCAAACCGAGACGCGCCAGGCCAATTGCCACGTTGAGTTCGGCACCGGCAATACGTTTAACGAAGCCTTCCGCTGCGGCGAGATCGCCGGTTTGCTGGGCGATAAACATCGCCATCGCTTCGCCAATCGTCACCACATCCAGCGTTTTTTGCGTCATCATCGGCTCCTTACGCTGCACGCAGCAGGTCAACGTAATGGCGAGTGACCGCCAGCAAATCCGCGCCTTCCAGCGGGAATTCGATGCCGCGCGGTGCGTCGGTTGGCAGCGCGTTCAGCAGCGTGCGCCAGCTGTCGTCGGCCTGATCCAGCGCTATCGCGCGGAAAGTAGCGCCGTGCGGCACCGCGGTTTTAACGTGGATGTAGCTAACGTAGCGGCTGAGTTGCGCGGCGGCCTGCAAACCGTCTTCGCCGGTCCACTGCCAGTTGCCCATATCGAAGGTCATATCCAGCGGCAAGGCGGCATCGCAAGCCTGATGGAAGAAGCGCAGCATCGGCGCCAGTTTGCTGTCTGGCGTTTGATCGTTCTCGACCACCAGCGTCACCGTTGATGCTTTAAGTACGTCCAGCAGCGCGCGCGCATCAAGTTCAACAAAATGGCCGAGCGCCACTTTCAGGCGCTGAGCGCCGATTTGTTCGGCTTCCTGTAGGAACTGCGCCAGACGCGGATTCAGCGAACCATCATCCAGCCACAACGCTTCCGGCACGGAATAGCTGGCGCTCAGCTGATGCTGAGCAATCGCATTGCCGAGCGCGTGCAGCAGGCAGAGTTCATTTTCGTTGAACAGCTCGCGACGGATTTCGACGCCATCCGCGCCAGCCTGTTTGATCAGCGGCAACAGCGCGGCCTGGCCACCCAATTCCGCTACTTTCTGCGCGCCGTATGCGGCAGTTACAACAATAATTTCTGGTTTCATCACGTTTCTCCGGGCATGACCACATCCCATTCGTTATAAAAAACCTAAATGGAACCGGTTCCAAAGGAAAGGCGCAGACCGTGAAATTATGATCATGCTCACGAAGTGAGCCATAAAAGGGGAGGTTAGCGCAGCGGCTGGCTGGAGCCGCGCACGATCAGTTCGCCGGAGAAGAGCTGTTCGCTGACCGATTGCTCGCTGCCTTCAATGCGCGCGATAACCTGCTCCAGCGCGGCGTAACCAATCTGCCAGGTGGGCTGTTTTAAGGTGGTGATGCCGACGCCCGCCAGCGCTGCCCATTCCAGTTCATCAAAGCCCAGCAGGCCAATCGCTTCGCCCCAGCGCAGCTCAAGGCGCTGCAGCGCGCGCGCCACTTGCAAGGTCAGCGCGCCGTTGGCGGCGATCACCGCACAGCGTTTATCAGCATAGCGCTGGTGGAATTCGCGTAGCTGTTTTTCCAGCGCGTCGGGCTGATGCAGCGCCACTTCGGCATTCTCTGCCGCAATCTGTGGCGCGCTGTTCACCGTGTCGTAGAAGGCGCGCAGACGTTCACGGCGCGTGTTAACGCTGCCGAGGGGCTCGCTAAGGAAAAGCAGGGCTTGATAGCCGTTATCCAGCAAATGTTGGGTCGCGATAGTGGAGGCTTCACCATTGTTGAGTCCCACCATATCGCAGGCGAAATCGGGAATTTTACGGTCGATCAACACCATCGGCAGCATCGACTGTTGCAGGCGATTGAGCACTTCTTCATGCATGCCCACGGCATTGACCACAATGCCTTCAACCTGATAGCTGCTCAGCAGTTGCAGGTAATGCTGTTCGAGATCGACTTCGTTGTTGGTGTTACACATCAGCAGGGTAAAGCCCTGCGCTCGACACGCCGCTTCGATGCCGCTCAGCACGTCAACCGAGTAAGGATTGGTGATGTCGGCAATGATCAGGCCAATCAAACGCGTGCGGCCGCGTTTCAATCCACGTGCCATCTGGCTGGGACGATAGTTGAGTTCGGCGATGGCCTGTTCGATACGGGCTTTGAGATCGGGCGAGAGCAGATTCACTTCGCCATTCAGATAGCGGGAAACGCTGGTTTTACCGGTTTTTGCCGTACGGGCAACGTCACTGATTGTGGCTCGTGGCGGCCTGGTTTTCATTGCTTACACCTGCTGAAAAGAAACAGGCGAAGACTAACACAGCTCGCGCCTGGCGCAATCATTGCGCGTCAGAAGTGAGTCGCAGCACCGGTTGCCAGAGCGTTTGCAGCTCGCTCGGCGGCACATCATCGAGCAGTTGCAGCACCATTTCGGCGATGCGCTCGCCAATCTGCTGCTGCGATGATTGCAGAATGGTGTTCACCGGCTGATCGACAATCGAATCGGGCGGTAATCCATCATACACATACAGCGGAATTGCCTGCGCGCCCTTCAGGCGAGCCGCCTGCTGCAGCGCAATCGCGGCACCTTCACCCAGCGTGCTGCAATCGGTAATGATCGCCTGCGGCGCATCGCCTTGCGCCAGCCATATGTTGGTTTGCTGATAGCCGGAGCGGCGCGTGGCGGGCAACGCGGCCATCAGGGATTGATCGACCGGCGCCTGATGCTGAATCAGCGCATCAATAAATCCCTGACGGCGATCGAGGATGTAAGTCGCCGTTTCGTTACTACCGAGATAGGCCAGACGCGGCCATCCTTGCTGCAGGCAGTGTTCTGCCGCCAAAAAGGTGCCGGCGTGATTATCGTAATCAATCCACGCGTACGGCTGCGGCAGCTCGCTGCGGCCAAGCGTCAGGAAGCGGAAACCCTTCTGCTGCAAGCGTTGCAGTCGCGCATCCTGCGGCATGGTGTGGGTTAAAATCAGGGCATCGATGGCGCCGCTGCGCAGCATGCGGATCAGCTTACGCTGTTGCTCTTGCGGTTTGTCAGGCAGCAACAGCAAATCAATATCGTGTTGCGCGAGGCGTTGATCGAGCGTCAGCAGCATTTGGCTGTAATAGCTGTCATTGAGCGAGGCGTGGCTAATGGGGAAGAGCAGACCGACCGCATTGGCGCGCCCGGTTTTCAGACGGCGGGCCGCATCGTTGGGACGATAGCCGCGCGCATTGGCTTCGTCTTCAATGCGTTTGCGCGTGACGGCCGCTACATCGTCATAGCCATTTAGCGCCCGGCTCACGGTAGTAACAGAGAGGCCAAGGGTAGCGGCGATGGCTTTCAGTGACATGATAGCGTCCCATTGATCAATTTTTGATCACGCTAGCATAAAGGAAAAGGCGGCTCTATCGGTTACGAATTTTTTAGCTTTTTCTAACAAAGATGGCGTCAAAAGAGGCGGAAAAATGTGACAAAAGCCGATCTGTTCGTGCAGATCGGCTCTTTACTTTTAGCCCAGCGGGCTGAGGGTGATTTCAACGCGACGGTTCTGTGCTTTACCGTCTTCCGTGCTGTTGCTGGCAACCGGATTATCCGGGCCTAAACCCTGCGTGCGCAGGCGGTTTTGCGCCACGCCTTGCAGAATCAGACCGCTGGCCACGCTGTCGGCACGCTGCTGCGACAGACGCATATTCAGCGCGCGCGTGCCGGTGCTGTCGGTGTAGCCCACCACATTCACGGCGGTTTTTGGATACTCTTTCAGCACCATCGCGACGCCGGTCAGGGTGTTAGCGCCCGCCGGTTTCAGGTTGCTGCTGTTGGAATCAAAGGTGACGTTATTTGGCATGTTGAGCACGATGTTGTCGCCCTGACGCGTCACGCTGACGCCGGTGCCGCGCATTTTGTCGCGCAGTTTCGCTTCCTGCACATCCATGTAATAACCCGCGCCGCCGCCCAGTGCTGCACCGGATGCCGCGCCAATCAGCGCACCTTTACCGCGATCTTTCTTCGACGACGACAGCACGCCCACGCCCGCACCCAGCACCGCACCTAAACCAGCGCCGATACCCGATTTTCCCGCCTGCGATTCGCCGGTATATGGATTGGTGGTACAACCCGACAGCGCGAGGCTGCCGCTCAGTAACAAGGTCAGCGCCAAAATACGCTTATTCATGAAAAATCCCTCACAGATTTAAACGGGGAAAAGCCCCAAAACGGCACTATTATGCCGTTCAAATATGGGGAAATGCGTGAGGGTCAGTCTTAATTTGTAAACTTTTGCTTTAAAGATTATCAGGATGGCAGAAACAGCTGGTTTGATGATCGTTAATTAAGCCGCAGGCCTGTAGAAATGAGTGGCAGGTTGTGGGACCGACGAATTTAAAACCACGCTTCTTGAGTGCTTTCGACAGCGCAATGGCGGGCTCGGAGGTGGTTGGCGCGTCTTTGTAATTCGCGTAACGGTGCAAAATCGGCGTATGGTCGACAAAAGACCAGATAAAGCGTGAAAACTCCTCTCCGGTGGCTTCCAGCGCCAGCAATGCGCGCGCATTGTTGATGATCGCTTCCAGCTTGCCGCGATGGCGAATCAGTCCCGCATTTTGCATCAACCGTTCCATGTCGCTTTCATCCATCAACGCCACGGCAGCGGGATCAAATTCATGGAAGGCGCGGCGGTAGTTTTCGCGTTTTTTCAGTACGGTAATCCATGAAAGTCCCGCCTGTTGGCCTTCAAGACAGACCATTTCAAATAAGACTCGCTTATCGGTTTGCGGCACGCCCCACTCTTTATCGTGGTACGCCAGATACAGCGGATCCTCAGTTACCCAGCCACAACGTTGCATTGCATCACTCCCTTAGCATATGAAATAGCGATAGTTCCCTTGACGTATTGCAAAAGCGATTAATAGTTATACAGGGGGCGCCGATATAGATCTTATAAAACCTAAACGCCCATCTCTTCCCGGCTCGTCAGGAGTCTTTCATGTTGCAGAAAAGTCAGCGGACAGGCCAGCATAAAATTGCGCTGGCTTTTGGCGGTTGGTGGCTATGTTTTCTGGCCGGGAATGCCTTTGCCTTTGATCAGTCGAGCCAGAATAGCGCGCCCGATTACAACGCTATACTTGCCGAAAAAATTTCCAGTAATCAGCTGATGTTGACAGAAAACCCCGACGCCAACCTGTTTGACGCTGCGCTTAATTCGCCGAATGACTATGCGATGGTGATGCACAGTGAAACCGCCAGCGTCGGCGCCACGCCATTCGTTAATCGCTACTCTGCCGGTTGGTCGATGCCGATGAGTAAAGTGGTGAGCACCGGGCCGGTAGCGCAGTTTGCGGTGGATGATTCGACCTTGAGCTGTCCGAAGTGTGCAGGAGTGGATAGCAACAACGCCGAGCACATTGCCTCCCTCGGCTGGCGCGTGGATTCTAGCCTTGGCTGGATATCGCCGTGGGCGCAGGTGAGTTATAGCCATCTGGTAAATGAAGAGTTGCCATCGCCTACGCGTGAACGAGCCGAGGATATTAACGGCCGGGAAAACAACTGGGTGGATGTCAGCGTCGGCGCGAATATGCCGTTGGGGCAAAATATGGCGGCCTTTGCTTCTTTCGCGCAAACCGGCGCGGTCACCAGCGGCGAGCAGTTTATTTATAGCCTGGGCGTCAGCGCCAGCTTCTAATCGGCATAAAAAGAGAAGTGACAAAACCTGAGGTCCATATACTAAGCGCGCTAATCATTACTTTGGTCACAATATGCGCAACAATATTATTCTTATTAGCCGTGAAGTTACGGCCTTTATCATCAGTGGATTGGTGCTGGTTTTCTGTATGGCGATGGTCTATATCGACGTCAACTGGATGAACGATGCCCTGCACGAAACCTCCTTCACCGAAATCACCCAAGAGCTGATGCTCTTGCTCATCGCCACCTTCTATTTCCTCTCGGCCTGGCAGCGACCATCACAACGCAGCGTGCTGATCCTGATCGGCGGTTTTTACAGCTGCATGCTGATTCGTGAGATGGACTTCCTGTTCGATTTCATCAAGCACGGCGCCTGGCTGTGGTTTGCGCTGGCGACGACGGCGGCCTGTCTGGCGATGGCCTTACGTCAGCCGCGCCAGATTTTGCCCGGCCTGGTGTCGCTGGTTCAGCATCGCAGCTGGCAGATGATGGCCGCAGGCTTACTGGCTATTTTGGTGTTTTCGCGCCTGTTTGGCATGCATCAGCTGTGGGAACATCTGATGCTTGATGGTTATAACCGCGTGGTTAAAAACATGGCGGAAGAGGGCAGCGAGATGTTCGGCTACAGCCTGTGCCTGATCGCATCGGCTCGCTATCTTTGGCAAACCCGGCCGCAGCCTGTCGCTGTTCGGGTGCCGCACGCGTCACGCAATGTGGATCGCGCTGAACCGCTGACGATGCCACGCTAATCGCTGCGACCTTTTTGACGATCACTTGTCCTAAAACAGGTACACTTACCGCATAACGCCGGGCTGAATTTGCCGCCCGGCGCACCATGCTGGTTAACGTCAGGTTTCTTCATGTCAGTCAAAATCTTATCTTCAACGTTGGTGGGGCTGGATGGCTTTTGCCATGACCCGCTCGCCGTGCTGCAGCAGGCCGATAACGGCACGCTGGCGGTGCTGCATAACAATACGCCGGCGTTTTATGCGCTCACGCCGCAGCGTCTGGCGCAGCTGCTGGCGCTGGAAGCCGCCGCGCAGCAGCCCAATGATGTCACGCTGGATGAGAGTCTGTTTCAGACCGAAAGCGCGCCCATCGCCACGCCGGTTGGCAAGTTCGCGATGTATGAAGGCTGGCAACCGGACAGCGATTTTCAGCGTCAGGCCGCCATCTGGGGCGTGGCGTTGAGTGAACCGGTTACCGCCGCCGAGCTGGCCACGTTTGTGGCGTACTGGCAGGCGGAAGGCCGTTTGTTCCATCATGTGCAGTGGCAGCAGAAGTTAGCGCGCAGCGTGCAGATGAATCGCGCCGCCAATGGCGGACAGCCAAAGCGCGATCTCACGCAAATCAGCAATACTGATTACGATATTCCCGATGGATTCCGAGGTGAGTAATGAAAACGCCGAACGATCTTTTTAGCCGCCTGAAAAAGATGATGCCGTCCGAAGTGCAGCCGAAATTCAAAAACGGCGCGGAGCTGCTGGCCTGGAATCAGGAGCAGGGCCGCTTGCGCTCGGAAGCGATTGTGCGGGAAAACCGCGCGATGAAAATGCAGCGCATCATGGGGCGCTCGGGCATCCGCGAGCTGCACATGAACTGCTCGTTCGACAACTATCGCGTGGAAAATGATGGGCAGCGCAAAGCGCTGGCCATGGCGCGCGAATACGCCGCCGGATTTGAAAATAGCATCTCCAGTTTTGTTTTCTCCGGTCGTCCCGGCACCGGTAAAAACCACCTTGCAGCAGCGATTGGTAACGATTTGATTATTCGCGGTAAAAGCGTGCTGATTGTGACCGTGGCCGACTTGATGTCGAGCATGAAGGGCACCTTCAGCGGCGGCAGCGATTTAACCGAAGAGCGCCTGCTGCACGATCTCAGCCATGTGGATCTGCTGGTGATCGATGAGATCGGCATGCAAAGTGAATCGCGCTATGAAAAAGTGATCATCAATCAGATTGTTGATCGCCGCTCATCGTCGAAACGCCCAACGGGCATGTTATCGAACCTCGATCCCGCCGGCATGAATTCGCTGCTGGGTGAACGCGTGATGGACCGTATGCGCCTCGGCAACAGCTTGTGGGTGCGCTTTGACTGGGAAAGTTATCGCAGCCGTGTGCGCGGTGATGAGTATTAAGGAGTGCTATGAAAGCAGCCGGTAAAGGTCCAGCACTACTTCGCCTGAACAACCTGAAGCGGGTGATGACGCAACTGCGTACCACCCGCATCACCTCCCGCCAGGATCTGGCATTAGCGCTCGAGCTGAGCAAAAACACCGTTTCACTGATTGTCGATGATTTGCTGGAAGCCGGGCTGATCAATGAGCTCGGCCCGGTTAGCGTGGCTTCAGCGGGCCGACCGAAAATCGAAATCTCGCTGCGCGCGGAAAAGCTGAAAAGCGCGGGCATCATGGTGGAGCGCCAGGCGATTCACTGGCGCGTGTGCGACTATTTCTCGCAGGTCATTGCCGAGCAAACCTGGCGCACCGAAACCAGCGATCCCGAGCAGTTGCTGCATGAGCTGGTGGAAGTGTGCCAGACCTTGCACGCGGCGCATCCTGAGCTGCTCGGCGTGGCGATTGGTTTCCCTGGCATCATCGATCCCCATCGCGGCTGGGTGCATTTTTCCGCTCATCTGGGCTGGCAGGATGTGGATGTGATGACCATCCTCAGCCACGAGATGCCGCTGCCGCTGCGCATTATGAATAACGTCAAAGCCGCCGCGCTGCTTTCGGTGCAGCAGCTCGAACTGAATAAGTCGCAGAGCCATTTCTATCTGCGTATTTCCGAAGGGCTGGGCGGCGCGCTGGTGGAACAAGGTGAAGTGTTCACCGGCAGCAGCTGGACGGCGGGCGAGATCGGCCATCTTACCGTGCAACCCAAAGGCGAACGCTGTAGCTGCGGCCGCTTAGGTTGCCTGGAAACGCTGGTGAGCAAACCGGCCATTCAGCAGCAGCTGGCAAAACGTAAACCGGGCCTGCGCTGGCAGAATGGTGATAGCGAACCGGAAATCCTGAAAGAGGTGATGACGCAGGCGGGCACCCATTTGGGCAACGCGTTGAGTCAGGTGATGCAGCTGGTGAATCCGGCGAGCATCATTATTGATGGACCGTGGAATGCGCAGCCAGCGTTTGTGCAGGCGGTGCAGCAGGCGGCGCAGGCCGGTACGCTGGCCTTTACCTTCGCCCATACCGCGCTGCATTTCCTGCCGATGCGTATCGATCCTGCCAACGGTTTAGCGTTGGCGGTGATTGAGCAGTACGAACGCCTGAGTTAAAAAATGGCGCCATCAATGGCGTAACGCCGAAATCCCGTAGATACCGTCTTGCCAGTTACCTGGCAAGACATATTTCGGCATCGAACGGACGGCCTG
>NZ_JACAPA010000053.1:0-81986 GCF_013385945.1 Pantoea sp. B9002
GCAGGGGGCTTATGGTGTGCTGAAATCAGGCCGTCCGTTCGATGCCGAAATATGTCTTGCCAGGTAACTGGCAAGACGGTATCTACGATATAAATCCTGTAGGGTCGCCATTTATGGCGACCTGGCCTGCATTTACTCCCGCCAAAACCTGCATAATTCCGAATCACTTCATAAATAACCAAACTTGCTTATTTTTCGCCTTTATCCCGGCGAAAAAAACGCGTGACCTGGGATATACTCGCTGCGAATTTCATCTCATTACACGCCTTTTGGTGGCCTGGAGAAGTTTTGTTGCGCGTCAGTCGTTCTCTAACGATAAAGCAGATGGCGACGGTTTCCGCCGTGGCGATGGTGACCATCTGCATCTTTATTGTCATCCAGCTCTTTCACTTTGTGCAGCAGCGCAGGATTGACTACGCCCAGCAAATGGAAAATGTGGCGCACACCGTGCGTCAGCCACTCTCCGAAGCGGTACTCAAAGCCGATATTCCGCAAGCCGAACGCATCCTTAATACCCTGAAACCGGCCGGTATTTTATCGCGCGCCGATGTGGTGTTGCCGAATGCCTTCCAGGCGCTGCACGCCGATTTCGCGCCGGAAAAACCGGTGCCGCGCTGGGTCGCGCGCCTGTTTGAGCTGCCGGTGCAAATCACGCTGCCGCTCTATTCGGTGGAGCGTTCCGGTTTGCCGAAGCCGATTGCCTATCTGGTGCTGCAGGCTGATTCCTCGCGCGTTTATCAGTTCCTGCTCAGTACCTTATCCACCATGATCACCACCTATCTGCTGCTGGCGCTGATTCTCTCGATCGCCATTAGCTGGTGTATCAACCGCTTGATTGTGCATCCGCTGCGCGACCTTTCGCGTGATTTGCAGGAGCTGCCGCCGCAGGCGATTCTGACCCACAAAATGAAGCTGCCGAACAATCATCGCGATGATGAAATCGGCATGCTGATCCGCAGCTACAACCGCAATCAGCAGGTGCTGGAGTCGATTCACGACGAAATGAGCCGCATGACCACGCATTTTGCCGTCACGGATCTGCCCAATCGCGCGCTGTTCCTTGCGCTGCTCGAACAGCACATGAGCCATCGCCACAATCGCCAGGCGTGGGGTTTGATGGTGATTCGCATTGAAACGCTGCAGGAAGCCAACGGCGTACTGAGCGATGAGCAGCGCGATACGCTGATGCTGACGCTGGTAGAGAAGATCCGCAGCACCGTTGACGATCACTCACTGCTGGCGCAAACCGGTCCCAGCGACTTCGCCTTGCTGATGAAGCGTGCGCACAATCCGTTCCGCGCCATGCGTCTGGCGCGCAACCTGATGATTCGCATCAATCAGCCGGTGAACCTGCAACAGCTGCAGCTGCGCCCGAATGCCAGCATTGGCCTGGCGCTGCACGAAGAGAGCAGCATCTCGGCCAGCGAACAGCTCGATCGCGCCACTTCGGCGATGATGTCGGCGCGTCATCAGGGGAAAAACCAGATTCTGTTCTTCGATCCGGCGCTCACCGAGCGGGCGCAAAAGCGATTAACGCAGGAACATGACATCTTGCAAGGTCTGCAGGACGAGCAGTTTGCCCTCTATCTGCAGCCGCAAATCAATATGGAAACCGGCGAGCTGGCCGGTGCCGAAGCGCTGCTGCGCATGCGCATGCCGGATGGCAGCTACGGATTATCGGAAGAGTTTATTGCCAGCGCCGAAGAGATTGGTGTGATCTCGGCCATTGGCCGCTGGGTGTTTGAAGAAGCCTGCCGCATTCTGGCGGCCTGGCAGAAGCAGGGCATTAATATTCCGCTCAGCGTCAATATCTCGGCGGTGCAGCTGCGTGATGCCAGCATGGTCAGCCATTTACAGGGCTTGCTGGAGCGCCATCGCATTGCGCCGGGCAACTTCGTATTGGAAATCACCGAAACCGCGCAGATCGGCGATGCCGAGCAGGCGATTGCGCTGCTGCGTTTACTGCAGCAAACTGGCGTGGCGGTCGCGCTCGACGATTTCGGTATGGGCTACTCCAACCTCAACTATCTGCATCAATTCAAAGCGCTGCCGGTGAATAAGCTGAAAATGGATCGCAGCTTCGTCGCCGCGCTGCCGGATGACGACACCATGGTGCGTATCGTGGCGGCGATTGCCGACATCATTCACCTCGACGTCATCGCCGAAGGTGTGGAAACCGCCGAGCAGCGCGACTGGCTGCTGGCGCGCGGAATTACTATAGGGCAAGGCTACTTATACGCTGAAGCGCTGCCGCTCCACGTCTTTAATCAACGCTGGCTCAATAGCCCGCAACTCCCTGAATAATCACCTTGGTTATTGATTTTCCTTACAAAATTGCAGCGAAGCGCTGTGCTGAAGCGTTTCAGTTCATAGTTAGAGTTTTGTAACTTTTGTAAGGAATAGTAGGGGATATTAATCTTGTTAACAGGGTGTTATTTTCCTCGCCATCGGTAAGGTTTTACGCTTCTGGCGGCTTGCCGCATGCGTTCTCCACAACAATGGCGGTGCGAACCGTCTTACTGGACACCTGTTATGAAAATCTTAAAAAGCCTCTATTTTCAGGTACTGGTTGCCATCGGCATCGGCGTCCTGTTGGGCCACTTCTATCCTGAGTTAGGCGCGCAAATGAAGCCGCTTGGCGATGGTTTCGTTAAGTTGATCAAGATGATCATCGCCCCCGTGATTTTCTGTACGGTGGTGACCGGTATTGCCGGCATGGAGAGCATGAAAGCCGTTGGACGTACGGGCGCAGTGGCGCTGCTGTACTTTGAAGTGGTCAGCACCATCGCGCTGATCATCGGTTTAGTGGTGGTTAACGTGGTGCAGCCTGGCGCGGGCATGAACGTTGATCCGGCCACGCTGGATGCCAAAGCGGTCGCGGTTTACGCGCAGCAAGCGGAGCAGCAAGGTGTGGTCGCCTTCCTGCTGGATGTGATCCCGAATAGCGTCATTGGTGCCTTCGCCAGCGGCAACATTCTGCAAGTGCTGCTGTTCGCCATTCTGTTCGGCTTCGCCCTGCATCGCCTGGGAAGCGCCGGTGCCGTGATGTTCAACGTCATTGAGAGCTTCTCGAAAGTGATCTTCGGCGTGATCAACATGATTATGCGTCTCGCGCCAATCGGTGCCTTCGGGGCGATGGCCTTTACCATCGGTAAATATGGCGTCGGCTCGCTGGTGCAGCTGGGCCAGCTGATCATCTGCTTCTATATCACCTGTGTGCTGTTCGTGGTGGTGGTGTTGGGGCTGATTGCACGCTTCGCCGGCTTCAACATCTTTAAATTTGTCGCCTACATCAAAGAAGAGCTGCTGATTGTGCTGGGCACGTCATCTTCCGAATCTGCGCTGCCGCGCATGCTGGATAAGATGGAGAAGCTGGGCTGTAAGAAATCGGTGGTGGGGCTGGTGATTCCAACCGGTTACTCCTTTAACCTGGATGGCACCTCGATTTACCTCACCATGGCGGCGGTGTTTATCGCCCAGGCGACCAACGCGCATATGGATGTGTTCCACCAAATCACGCTGTTAGTGGTGCTGCTGCTCTCTTCAAAAGGCGCAGCGGGTGTGACTGGCAGTGGCTTTATCGTGCTGGCGGCGACCTTGTCAGCGGTGGGACATTTACCGGTTGCTGGTCTGGCGCTGATTCTCGGTATTGACCGCTTTATGTCCGAAGCGCGTGCGCTGACCAATCTGGTGGGTAACGGCGTGGCGACCATCGTGGTGGCGAAGTGGGTCGGTCAGCTGGATGAGAAACAACTGAATGCGACGCTTTCTGCAGGGAAAAAGGTGAATAACGCACCAGAAACCGCCGCATAACCTGCTATTTGCGTTAATTTGCCGAGAAATGCCCGCTGTCGCTTGCCCTGACAGCGGGCATTTGCATAATAAACCCCATTGATTTTTTTCCCGATTTTTTGCCTCGTTGCGCGACATCCTGACCTTCTCGTGGTCAAAGAGTCTGTTATTAAATAAACGTGGCGGCACAATGCCGCACCGGTCACCCCAGATGTGGCCGAACATGCCGCGCTAACGAGCGTTGATCTGTTTGAGTAGGGGTTCACATGCAGGGCACCAGAATTCGGCTTTTGGTTGGCGGATTGCTACTGGCAGCGTCCGGTTTTGGCGTGCACGCCGAGACGCTCCAACCCGATCCCGCCTGGCAGGAAGGCAAACTGGACAATGGTTTTAGCTGGCAGCTGCTAACCACACCACAACGTCCAAGCGATCGTATTGAGCTGCGCCTGATTGTTAACACCGGTTCGCTGGTGGAGAGTGCGCAACAAACCGGCTATAGCCATCTTTTACCGCGTTTAGCGATGGTGCATAACGCCACGCTGGACACCAATCAGCAACGTGCGCTGTGGCAGCAAGCCATGGATCCGCAACGTCCGCTGCCGCCCGCCATCTCGTCGTACGATTACACCCAATACAACCTGAGCTTGCCGAATAACCGCCCTGATCTGCTGAAAGAGGCGCTCAGCTGGCTGGCGGCGACCGCCGGGAAAATGACGATTAATGAGCAGGTGGTTTCTACCGCGTTAATGGCGACCGATCCGATTGCCACCTGGCCTGCCAATACGCAGGATGTGTGGTGGCGCTATCGCCTGAAAGGCTCGGCGATGCTGGCGCACGATCCCGGCGAGCAACCGCGCGCGCCGGTGGATATCGCGCAGCTCAACAGCTTCTATCAGCAGTGGTACACGCCCGATGGCATGACGCTGTATGTGGTGGGGAATGTCGATAGCCGCAGCATGGCGGAGCAGATCAACAAAGCCTTCGCGCCGCTGAAAGGCAAGCGTGTAGCACCTGCCGCGCTACCGACGCTGTCACCGCTGCCACATCAGCCGGTGAATCTGGTGAATGGCGGTATGAATCAGGATCGCCTGTCGCTGGTGTGGGACACCGCATGGCAGCCGATTCGCGATTCGCAGAATTTGCAGCGCTACTGGCAGAGCGATTTGGCGCGTGAAGCGCTGTTCTGGCATGTGCAGCGCGCGCTGGCTGACAGCAAAGCGCAAAGCGTGCAGGTTGGCTTCGATTGCCGTGTGCTCTATCAGCGCGCGCAGTGCTCGATCAACATGGACAGCCCGAATGCCTCTTTGCCGCAGAATATGAATCAGGTGGCGAAAGAGTTGGCGGCAGTGCGCGACAAAGGGTTACCGCAGGAGGAGTTTGATGCGCTGATGGCGCAGAAGCTGCTGGAGCTCAACAAGCTGTTTGCCACTTACGCCCGCACCGACACCGATATTCTGATGGGCCAGCGTCTGCGCTCGCAGCAGAATGCGGTGGTGGACATTGCGCCTGAGCAGTATCAGAAGCTGCGCCAAACCTTTCTCAGTGAGATGACGCGTGACCAGCTCAATCAGGAACTGCGCCAGCAACTGTCGCAGGAGCTTACCATGGTGCTGATTCAGCCGCAGGGTGAAGCCGAGACCAACGTGAAGATGCTGCAGGAAGGCTGGGATAAAGTGATGAAGCTACCAGAACCGCCAGCGGTGCCCGTTAGCCCGGAAGAAGTCAAACCGGATAACAGCGCAGGCGCGGCGGAACAGACCGCGCCATCAACCTAAATACTACGTCTTAGCGCGTAGCCACTCTGTTACTAGCATCGGCCAGCTGGCGAGTGGAAGGTCCGCTATGCCACGGATACCAAATCCGTGGCCGCCTTTCTGGTAGAAGTGAATCTCCACCGGCACTTTGTGCTCACGCAGCGCGCTGAAGAACACCATGCTGTTGTTCACTGACACCGATTCATCATCGGAGGCGTGAATCAGCAGCGTCGGTGGCGTTTGTGCGTGCACGCGCGTCTCCAGCGAATACGCCTCAATCATCTTTTGATCCGGCCATGCGCCGAGCAAGCGGGTGCGGGCACCTTCATGCGCCAGACCTTCACGCATGCTGATCACCGGATAAAGCAGCACCATCGCATCCGGGCGCGGTGTGAAGCTGTCGGCCTGATCCTGCACTGGATAAAGTTTCTCGCCAAAGCGGGTGCCGAGGCTGGCGGCAACGTGTCCGCCCGCTGAGAAGCCCATCATCACGATATATTTGCCGTTCAACCCGCGCTGCGCACGTTCACGCAGCACGCGCACCGCACGCTGCGCATCGGCCAGCGGCGCGTCTGGACCTTCATGGTGACCGTCATACGGCAGGCGATACGTCATCACCGCCAGCGTGTAGCCCATTGACGTGAAGAAGGTGGCAAGCGCGCTGCCTTCGCGGTCGATCAATACCCGCTGATAACCGCCGCCCGGCGCCACCAGCAGCGTGATGCCGTTCGAGGTTTCCGGATGCCAGATGGCAATCTCCGGGCAGCGCACGCCGGTGGCGGCGCGGTCATAAGGTTCGTACTCTTTGGCGAGATCGACGATCTGCGGCTGAGCGCGCGAATCGCTCGCGCCTGGCGCATCACCGTGTGGCCAGATATTGATGATTTCTGTGTGCATAAGTCAGTCCTGAGCGAGTCATGTTGTCGTTATTTTTTTCGCGGCCGGAGTAACAGCGTCCTGCTGTTATTGATTAAAACATGGTCTCTTTTGCTGCTGGCGTCCAGCCGAAAACCGCCGATTTCGCCAGTTTCGGACTATGCCTGGCGGCCAGATTTCGTGCCATAACACATTGAATTTAAATCGATCTGATTAGCGTGATTGAAGCCG
Source organism: Pantoea sp. B9002 (assembly GCF_013385945.1). Lineage (NCBI taxonomy): Bacteria > Pseudomonadati > Pseudomonadota > Gammaproteobacteria > Enterobacterales > Erwiniaceae > Pantoea > Pantoea sp. B9002. Next base: position 6,654 of record NZ_JACAPA010000053.1, read on the forward strand.
TGCTACGGGTTTTGTTACAGAAGTGGATGAGTCAGGTCGTTAGCGGAAATTGGCAGGGGAAAATGCTGCGTTAAGGCAAACTGTGCGGGCGGGTTTGTTAGCACGGGTAATGAATGGAGCAGAGATTTGTAGCGGCGCGATTCATCGCGCAATAAATTGCGCCGCTACGGTTGGTGCAGGTTGTTATGTCATTTCGGCATCGCGCTGAGTGGGATAATCGCCCCGCGATGCTGGATCACCGTGCTGGCGGTGAGATGACCGCGTGCGGCGGCATCTTCGGCGCTGCCGCCGGCTAAACGCACCGCCAGATAACCGGCGCTGAAGGAGTCGCCAGCCGCGGTGGTATCGATCACTTTCTCTTTCGCCAGTTTGATGGCGGCGACTTCGCGCAGCGGCTCATCGCCAACCGCCACCAGACAGGAATCCGCACCGCGTTTGATGGCAATCTCCTGCACGCCCGCAGCGCGTGTGCGGGCAATCACCGCATCCAGCGGCTGCTCGCCCCACAGCAAATCTTCATCGTCGAGCGTCAGGAATGCCATGTCGGTATGGCGCAACATCTCGGCATATGCCTGCTGGGCGCTGGCTTTATCGGCCCACAAGCGCGGACGATAGTTGTTATCGAAAATCACCTTGCCGCCGTTCTGGCGACAGGCGCTGAGCAGCGTCATCAGTTTCTCGCGACTGGCCGCGGGCAGAATCGCCAGGCTGATGCCGCTCAAATAGAGATAATCGTAGTGCGCCAGCTGCTGGCAAATCGCGTCCGCTTGCGCGCTATCCAGCCAGAAACGGGCGGCCGCGTCGTTGCGCCAGTACCAGAAGGTACGCTCGCCGTGTTCGTCGGTTTCGATGAAGTACAAACCTGGCATTTTATTGTCGAGGCGCTGAATCAGCGCGGTTTCGACCTTTTCCTGCTGCCAGGCGGCGATCATCTGGTCACTGAAACTGTCGGTGCCGAGTGCGGTGACATAATCGACACGCAGCTTCTGGTTATCTGACTGACGCGCCAGATACACCGCCGTGTTCAGCGTATCGCCGCCAAAACCGCGTTTGATGTTCTCACCTTTCTCGGACAGCTCAATCATGCATTCGCCAATAATGGCGATTTTCTTCTGCGTCATGGTCTTCGGCCTATAGTGAATTCTGCCTTAGTCTCGCGTCTGGTATGGCAGTCGTCAATGGTTTTTAAAACGATGTTTTGATTTAACTTAAGGCAGCAAACCGCCTGCGCTACGGCGATTTAACGGCCAAAGCGCGTTTTGTTTTGCCGATTAAGTGCGAAGCACGCTGTTACACTCAACTATTCATGGGACTAACGAGATTGATAAAGTTATCCCGGCGATCGCCGATACTTGCCGCTGAGATGCTATTTGCAGGCACTCAACACCAACCAGGAAAAAACCATGGTGATGAAGAATTTGAGTCATCGGCTGCCTGTTTCAAATGAACTGGAGCAACAACAGGAAACGCGTCTCTTCTGGCAGCAGTGCCAACGATTCTATACTTTCCAGCCGATTTACCAGGTCTCAGGCCGCATGCTGGCTATTGAATTACTGACGGCGGTGACCCATCCCTCGGCGCCAGAAAAAAGGCTGTCGCCCGAAGACTATTTTGAAGCACTGACTATCGCGCAGCGGCTCGGTGTCGTCCAGGAACAGCTCGAGCTGCTGATAAAATGGTCACAGTTTTTCAATCAGCGTCAGCTGGTGGCGTCGGTCAATATCGACGGCCCAACGCTGATGGAGATTGAGAAGCATGAGTCGATTCGCACGCTGATCGCGCAGCTGCCGTGGGTGCGCTTCGAACTGACGGAACATCATGCGCTGCCGCAGGAAGAGATGGTGGCGAAGATGCCGGAACTCGGGCCGCTGTGGCTGGATGATTTTGGCTCTGGCATGGCGAACTTCTCCGCGCTGACCGAGTTGCGTTACGACTACATCAAACTCTCGCGCGAGCTGTTTATGCTGCTGCGCGCCAGCGATGAAGGCCGCTCGATGTTCTCCATGCTGCTGGCGTTGATTAACCGTTATTGTAACGGCGTCATCGTCGAAGGCGTGGAAACCGAAGAGGAGTGGCAACAGGTGCGCAGCTCGCCCGCGATGGCGGCGCAGGGCTACTTCTTCTCGCGTCCGGTGCCGTTCAGCGAGCTGGAACGTATGGCACTTGAGCTTCCCTGATCCCGTTCCGCGGCGTCTCGACTATCCTTAGTCAGACGTGGAAGGGCAAGGAGGAAGCAATATGTCACGTACTCGAAAGATCCTGAGCTGGGTGTTCGGGATTTTTTTGTTATTGGTTGTAGTGATTGTGGTGCTCATCGCCACCTTTGACTGGAACCGTCTGAAACCAACGATTAATCAAAAAGTTTCAGCCGAGCTGAACCGACCTTTCGCGATTCGCGGCGATCTCGGCGTGGCCTGGGTTCGCAACCGTGAAGAACCTGGCTGGCGCAGTTGGGTGCCGTGGCCGCAGGTGCATGCCGACGATGTGATGCTCGGTAATCCACCATCCATTCCTGATGTCACCATGGTGCATCTGCAGCGGGTTGAAGCGACGATAGCGCCGCTGGCGCTGCTGCATCAGCAGATTTACCTGCCGTGGATCAAGATGCAAAAGCCGGATGCGCGGCTGGTGCAAACCGCAGACAAAAAGAACAACTGGACCTTTGATCTTGCCAGCAGCCAGAACAGCGATGCTAACGCCGCGCCTTCTGCCTGGTCCTTCCGCCTCGACAACATCCTGTTCGATCAGGGACAAGTGCGCTATCGCGACGCCGTCAATAAAGCCGATGTCACGGTAACCATCAATCCGCTGGGCAAACCGGTGCCGTACGCGCAGGTGGCGGGCGGCGACGATCAGCAGAAAGGTGCAGGTGATTTTGTCTTTGGCTGGCAGGCAAACGGCACTTACAACAATCAGAAGCTGGATGGCGACGGTAAAATTGGCGGCATGCTATCGCTGCGCAGTAAAACCACGCCGTTCCCGCTGCAGGCTGATGTGCGTAATGGCACCACGCGCGTGCGTATCGACGGCACCTTGCAGGATCCGCTCAATCTTGGCGGACTCGATGTGCGTCTGCGCTTCGCGGGCGATACGCTGGCCAATCTGTATGGCCTGACCGGCGTGCTGCTGCCAGATACGCCGCCGTACGAAACCGACGGTCATTTGATTGCGCGTTTCAACGAGGAGAAAGGGCCGCTATTCCGCTACGAGAAGTTTAACGGCCACATCGGCGACAGCGATATTCACGGCTCGCTCACCTATCGTCAGGGCAAACCGCGTCCAACCTTGACCGGTGAACTGACTTCGAACCAATTGCGGATGGAAGATTTGGGGCCGCTGATTGGCGTCAATTCCGGCAAAGGCAGCGAGAAAACGCAGCAGGCCAAAGCGCAGCGCGGCGATGCCTCATCGCAGCCTGCCGATCGCGTATTGCCGCACGACAAGTTTGATACCAAGAGCTGGGACGTGATGGATGCAGATGTGAAGTTCAGCGGCAAACGCATCGAACACAGTAGCAAGCTGCCGCTCAGCGATCTCTATACCCATCTGCAACTGAAAAACGGCGATCTGTTACTCGATCCGCTGCGCTTTGGTATGGCGGGCGGTAGCATCAACTCCACCATTCATCTGGAGGGCGATCGCAGCCCGATGCGCGGACGCGCCGATTTGCACGCGCGTAAGCTGCGTCTACGTCAGCTGTTCCCGGATGTCACAGCGATGCAGAACAGTTTGGGCCAGCTCAACGGCGATGCCTCGCTGAGCGGCACCGGCAATTCGGTGGCGGATCTGCTCGGCACCAGCAATGGCGAACTGAAGCTATTGATGAATGATGGCCTGATCAGCCGCAGCCTGATGGAGATTGCCGGACTGAACGTCGGTAACTATGTGGTCGGCAAACTGTTCGGCGATGACGAAGTGAAGATTAACTGCGCGGCAACCGATCTGAATATTCGTCAGGGCTTAGCGACGCCAAAACTGTTCCTGCTGGATACCGAGAATGCGGTAATCAACGTGACGGGCAACGTCAACTTCGCGAACGAGCGCCTGGACTTGTCGATCAATCCGGAGAGTAAAGGGATTCGCATTATTACGCTGCGTTCGCCGCTGTATGTGCGCGGCACCTTTAAAAATCCGGATGCCGGAGTGAAAGCCGGGCCGCTGATTGCGCGCGGTGCCGCAGCGGTGGCGCTCGGTGCGGTGGTTGCTCCGGCTGCCGCGTTGATTGCACTGATTTCGCCTAGCGATACCGACGACAATCAGTGCAATAACGTGCTGCAGCAGATGAAAAATCAGAAGTGATCAGTTACGCCACAGCACTTTAATGATGTGGTAACCAAAGGCGGTTTTCACCGGTCCGTAAGGCTGTAGCAGCGGACAGGTGAAGACCGCCTTATCAAATGCCGGTACCATTTGTCCTTTACGGAACTCACCCAAATCACCGCCGTTGCGCCCGGATGGGCAGGTTGAGTGTTTCTTTGCCAGCTGCTGGAAGTTCGCACCTTTTTCAAGTTGCGCCAGCAGGGATTTGGCCTGCGCTTCCTCTTTCACGAGGATATGTAAAGCCGCCGCGGTTTTCGCCATGATGAAGTCCTAATGTGTATAATCCGGCCATTATAACCTCCTTTCTTTTGATTCAACTGAGCGAATTCCGTTATGCGTTTAAACCCCGGCCAACAACGAGCTGTCGAATTTGTCACCGGTCCTTGTCTGGTGCTGGCCGGTGCTGGCTCGGGTAAAACCCGCGTGATCACCAACAAAATCGCCCACCTGATCCGCGAATGTGGCTATCAGGCGCGCCATATCGCCGCCGTGACCTTTACCAATAAAGCCTCGCGCGAGATGAAAGAGCGTGTGGCGCAGACTCTGGGGCGTAAAGAGGCGCGCGGCCTGATGATTTCCACCTTCCATACGCTGGGACTGGAGATCATCAAACGCGAATACAAAGCGCTGGGAATGAAAGCCAGCTTCTCGCTGTTCGACGATCAGGATCAGCTGGCCTTGCTCAAAGACCTGACCAAACAGTGGCTGGAAGAGGACAAGACGCTGTTACAGCAGCTGATTTCCACCATCTCCAACTGGAAGAACGATCTGGTCGATCCGCAGGGCGCAGCGGGTTTGGCGCAATCGCAGCGCGATCAGATTTTTGCTCACTGTTATCAACTGTATGACCAACACCTGAAATCCTGCAACGTGCTGGATTTCGACGACTTAATCGCGCTGCCCACGCTGCTGCTGCAGCGCAATCAGGAAGTGCGCGAACGCTGGCAGCAGCGCATTCGCTATCTGCTGGTGGATGAGTATCAGGACACCAACACCAGCCAATATGAGCTGGTGAAGCTACTTGTTGGTGCGCGAGCGCGCTTTACCGTGGTGGGCGATGACGATCAGTCGATTTACTCGTGGCGCGGCGCGCGTCCGCAAAACCTGGTGCTGCTGCAACAGGATTTCCCGGCGCTGGAAGTGGTGAAGCTGGAGCAGAATTACCGCTCGACGCAGCGCATCCTGAAATCGGCCAACATCCTTATCGCCAATAATCCGCACGTGTTTGAGAAGCGTCTGTTCTCAGAATTGGGGCAGGGCAGCGAGCTGAAGGTGCTGAGCGCTAATAACGAAGATCACGAAGCGGAACGCGTGGCGGGCGAACTGATCGCGCATCACTTCATCAATAAAACCGCCTACAAAGATTACGCCATTCTCTATCGCGGCAATCATCAGTCGCGCGTGTTCGAGAAGCAGTTGATGCAGAACCGGATTCCGTATCGTATCTCGGGCGGCACGTCGTTCTTCTCGCGTCCGGAAATCAAAGATTTGCTGGCTTATCTGCGCGTGCTGACCAATCAGGAAGATGACAGCGCGTTTCTGCGTATCGTGAATACGCCGCGCCGGGAGATTGGTCCGGCAACGCTGCAGAAGCTGGGCGAATGGGCCAACCTGCGCAATAAAAGCCTGTATAACGCCAGCTTCGATATGGGACTGGAGCAAACGCTGAGCGGACGCGGGCTGGAGCATCTGCAGCGCTTTACGCACTGGCTGAGTGAAATCGTCCAACTGACCGAACGCGAGCCGGTGAATGCGGTGCGCGATCTGATTCGCGGCATCGACTACGAGAGCTGGCTGTTTGAAACCTCGCCCAGCCCGAAAGCGGCGGAGATGCGCATGAAGAACGTTAACCTGCTGTTCCAGTGGATGACCGAGATGCTGGAAGGGGATGAGCTGAACGAACCGATGACGCTGGCACAGGTGGTGACGCGCTTTACGCTGCGCGACATGATGGAGCGCGGGGAGAGTGACGAAGAGCTCGATCAGGTGCAGCTGATGACGTTGCACGCCTCGAAAGGGCTGGAGTTCCCGTATGTCTATCTGGTCGGCATGGAAGAGGGTTTATTGCCGCACCAGAGCAGCATCGATGAGAATAACATCGAGGAAGAGCGGCGTTTGGCCTACGTGGGGATTACCCGGGCGCAGAAAGAGCTGACCTTTACGCTGTGCCGTGAACGTCGCCAGTACGGCGAGCTGATGCGCCCGGAACCGAGTCGCTTCCTGCTGGAGTTGCCGCAAGACGATGTGGTGTGGGAACGCGAGAAAAAAGTGGTGAGCGCTGAAGAGCGCGTGAAGACCGGACAGACGCGCGTCGCTGGGTTGAGAGCGATGCTGGAGAATGCGAAGAAGGGTTGAGTTATCGGTTAGTGCTCGCTGTCCCCCTCCTCGGTCCTCCCCCATAAATGGGGGAGGAAGATGCTGCCATATGGGAGTTTGGCGTTGCATGTGGCAGCATCTCCTTCCCCCCGCTTGCGGGGGAAGGTCGGGATGGGGGACAGCCGGCAAATTCCCAATCAGGAAATCGTCAGTAACCAGTGCACGTACGACTGATAATGACTCTCTTGCTCCAGCAACTCAGAACGCAGCGGATGTGCTTCGCGCCAACCGGACGGCAGCGTCAAATGCAGCGCATCATCATCCGCCTGTAAACGCACGGCAGGCAAGGTGTCATCGCGACGACGACTCGAGAAAATAATCGCTAAGCGTAGTAAACGGCTCAAACGCTCCGCCATGCGCGGCGGCACGGCGTTTTGCTGGGTCAGCAGGGCTAAATCAATGCTGCCGCTTTGGTTCTGCAGCAGACAAGCCAGCATTTTTTTCTGCGCGGGAGTGAAGCCAGGAAGATCGAGATGGCGAATCAGATAAGCGGCGTGCTGCGGTGCCTGGCGGAAATCGACGCTCAGGCCAATTTCGTGGATGGAACAGGCGCTAAGCAGCAGATCGCGACATCGGTTATCCAGCTTCCAGCTGCTGCTCACCTGACGGAAGAAACTCTCCGCCAACTGACGCACGCGACCGGCCTGGTCAATATCAATGGCAAAGCGACGCTGCACGTTCTGCAATGTGCGGCTGCGGATATCGCGATCAACCGGCAGATGCAGCATGCCATACACTAAACCTTCGCGCAGTGCGCCGCCGGCCAGCGTCATGCCTTCAATGCTCAGCTCCTGGAAGATAGCGATCAGAATCGACAAACCGCTCGGGAACACTAAGGCGCGCTCCAGCGTCAATCCTTCAATTTCCAGCTCTTCCAGCTTGCCGCACTGAATCGCGCGCTGTTTCAGCTGTTGCAGTTTGCTCAGGGTGATGCGCTCATCCATGCCCTGCGCCATCATAATTTCCTGCAACGCCTGTACGGTGCCCGACGCCCCGACACAGATTTGCCAGCCTTTTTCGCGCAGCGCAGCGGCCACCGGACGGATCATCTCGCGCGCGGCCAGTTCAGCCTGCTCAAAATTCTCTTTGGCCAGATGACGATCGCTGAAGTAGCGTTCAAGCCAGGTTACGCAACCCATCGACAAGCTGAACAGCGTGGTGGCATGTGAACCTTCGCCGGTCACCAGTTCGGTGCTGCCGCCGCCGATATCGACCACTAAACGCTGATCGGAGCCGCCGGTGGTATGCGCTACGCCCTGATAAATCAGGCGTGCTTCCTCTTCGCCGCTGATGACATTCACCGCGCAGCCAAGAATCTGTTCAGCCGTTGTGAGGAAATCCTGCGCATTTTCGGCAAGGCGCAGCGTGGCGGTTGCCACCACGCGGATTTGTTCCGGAGGAATATCCTGCAGCTGTTCAGAGAACAACTTCAGGCACTGCCAGCCGCGTTGCATCGCCTCGGCGGAGAGATGATTCGCTTTGTCGAGGCCAGCCGCGAGACGCACTTTGCGCTTTATCCGCGCGACGGTCTGAATACTGCCAGACACCTCGCGCACCACCAACATATGAAAGCTGTTAGAACCTAAATCAATCGCTGCATAAAGTGACGATGCGCTTAGCATGGTGTGCTTAACCCGAACGTTTACGGTTGCTATTGCGCGGCGCGCCGCTCCGACGGTTACTGTTGTTCCCGCCACGGCGTGGGCCGTTACCCGAACGGCTGCGTTGCAGACGTTTCGGCGGTGGCAGTTCGCTCATCAGCGCATCGCTGTTGTACTTGCTGACCGGAATACCGTGACCGATATACTCTTCGATTGCCGGCAGGTTCAGCGCGTACTCTTCGCACGCCAGGCTGATGGAGTGACCGCTGGCGCCCGCGCGGCCAGTACGACCGATACGGTGCACGTAGTCTTCGCGATCGTCAGGCAGATCGTAGTTGAACACATGCGTTACCGCAGGAATGTGCAGACCACGTGCCGCGACGTCGGTGGCAACCAGGATATCCACATCGCCTTTAGTAAAGTCGTCGAGGATGCGCAGACGTTTTTTCTGCGCAACATCGCCCGTCAGCAGACCCACGCGATGACCATCAGCAGCCAGATGGCCCCAGATATCTTCACAGCGGTGCTTGGTGTTGGCGAAGATGATGGCGCGATCTGGCCACTCTTCTTCTACCAGCGTCTGCAGCAAGCGCATTTTCTCTTCGTTTGAAGGGTAGAAAAGCTCTTCTTTAATACGGTGGCCGGTTTTCTGCTCGGGTTCCACTTCCACGTATTCGGCGTTGTTCATGTGCTCAAACGCCAGTTCACGCACGCGGTAAGACAAAGTTGCAGAGAACAGCATACTCAGGCGTTGGGTGGCCGGCGGCATGCGGCGGAACAGCCAACGAATGTCTTTAATAAAGCCGAGATCGAACATGCGATCGGCTTCATCCAGCACAACAACCTGAATCGCGCCCAGGTTGACGTGGTTCTGCTTGGCGTAGTCGATCAGACGTCCGGTGGTGCCCACCAGAATATCGACACCATCAGCCAGCACTTTCAGCTGTTTATCGTAGCCGTCGCCACCATAAGCCAGGCCCAGCTTTAAGCCAGTGACCTTCGCTAACGGTTCTGCATCGGCATGAATTTGTACGGCGAGCTCACGCGTCGGGGCCATAATCAGCGCACGTGGCTGATTGATCTGGCGACCTTCTGCGGCAGGATGAGAAAGAAGATAATGAAACGTTGACGTAAGGAACGCCATCGTTTTGCCGGTACCGGTTTGCGCCTGACCCGCAACATCACGCCCTGAAAGCGTAAAAGGCAATGCGAGCGCCTGGATAGGCGTGCAGTTAGAAAAGCCTTTGGTATCAAGGGCTTCTACCACCTGAGGGTGCAGGGCGAAGTCGGAAAACTTCTGTTCAGTTAAGTGTGTTTTGCTCATAGTGTGGTAGAATATCAGCTTACTAGCGCTTTACGAAAGCGTATCCGATGAAATAAAGTCAACCTACGTTGGTATCATTTCCGCCAATTCGCCAGGCGCAATCTTTTGGAGTTAAACATGAGCAGCGATAAGATCGTTCACTTGACCGATGACAGTTTCGACACAGACGTACTGAAAGCAGACGGTGTCACTCTGGTAGATTTCTGGGCTGAATGGTGTGGTCCTTGCAAAATGATCGCCCCAATTCTCGACGAAGTCGCAGAAGAGTACGAAGGTAAACTTACCATCGCTAAGTTGAACATTGATGACAACCCGGGTACGGCGCCAAAATATGGCATCCGCGGTATCCCAACTCTGCTGCTGTTTAAGAACGGCGAAGTGGCGGCAACCAAGGTTGGCGCACTGTCTAAAGGGCAGTTGAAAGAGTTCCTGAACGCCAACCTGGCCTAAGCCCGGCGCGGTGTTTGTTCGGCAGTGGTGAATTTTTTCGCCACTGCTGGACGTCTCACTTTAAGCGTGTTAAGTTAATTTCACTGCATTACGCTCTTACCTTGTAGTTTGCATCTAAGTTTTCCCTTGTCAGACCCTACTCGCAATGAACGTTATCGTGGTTTGGCAATCTGATGACTAGCACATTCGGCATCATCTTTCGACCGTCTCCTCGTTTCCTATCGCCACATCTGACGATAATCGTCGAGCTGAGTTGAAAAAGAGCCATTAACAGGCATGGAATTTTTGCCATACCACTCACGACAATCATTTCGAGAATTACCCCGAGTTTAAGAACCCATCACTATGAATCTTACCGAATTAAAGAATACGCCGGTTTCTGAGCTGATTACCCTCGGCGAAAATATGGGGCTGGAAAACCAGGCGCGTATGCGCAAGCAGGATATTATTTTCTCTATCCTGAAACAGCACGCAAAAAGCGGCGAAGACATCTTTGGTGATGGTGTGCTGGAGATATTGCAGGACGGATTTGGTTTCCTCCGTTCTGGAGATAGCTCCTACCTCGCCGGTCCCGATGATATCTACGTCTCTCCTAGCCAAATCCGCCGTTTCAACCTCCGCACTGGTGACACCATTTCTGGCAAGATTCGCCCGCCAAAAGAGGGTGAACGCTACTTTGCACTGTTGAAAGTTAATGAAGTTAACTACGACAAGCCGGAAAACGCGCGTAACAAGATTCTGTTCGAAAACCTTACGCCGCTGCACGCCAGCAAGCGTATGCGTATGGAACGCGGTAATGGCTCGACTGAAGATCTGACCGCACGCGTGCTGGATCTGGCTTCTCCGATTGGTCGTGGTCAACGTGGTCTGATTGTGGCGCCGCCGAAAGCGGGTAAAACCATGCTGCTGCAGAACATCGCGCAGAGCATCGCTTACAATTATCCAGATTGCCTGTTGATGGTGCTGCTGATTGACGAACGTCCGGAAGAAGTGACCGAGATGCAACGTCTGGTTAAAGGTGAAGTGATCGCTTCGACCTTTGATGAGCCAGCGTCACGTCACGTGCAGGTTGCTGAGATGGTGATCGAGAAGGCCAAGCGCCTGGTTGAGCACAAGAAAGACGTGATCATCCTGCTTGACTCGATTACGCGTCTGGCGCGTGCCTACAACACCGTGGTTCCAGCATCAGGTAAAGTGCTGACCGGTGGTGTGGATGCCAACGCCCTGCATCGTCCGAAGCGTTTCTTCGGTGCGGCACGTAACGTGGAAGAGGGCGGCAGCCTGACTATCATCGCGACCGCGCTGGTTGATACCGGTTCGAAGATGGACGAAGTGATTTACGAAGAGTTTAAAGGTACAGGTAACATGGAGTTGCACCTCTCGCGCAAAATCGCCGAGAAGCGTGTATTCCCAGCGATTGATTACAATCGTTCCGGTACCCGTAAAGAAGAGCTGCTCACCACTCAGGAAGAGCTGCAGAAGATGTGGATCCTGCGCAAAATCATCCATCCAATGGGTGAAATCGACGCGATGGAGTTCCTCATCAACAAACTGGCCATGACCAAAACCAACGACGAATTCTTCGATATGATGAAGCGTTCGTAAGTTGCGAACGGCGAGTCGCTAAGCCAAGCGGTGATTCGCACAATTTGCCAGGAAATATTGCTAACGCCACGTCTTAACGTGGCGTTTTTTATTTATGGGCATTAGGATTAGCGCAGTCAGGAAGCTTTTATAATGACTGTGGCAGAGATGCGGGTGTTTTTTCAACAATCAGGCTTTTCTGCAGCAGAATTCGGAATAGGGATATATGGCAATGGCAGGTGTTTTGCATATTGTTGTCCACGATTTTAGCTGAGAGCATTAACGTGAATTTACTCACTATGAGTACTGAGCTTGGTTTAGTTTTTCTTTTTACTTTAGTGTTCCTGTTTTTTGCTCGCAAAGCAGCTAAAAAAATTGGGCTCGTGGACACACCAAACTCCAGAAAAAGGCACCATGGCGCCATTCCGTTAGTTGGCGGCATTTCCGTGTACGCGGGAATCTGCTTCGCTTTTGCCATCTCAAATTATTATTTGCCGCACGCGATGCTGTATCTGAGCTGCGCGGGCGTATTGGTGCTGGTTGGCGCACTGGACGATCGCTTCGATATCAGCGTTAAAATCCGCGCGCTGGTGCAGGCGGCGGTCGCCATTGTGATGATGGTCGGCGCCAAACTCTATTTGCTCAGTCTGGGCTTTATTATCGGGCCGGTTGAGTTGATCGTCGGTCCCTTTGGCTACGTATTGACGCTATTCGCCGTCTGGGCCGCCATCAACGCGTTCAATATGGTGGATGGGATTGATGGCCTGCTTGGCGGCCTCTCCAGCGTCACCTTCGCCGCCATCGGTATCATTCTCTATTTCGACGGTCAGACCAGCCTCGCCATGTGGTGTTTCGCGATGATCGCCGCCACCATTCCTTATATCCTGCTCAATCTCGGCTTGATTGGCCGTCGCTACAAAGTGTTTATGGGCGATGCCGGCAGCACCATGATTGGTTTCACCATCATCTGGATTCTGCTGGAAACTACCCAAGGCCTGAGCCATCCGATCACGCCAGTCACCGCGCTGTGGCTGATCGCCATTCCGCTGATGGATATGGTGGCGATTATGTATCGCCGTTTGCGCAAAGGCATGAGCCCGTTTTCCGCTGACCGCCAGCACATCCACCATTTGATCATGCGCGCCGGATTCACATCACGTCAGGCGTTCCTGCTGATTACCGTCGCCGCCGCGCTTCTGGCGGGTATTGGAGTGCTTGGCGAGTATCTGGCTTTCATCCCGGAATGGGTGATGCTGGTGCTGTTCATGATGGCGTTTCTCCTTTACGGCTATTGCCTGAAACACGCATGGCGCGTGGCGCGCAAAATCCGTCGCATTAAACGTCGCTGGCAAAGCAGCGAAGATAAAAAATAAATTACCCAGAAAAGTACCCTGATAAGGATTTTGTTATGACCTCTGTCGTTGTGGAGAACGAACTGGATATGCGTGGCCTTGGCTGCACGCTCTGGCGTGGTAAACGCTGGATAATCGGTCTGGCGCTGCTGTTTGCGCTCGTTGCCTGGCTGGCATCGATGTTAATGAAGCAAGCGTGGAGCACCACGGCGGTGACCGATCGTCCCACGGTCAATATGCTGGGTGATTTCTTCGTGCAGCAGCAATTCCTCAATAATCTGGATGTGCGCACCAACACGCTCAATCTCAGCTCGCCAGCGCCGACCGTGATGGATGAGGTTTATCAGGAATTCACCATGCAGCTGGCATCCTGGGATACACGCCGTGATTTCTGGCAGCAGACCGAATACTTCAAAAGCCGCAAAAGCGGTAACGCGCACAACGATGCGGCGCTGCTCGACGACTTGATCACCAACATCCAGTTCACCGCTGCCGATCCGGCGCGCAACATCCTGGATAACATCAAGCTGGTCGCCGAAACCGCCAGCGATGCCAACAATCTGCTGCGTCAATACATTGCCTACGCCAGCGAACGTGCGGCGCGTCATCTTAATGCGGAGCTGAAAGGCGCCTGGCAGGCGCGCAGCGTGCAGCTCGAGTCGCAGGTCAACCGTCAGCAGGAAGTGGCGCAGGCGGTATTTGAACGTCAACGCCAGCGCATCGAGCAGGCACTGAAAGTGGCGAGCGAGCAGGGTATTAAAGAGAACCGCGCACCGGCAACCGGCGAGGCGCTGCCAGACAGCGATCGTTTCCTGCTGGGTCAGCAAATGCTGCAGGCGCAACTCGACACCTTACAAGCCAGCGGACCTGCTTACGATTTAAGCTATGATCAAAACAAAGCGATGCTGAGTACGCTGCAGGCCGGGCCGCGTCTGGATAAACAATTCCAGACTTACCGCTACTTGCGCACCCCGGAAGAGCCGGTGTCGCGCGATAGTCCGCGCCGCCTGTTTATGATGATCATGTGGGGCGTGATTGGCGCGCTGGTCGGCGCGGGAGTGGCGCTGGTGCGTCGTCCGCGTTCAACGTTAGCAACGAGCCATTAAGAGAAGCCACGTGAAAGTTCTGACGGTATTTGGCACGCGTCCTGAAGCGATCAAAATGGCTCCGCTGGTGCAGGCGCTGGCGCAGGATCCTGCGTTCGAGTCGCGCTTATGCGTCACCGCACAACATCGTGAAATGCTCGACCAGGTGCTGCGTTTGTTCCAGCTGCAGCCTGATTATGATTTGAATATCATGCGCCCGGAACAAGGGCTGACGGAGATCACCAGCCGCATTCTGCAGGGCATGAAAACCGTACTGGCCGATTTCCAGCCGGATGTGGTGTTGGTGCACGGCGATACTACCACCACGTTTGCGGCCAGCCTGGCGGCGTTTTATCACCAGATTCCGGTGGGTCACGTGGAAGCAGGTTTGCGTACCGGCAACCTGATGTCGCCGTGGCCCGAAGAGGCGAATCGCACGCTCACCGGCCATCTCGCCAGCTATCACTTCACGCCCACGCAAAATTCGCGACAAAATCTGCTGCGGGAGAATCTGCCGGATGCGCGCATTTTCGTGACCGGCAACACGGTGATTGATGCGCTGCTGTGGGTGCGTGATCGCGTGCTGGACGATGCCGATCTCAATGCCCGCCTCGCCGCGCGCTATCCGTTCCTCGACGCTGACAAAAAACTCATTCTGGTTACGGGTCATCGCCGCGAAAGTTTTGGCGACGGCTTTGAACGCATTTGCAGTGCGCTGGCGCAAATCGCGCGCCAGCATCCGCAGGTGCAAATTGTCTATCCTGTGCACCTCAATCCCAACGTCAGCGAACCGGTTAATCGCATTCTCAGCGGCATCGAAAACATCATTCTGATTGAGCCGCAAGAGTATCTGCCGTTTGTCTGGCTGATGAATCGCTCATGGCTGATTCTCACCGATTCCGGCGGCATTCAGGAAGAAGCGCCGTCATTGGGCAAACCGGTACTGGTGATGCGCGATACCACCGAGCGTCCGGAAGCGGTGGACGCAGGCACGGTGAAACTGGTCGGCACCGATATCAGTAAAATTGTCGCTGAAGTCAGCCTGCTGTTGCAGGACGATGAAGCCTGGCAGGCAATGAGCCGCGCGCACAATCCGTATGGCGATGGCCATGCCTGCGCGCGCATCTTGCAGGCCCTAAAACAACACAGAGTCTAACCATGCGTTTTGAAACCATTTCCGTTATCGGACTGGGCTACATTGGGCTGCCGACGGCGGCCGTTTTTGCCTCACGGGGAAAGAAAGTCGTTGGTGTGGATATTAATGTCCGCGCCGTCGAAACCATTAATCGCGGCGATATCCACATCGTGGAACCCGAGTTGGGTGAGGTGGTGCGCGAAGCCGTGCGTGCCGGTCATCTGCGTGCGACTACGCAGGCCGAAGCCGCCGATGCATTCCTGATCGCCGTGCCCACGCCGTTTATCGGCGACCATCAGCCGGATCTCAGCTATGTGCAGGCCGCGGCGCTGTCGATTGCGCCCGTATTAAAAGCAGGCGATCTGGTGATCCTTGAATCCACGTCGCCGGTGGGTGCCACCGAGCAAATGGCGGAGTGGCTGGCGGCGGCGCGTCCCGATCTGCGTTTCCCGCAGCACGGTGATGCGTGCGATGTGTTTATCGCTTACTGCCCGGAGCGCGTATTGCCCGGCAAAGTAATGGTTGAACTGCTGGAAAACGATCGCGTAATTGGCGGCATGACGCCAACCTGTTCCGCACGCGCCAGCGAGCTGTACCGCATTTTCCTGCGCGGCGCGTGTGTGGAAACCAATGCGCGTACCGCCGAGATGTGCAAACTCACCGAAAACAGCTTCCGCGATGTGAATATCGCCTTTGCCAATGAGCTGTCGCTGATTTGCGCCGAGCAGGGCATCAACGTGTGGGAGCTGATTGCGCTGGCGAATCGCCATCCGCGCGTCAACATCCTGCAACCCGGACCGGGCGTCGGCGGCCACTGTATCGCCGTCGATCCGTGGTTTATCGTGGCGCAAAACCCCGAGCAGGCGCGACTGATTCGCACCGCGCGTGAAGTCAATGACGCCAAACCGGGCTGGGTGCTGGATCAGGTAAAACAAGCGTTAGCAGAGTGCCTCACCGCCAGCGGCAAACGCGCCAGCGATGTCACCATTGCCTGCTTTGGTCTGGCCTTCAAACCGAATATTGATGATCTGCGCGAAAGCCCGGCGATGAGCGTCGCGCATCGTATTGCCGAATGGCACAGCGGCAAAACCTGGGTGGTTGAGCCGCATGTGAAAGATATTCCGCAACGTCTGGCGCACGAAGCCACGCTGGTTGCCACGGACGTAGCGCTGCAGCAGGCAGATATTCTGGTGATGCTGGTTGATCACGCGCAGTTCCGCGCGATAGATGCGTCCCAGATTGCTCAGCCGTGGATTGTTGATACCAAAGGCGTTTGGCGATGAAACCTTATCTGCTGGATGTTCATCATGCCCGTCCGCGTCAATATTGATCCCCTTACGTGGGAAAATAACTTCTTCGGTCAGAACAGCGCGCGGTTGTCGCTGGATGGCGATTTGGCGCTGGCCGAGGCGCTTCAGCAGCCGTATGCGCTGTGGCAAGTGAAGGTGCCCGCTGAACGCGTTGATGCCATCGATGCGCTGAGCCAGCACGGTTTTCAGTTGGTTGAAGGCGAAGCCGATCTTTCCCTCAGCATCAAACATACCGAGCGGCAAATCGGCGTGCGCATCGCGCGGGAAGCACAAGTCCCGGCACTGCGTGAAGCGGCTGCGCAGGCGTTTAGCCAAAGTCGTTTCCGTGCGCCGTGGTTTGCTGCAGCAGACAGCGGACGCTTTTACGCGCAGTGGATTGAAAATGCGGTGCGCGGCACTTTCGATAATCAATGTTTAGTGGCCTGTGATGAGCAGGGCGCGCTGCAAGGTTTCGTCTCGATGCGCGAAGTGGACGGCGGTATGCGCATCGGTCTGCTGGCGGTATTGCCTGGCGCACAAGGCTGCGGCGTCGGCCAGCGCTTGCTGCTCGCTGCCGCTGACTGGGGCCGCGTGCGTCAGCTAACGCATCTGCGCGTGGCGACCCAGCTCAGCAATCTCACGGCGATGCGCCTCTATTTACGCAGCGGTGCGCGGCTGGAAAGCACCGCTTACTGGTTCTACAGGAAAGCCTCATGATCCCATTTAATGCGCCGCCGATTGTCGGCAGCGAAGTTGAATATATGCAGTCGGCGATGGCCAGCGGCAAGCTTTGCGGCGATGGCGGCTTTACTCGCCGCTGCCAGCAGTGGATGGAACAGCATTTCGGCAGCAAAAAAGTGCTGCTGACGCCATCCTGCACCGCGTCGCTGGAGATGGCGGCGCTGCTGATTGATCTGCAGCCTGGCGATGAAGTGATCATGCCGAGTTACACCTTCGTCTCCACCGCCAACGCCTTTGTGCTGCGCGGCGCGACCATTGTGTTTGTCGATGTGCGCCCCGATACGCTGAATATCGACGAAACGCTGATTGAAGCGGCGATCACGCCGAAAACCCGCGCCATCGTGCCGGTGCATTACGCGGGCGTGGCCTGCGAGATGGACAGCATCATGGCGCTGGCGGCGAAGCATAAACTCTATGTAATCGAAGATGCCGCGCAGGGCGTGATGTCGCAGTACAAAGGGCGCGCGCTCGGCACCATCGGTCACATTGGCTGCTTTAGCTTCCACGAAACCAAAAACTACACCGCCGGCGGTGAAGGCGGCGCAACGCTGATCAATGACGCTAAGCTGGTGGATCGGGCCGAGATCATTCGTGAAAAAGGCACCAACCGCAGCCAGTTTTTCCGTGGTCAGGTGGATAAATATACCTGGCGCGATATTGGCTCCAGCTATTTGATGGCGGATCTGCAGGCGGCCTATTTGTGGGCGCAGCTGGAAGCGGCAGAGCAGATTAATCAGCAGCGTTTGCGTTTGTGGCAGCGCTACTACGATGCGCTACAGCCGCTGGCTGCTGCTGGCCGTATTGAGCTGCCGGTGGTGCCAAAAAATTGCCGCCACAATGCGCACATGTTCTACATCAAGCTGCGCGACAGCGACGATCGTCAGGCGCTGATCAACTGGATGAAAGAGGCGGAAATCCTCACGGTGTTCCACTACATCCCGCTACACTCGTCGCCAGCGGGTGAACGTTTTGGCCGTTTCCACGGTGATGATGCCTTTACCACGCGTGAAAGCGAACGCCTGCTGCGCCTGCCGCTGTTCTACAACTTATCGGATAACAACCAGCGTACGGTGATCAGTTCGCTGCTGAGTTTCTTTGCCTGATGTCATTAGCAAAAGCTTCAGTCTGGACCGCTTCTTCCACGCTGGTAAAAATCGTTGCTGGCCTGCTGGTGGTGAAACTGCTGGCGGTAAGCTTCGGGCCGGAAGGGATCGGGCAAGCCGGTAACTTCCGCCAGTTGATTACCGTACTCGGCGTGTTGGCGGGCGCGGGCATCTTTAACGGCGTCACCACCTTAGTCGCGCAACATCAACAACAGCCACAACAACTGCGCGCGGTGACCGGCACGGCTTCGGCGATTGTGCTCGGCTTTTCAACGCTGCTGGCGCTGGTGTTTTTGCTGGCGGCAACGCCCATCAGCACGGCGCTGTTTGGTCACGCGGAATATGCCAACGTGGTGCGCATTGTCGCCTTTCTGCAGCTCGGTATTGCCTGGGCCAATCTGACGCTGGCGTTGCTGAAGGGCTTTCGCGATGCGCGCGGCAATGCGCTGGCGCTGATTGCCGGAAGTGTCGTCGGCGTGATGGGTTATGTGCTGTGCTGGTGGCTGGGCGGCTATGCTGGTGCGTTAGTGGGGTTGGCGCTGGTGCCGGCGCTGCTGGTGTTTCCGGCGTTGCTGATGCTGCGTCGCCATCGCGATCGGCTGCCGCTGAGCTGGCTGATGCCAGGCTGGCATCCTGAACTGGCGCGCAATCTGGCAAAGTTTACGCTGATGGCGCTGATTACCTCGTTTACCTTGCCGGTGGCGTGGGTGATGATGCGAAATCTGCTGGCTGAGCAGCAAGGCTGGGCGCAGGTCGGTTTATGGCAGGGCGTGACCAGTATTTCCGATGCCTATCTGCAATTTATCACCGCCACCTTTAGCGTCTGGCTGCTGCCCACGCTGGCGCGGCTGGAGCAGAAACCGCAAATCGCCCGTGAGATTGGGCGTGCGCTGCGCTTTGTGTTACCTGCCGTTGCGGCGGCCAGTTTCTGCGTATGGCTGCTGCGCGATGTCGCTATCTGGCTGCTTTTTTCGCCGCAGTTCAGCGCGATGCGTGACCTTTTCGTCTGGCAGTTGTGCGGTGACGTGTTTAAAGTCGGCGCCTATGTTTTCGGATATCTGGTGATCGCCAAAGCGTCGCTGCGCTTCTATATTCTCACGGAAATCAGCCAGTTTGCGCTGCTGACCGGCTTTTCCCATTGGCTGATTCCGCTGCACGGGACCGCCGGGGCTGCGCAGGCTTACATGGCAACCTACGTTCTCTATTTCGCCCTTTGTTGTGGCGCCTTCATGATTTATTGCCGGAAAAAATGACGACTTTTCACGTATTGGGATCGGATATCCCGCATCACAATCATACGGTGCTGCGCTTCTTTAATGACGTGATGAGCGCCGAGCTGCCCGGCGCTGCGCCGCGTCAGTTTATGGTGGTTTCCAGCGCACCCGAAACGCTGCAAGCCTATGCTTCACTGCAGATTGAAACTTTTGCCAGCAAGCGTGCGCTGGCGCAGGCGGTGATGGCGCGTGCTGCCGATCGCTCGCAGCGCTTCTTCTTTCACGGCCAGTTTAATCCCAGTATTTGGTTAGCCTTACTGAGCGGCAAACTGCGCCGTCAGCAGGCGTTCTGGCATGTTTGGGGCGCGGATCTCTACGAAGAAGGTCGCGGCCTCAAGTACCAGCTGTTTTATCTGCTGCGCAGAATGGCGCAAGGGCGCGTGGCGCGCGTGTTTGCGACGCGCGGTGATTTGCATCATTTCCAGCAGCGTCATCCGCGCGTCCCCGCTTCGCTGCTCTATTTCCCGACGCGCATGCCGGATGTGGCGCTGCCTGCGCCGGTGGAAAGCCCCGATTTCACTATCCTGCTCGGTAATTCCGGCGATCGCAGTAATCGCCACATTGCCGGTTTAGAGGCGATTCGTGCCCAGTTTGGTGAACAAGTGAAAATCGTCGTGCCGCTCGGTTATCCGCAGAATAATCACGCTTACATCGATGAGATTGCTGCCGCCGCACAGCGCCTGTTCCCGGCGGGCCAGGTGACATTGCTGCGCGACAAGATCGACTTTGATGCCTATCTGACATTGCTTAGCCGCTGCCAGCTCGGCTATTTTATGTTCGAGCGCCAGCAAGGCATTGGTACGCTTTGCCTGCTGATTCAGGCCAATATTCCGTTTGTGCTGAACCGTAAAAATCCGTTCTGGCGCGATCTCAGCGAGCAAGGCTTGCCGGTGCTGTTTAGCGAAGATGCGCTGGATGCGGCGAGCGTTGCCGAAGCGCAGCGGCAATTAGCGCAATGTGATCAATCTTCAATTGCCTTTTTTGCCCCCGGCTATCTGGCAGGCTGGCGCGACGCGCTAACCCTGAGTGAAAGGGAGAGAACATGAGCCTGATGCAGTTTAGTGGTCTGCTGGTGGTTTATCTGTTTTCGCTGGGTTTCATTCTGACCCTAACCTGGCGGGAATTTAAACGGGTGCGCTTCAACTTCCACCTGTTCTTCACCATTCTGTTTTTACTGACCTTCTATTTCGGCTTCCCGCTGACCAGCGTGCTGGTGTTCCGCTTTAACGTGGCGGTGGTGCCGCCGGAATATCTGCTGCAGGCGCTGCTGGCCGCGACCAGCTTTTATGCCATCTATTACGTCAGCTACAAGGTGCGGCTGCGGCCGGCTAATGCGCCTGCGCGCAAACCCTGGCTGCAGATGAACCGGGTTGAAACTAATCTGACCTGTCTGTTGCTGGCGCTGGTGGCGATTGGCACCGTGACGGTGTTCTTTATGCACAACGGCCTGCTGCTGTTCCGGCTTTCGGCTTACAACCAGATCTTCTCCAGCGAAGTGTCCGGCGTGGCGCTTAAACGCTTCTTCTACTTCTTTATTCCGGCGATGCTGATTCGCTACTTCCTCAAGCCAACCCAGCGTCAGTGGCTGTGGTTTTTGCTGGTGTCGGTGGCGTTTGGCTTACTGACCTACGCGCTGGTGGGCGGCACGCGCGCCAATATCATTATCGCGTTCGCGCTGTTCCTGTTTATTGGTATTACGCGCGGCTGGATCACGCTATGGATGCTGGTTGGCGCCGGTGTGATGGCGATTGGCGGTATGTTCTGGCTGGCGTTGCGTCGCTATAACCTCGACGTGGTGGGCGATGAAGCGTTTTATACCTTCCTTTATCTGACGCGCGATACCTTCTCGCCGTGGGAAAACCTGGCGCTGTTACTGCAAAACTACGACAAGATCGATTTTCAGGGGCTGGCACCGATCTGGCGTGATTTCTACGTGTTCATTCCCAGCTGGATGTGGCCGGGACGCCCAACAGCCATTCTTAACAGCGCTAACTACTTTACCTGGGAAGTGCTGAACAACCATTCCGGCTTGGCGATTTCGCCCACGCTGCTGGGTTCGCTGGTGGTGATGGGCGGCGTGTGGTTTATCCCGATGGGTGCGGTGGCTGTCGGCCTGCTGATGAAAGGCTTCGATAACCTTTATCTGTATGGCCGCGATACCAGCAACCGTTACAGCGGAGCGATTTTGCAGAGTTTTTGCTTCGGTGCGGTGTTTAATATGATCGTACTGGCGCGTGAAGGGCTGGATGCTTTCGGCTCGCGCGTGGTGTTCTTTTGTCTGATTTTTGCGGCCTGCATGTGGGCGGCTAAATTGCTTTACTGGCTGTTGGCGCGCGCGGGGCTGATTCGCCCGCGCAGCGAGCCGGTTTTACACAGCCCTTCTTAACTTTTGGGCACAACGGGAAATTCATACCATGGAAACCGATAAGCCGCGCTATAGCCTGCGCGGAGTCGATCTTCACGCCTTCAACGATATGGCGAGCTTTCTGCGCTTTCTGCTGCCCGAGGGCAAACCGCGCTGCGGCACGCTGGTGGCGATGAATGCCGAGAAAATGCTGACGCTGGAAGAGGATGCGCAGCTACGCGCACTGATCGCTGAGGCAGAGTTCAAGTATCCGGATGGCATCAGCATCGTCCGTTCGCTGCGTAAGAAGTATCCTCAGCTGCAGGTGAACCGCATCGCAGGCGCGGATTTGTGGGAAGCGCTGATGGAGAGCGCGGGGCGCAGCGGCATTCCGGTGTTTCTGATTGGTGGACGCCAGGCGGTGCTGCAGGAAACCTGCGACAAGCTGCAGCGACAGTGGAATGTGAATATCGTTGGCAGTCAGGATGGTTACTTTGCGCCTGAAGCGCGCGACGCGCTGTTTGCCCGCATCGCCGCGAGTGGTGCGCAGATTGTCACGGTGGCACAAGGTTCGCCGCGCCAGGAGCTATTGATGCGTGATTGCCGCGCCCATTGGCCGCAGGCGCTCTATATGGGCGTCGGTGGCACTTACGATGTGTTTACCGGGCACGTTAAGCGCGCGCCCGTATGGTGGCAAAAATCCGGACTGGAATGGCTTTATCGTCTCATTCGTCAGCCTTCGCGTCTGCGTCGCCAATTAAAGCTGCTGAAATATTTACGCTACCATTGGCGCGGCGATCTCTGAAGTTGCTGGTTTTTACAGCAAAAATGAGAGGGTAAGCGCCTCAAACTGCTGTAATTATCGATGGAATGCACAAAGCGTAATCAAACGCGTTTTTTTTCTAAAAAAGGGCTGGACAGTATGAGGTCAAGCCCGTAGTATGCCCATCCGCAACGGCGCTACGCGCCCGTAGCTCAGCTGGATAGAGCGCTGCCCTCCGGAGGCAGAGGTCTCAGGTTCGAATCCTGTCGGGCGCGCCATTTAGTTTGTGCGCAAGAGCTTCGGTGGTTGGTTTAACCGCGTTATGCAGTGAATTTAAGTAAGCGTGACACGCTTACGCACCAGAATTATGGTGGCTATAGCTCAGTTGGTAGAGCCCTGGATTGTGATTCCAGTTGTCGTGGGTTCGAGTCCCATTAGCCACCCCAGATTTTGCTCGGTCACGCGATGGTGGCGGAATTGGTAGACGCGCTAGCTTCAGGTGTTAGTGTTCTTACGGACGTGAGGGTTCAAGTCCCTCCCTTCGCACCAGGCAAAATTACGCAGTAGCGTTAAAGAAGTAAAAAATCGGCGAGTAGCGCAGCTTGGTAGCGCAACTGGTTTGGGACCAGTGGGTCGGAGGTTCGAATCCTCTCTCGCCGACCATATTCGAAAAGCCTGCTTGAAAAAGCAGGCTTTTTTCGTTTGTGTCCGCCATTCGTGTTCTCAACTCTTCCCATCATTTCCTTTGCGCGTAGTTCCGCACATTGTCGCTATTCAGATACATATAAATCACTGATTTATATGGGCATGACAATTCCTTGCATAGCTTGTCGCTCTGCGGAGACAGCTTTTTGAGTATTCGTCGCGTTTTACCGACAGTGGCTAACAGCGAGATCTTGGTAGAAATCATATCTTGTTGATATTAATTAGCTTATTGCGATAACTGCAACTTTGGCACGTCTTGTGCAATAATCTACCTGTAGATGCTCATTCCACCTCTTATGTTTGCTGTTGCTACATAAACCTGGGAATGATGCAGAGCCCCTTACGGCATCCGTTGTCCAGCCTGGCAGTATTTGCGCACGCTTTACTGCAGTAAGAAGGACATTACGTTGAGTCGGATGCCATCAGTTGTCTTAACGACCTGATCTTACACCTGCTTATGGCAGGTGTTTTTTTGTCTGCAGTTTATAACAGGCAAAAAAAAGCCGGGACAAGCCCGGCGTGCACAAAAGTAACAATCGTAAAATCAGGCGCTGGGATTGGTCTTCAGCGTAAGTAGCAGGCCTTCGCGACGCATTTTGGCGGCGTCTTCCGGGCGATGCAGGCGGTCGTAAATATCGGCCAGCCAGGCATAATCAAACGCATCTGGACGCTGCGCCAGCGCTTGCTGGAACGCTTCTGCCGCCTGCTGCCATTCGCCATGACGCATCAGCATCTGACCCAGCGTGCTGTGCAGCAGCGGTGTGGCGCCATGCTGTTTAATCTGCTGACGCAGCGCTTTCTCCAGAGATTGCGGATCGCCACTTTTAATACGCGGCATCAGCAACACCAGACGATCGTCATATTGACGTTTCAGGCCTTCCAGCACGATGCTCTGTGCGGTGTCCGGATCGTCACACTCAATCAGATGTTCTGCCATTGCCACCTGCAAGGCGGTTTCCTGACGCGTTTTGCGGCTCTGGTTCTGCCACCATTTCTTCAAACCGTCGCTGCCTTGATCGGCCATCGCCTGGTTCATCAGACCCAGCCAGGCTTGCTGCTGCAAGGCATCGCGCTGAGCTTCATCATTGATCTGCACTTTCTGCATCGCAGGCAGAATGTCGAGCAATGCGCCCCACGCGCCGGTGCGAATATAGGCTTGTTCTGCCAGACGCAGCACTTCCGGATGGCGCGGCGCGACTTCCAGCAGGCGGTCAATGCCGTGGCGTGCAGCATGATCTTCGTTACGCGCCAGTTGCAGACGTACGCGAGTAATTTCAACCGGAATCGTGTCGTTTACCGACAACTCAGAAGCGCGCTCCAGATGCTGATTAGCACGGAGTTCATCACCGCGTTGCTGCGCCGCTTCAGCAGCCAGCAAGTAGTTGGCCACCGGCTGATCGGCGTGATCGGCATTTTTCGACAGCAGTTTTTCGGCCTGTTTGAAGTCACCTTCTGCCAGCTTCATTAACGCGCTCTGCGTGTGGCGCTGCGCGCTACGACGCTTGCGGCCGGTGAACCAGCCGCGTGTGCGTGCGCCGGTGCGGAACAGGCGACGCAGAATCCATTCCACCAACAAAATCACCAGCAGGCTGAGGATCAAAATGATCGCCAGGCCGGTTACGCTGGTTTCAATGTTCCAGTTGTCGGTCTGGATCAGGACGTAGCCCTGATGGCCGGCGACCATCGGTCCAACCACAATGCCCGCAATCAGCAGCAGGAAAAGCACCAATACTTTCAGCATGGTTAGCCTCCCTGTTGATCAGCAGCAACCGATGGCTGAGCCAGCAAATTACGCACGCGAGTTTGCATCAGTTTTTCCAGCAGCGGCTGACTTTCCAGCGTATCCGGCACATCCATCGAAATGCTCTGCTGGCTCAGTTCATCCAGCTGTGCAAGGAAGGCTTTGGTGGCGGCATCGTTGGTGTCGTACCAGGCGCGAACCCAGGTTGATACCGCATCGATAGACTGTTTGTAGATCTCATCCTGATGACGCGGTACGGCCTGAGCCGCAATCAGCAGACGCGAACGAATGTTTTCGCGCAGGTAAACGTCCTGATTCGGTGCCAGCAGCGGCTGTGCGGTGTTGTCGCGGCGGCGGATGGTGATGAAATCATCCATAAAGTTATGCCAGCTTTTCACCAGATTTTGACGCCACTCGTGCAGCGAACTGGAGAGTTCACCGCCATCGGCGTCCATAGGTGAATCATCGCTGTCATTGTCGGCCAGACGCAGATTATCAACGCCGTTCGACAGCTGATTGAGCTTGAGAATGGTGCCGTCATAATCAATCTGGCTGACGGCGGAGAGTGAACTGATGTCCTGCGTTAGCGCGCGACGCACGTTCATCACGCTCGGATCATTCATGTCGGCCAGGCTGGAGTCAGCACTTTTCAGTAACGCTGCCGCGGTGGTGACATCCTGATCGCTCCACAGTTTGCGGCCCGCCAGTTTGACAAGGTAATCCGCCTGCGCCAGCAGCCAGGTACGCGTGTCGTTTCCGGAGATGGTAGCGACTTTATCGCGCAGGGTTTCCAGCTCTTTTGCGCTGTTATCCTGCTGCGTGCGCGTCTGCTGCAAGGCGCTGTTGGCGCTATCCAGCTGTTGCGTCAGCTGCTGTTTGTCGCTGCCCAGTTGCTGCTGCAAGGCGCTCAGCTGCTCGCTGAGGTTCTGGTTAGTTTGAGCCTGTAAATCGGCCTGGTGTTTCCCATTAAGGTAAAGTCCCGCCCCAATCGCCAGCGCAATCACAATCGCCACTGCACTCAGCACCTTGCCATCGCCTTTTTTATCGCGAGGTGGCTTGGTTGCTGGCGAGGGAGAATTGTCCGCTGGGGTGGTTTCTTCAACCATGGCGGAGGAGGCTTTTTGTTCCGTCATTATGGCTCATCCCATTGTTAAGTTCAGCGTAACGCGCGCAGCAGCGCATCGTTATCGGCACCATCGGCTACATCAATGTCCTGCCAGCCTAATTCAGCGGCTTGCGTAGCCAAACGTTCACTGACGACCACAAGCCGACAGTGCAGTAACCATTCCCGACGATCAATTGGCGGAAACAGAGAAAAGAGTTGTTGTAACATTTCGCCGCTGGTGACCACCAGCGTTGTAATGCCGCGATCGCGCCAGCGGCGGCCTTCAGTCGCGCCGTTGTAGTGCTTTTCACAGCGCTGATAACACTCGCAATATTGCACCTCAACGCCGCGTTCAATCAGCGTTTCCGCCAGCAACTCGCGCCCCGGACTGCCGCGCAGAATCAGGGCGCGTTTGCCGCTAATCTGTTGCAGACGATTCAGGCGCACCAGCTCTTCACTGGTCTCCCGCGCATGAGGATAGTCTACTTTGAGATTACTGACGGTATGCAAGGCTAAAGCGGTGCTGCGGCCAATAGCATAATAGTTGAGTGCTTCAGGCCACGCAGTCAGACTGAGCTGTAAAGCGGGCTGGGCGAAAGTGACGACCTGCTGCGACAGCAAAAACACCAGATCGCCTGGCTGTAGCGCGGCAAGTTGGTTTGGCAAATGAATAAGATCGCGACCCGGCGTGAATTCAATCAGCGGAAAGCTCCATGCCAGCTTGCCCAGGCTGCGCAAACGCGAGACCAGTTCAGTGGCGACCGGTTCCGGGCGGGTCACGAGGATAGTCATGCTGGCGGTTGACCTTGATAGACTTCACGCAGGATATCGCGCGCGCCGCCATCCAGCAGCTCTTCGGCCAGCGAAATGCCCATTTTTTCGGCGTGATCGCGTGGACCTCGACGCTCGCCCACCACCATTTGGTTGCCATCCGGTGAGCCGACCAAACCTCGCAGCCACAGCTGATCGTCTTCCAGCACGGCGAAGCTGCCGATTGGCACCTGACAACCGCCCTCCAGCCGCGTATTCATCGCGCGTTCGGCGCGCACGCATACTGCGGTATCGTCATGATTCAACGCCTGTAGCAGCGTAATCAATTGTTCATCATCTACGCGGCATTCAATGCCGACAGCGCCCTGGCCCACGGCTGGCAGGGAAATCTCCGCTGGCATTGCCTGACGAATGCGATCTTCCAGTCCTAAACGTTTCAAACCCGCCGCCGCCAGAATAATGGCGTCGTATTCACCGGCATCGAGTTTGCCGAGACGCGTACCAACATTGCCGCGCAGTGAGCGAATCACTAAATCCGGACGACGGGCGCTAAGCTGACACTGGCGACGCAGGCTGGAAGTGCCGACAACCGCGCCTTGCGGCAGCTCATCAACACTGCTGAAACGATTGGAGACGAAAGCATCGCGCGGATCTTCACGCTCGCAAATGGTCACCAGACCGAGGCCTTCTGGAAAATCGATTGGCACATCTTTCATCGAGTGCACAGCGAGATCGGCGCGTCCTTCCAGCATTGCCAGCTCAAGCTCTTTGACGAACAGCCCTTTGCCGCCCACCTTTGCCAGTGGCGTATCAAGGATGACGTCACCTTTGGTGACCATCGGCAGCAGCTCAACTTGCAGACCCGGATGAGCCGCCATCAGGCGCTGTTGGACATATTGTGCCTGCCACAGAGCAAGGGGACTTTGTCTGGTAGCAATTCTGAAAATTTTGTTTAACATGCTGTTAACCATTTTGATCGTTCATCGAATATCCTATCATTGATAGGGGAATGCTGTCAGTTTCAACGGATTGAAAAGGCCGCGATGTCAGACTGCGCCTGGATCTTGCGGGTCGCAGTTTCGTGTCGAAGTCTGAAAAAAGCAGGGCTACGGTCGGAACATGCTAAACTGTTAAGTAGCGCAACTTTCTTTACGGTCAATCCTCCAGGTGTTAGATTGATCACGTTTCCAGCAATTATTTGCCCAATATCTTTATTATTAAGCGGCAGAATGCGGAAACAGGGTGCTTAACACTGGGACAATCAGGCGAAACGTCTTGTACCTCTACATTGAGACACTGAAACAGAGACTGGATGCGATTAACCAGCTGCGTGTAGATCGCGCACTGGCTGCCATGGGGCCTGCTTTCCAGCAAGTCTACAGTCTGCTGCCAACATTATTGCACTACCATCATCCGCTGATGCCGGGCTACCTCGAAGGTAGCGTTCCGCATGGCGTCTGCCTCTACACGCCCGATGAAAACCAACTTCAGCTGCTGCAGAACTTAGCGGGCGGTCAAGCGCTCGATCTCAGCACTGCCGTCGCGGGCGAACGCCCGATTACCGGCATTTACTCGATGGGCAGCACCTCGTCCGTTGGGCAAAACAGCATCTCCGATCTTGATATCTGGGTGTGCCACCAATCGTGGCTGGATAATGAAGAGCGCCTCAATCTGCAGCGTAAGTGTACGCTGTTGCAGAAATGGTGTGTGTCGATGGGTGTGGAAGTCAGCTTCTTCCTGATTGACGAGAACCGTTTCCGCCATAACGAAAGCGGTAGCCTCGGCGGTGAAGACTGCGGTTCTACCCAACATATTTTGCTGCTGGATGAGTTCTACCGTACCGCCGTGCGTATGGCGGGTAAACGCATCCTGTGGAATATGGTGCCCGGCGAAGAGGAGCACCATTACGACGATTACGTCATGTCGCTCTATTCACAAGGCGTACTGACGCCGAATGAGTGGCTGGATCTCGGCGGCCTTGGCACGCTGTCAGCGGAAGAGTACTTCGGTGCCAGCTTGTGGCAGCTGTATAAAAGTATCGACTCGCCGTACAAAGCGGTGCTGAAAACCCTGCTGCTGGAAGCCTACAGCTGGGAATATCCCAACACGCAGCTGTTGTCGATGGACATCAAGCAGCGCCTGCACGACGGCGAAATTGTCTGCTTCGGTCTCGATCCTTACTGCATGATGCTGGAGCGCGTGACGCGCTATCTCACCAGCGTTGATGACATGGCGCGCCTCGATTTAGTGCGTCGATGTTTCTATTTAAAAGTGTGTGAAAAGCTCTCGAGCGAAGATCACCATCATCAGCGCACCGGCTGGCGTCGCGAGATTCTTTTGCAGCTGGTTAAAGAGTGGGGCTGGGATGAAGAGAAGTTAGCGGTACTGGATAACCGCGCGCAGTGGAAAATCGAACGTGTACGCGAAGCGCACAACGAGCTGCTGGATGCGATGATGCAGAGCTATCGCAACCTGATTCGCTTTGCGCGTCGCAACAATTTAAGCGTCAGCGCCAGCCCGCAGGATATCGGCGTGCTGACGCGTAAACTGTATGCCGCGTTCGAGGCGCTGCCGGGTAAAGTCACCTTAGTGAACCCGCAGATTTCGCCCGATCTCTCGGAAGAGAATCTCACGTTTATTCATGTCCCGGCGGGCCGCGCTAATCGCGCCGGTTGGTATCTGTATAACCAATCGCCGGACATGAGTTCCATCATCAGCCATCAGCCGCTGGAATATAACCGCTATCTGAACAAGCTGGTGGCGTGGGCGTGGTTCAACGGTTTGCTGACCAGCAAAACGCGGCTGCATATGAAAGGCAACGATCTGTGCGATCTGCCGCGTCTGCAGGAGCTGGTAAACGATGTGTCGAGCCACTTCCCGCTGCGCGTGCCGGCACCGACGCCGAAAGCGCTCTACAGCCCGTGTGAAATTCGTCACTTAGCGATTATCGTCAATCTTGAGCACGATCCTACCTCCGCGTTCCGCAATCAGGTGGTGCATTTTGATTTCCGTAAGCTGGATGTGTTCAGCTTCGGTCAGCAGCAGCAGTGCCTGATTGGCAGCATCGATCTGCTCTATCGCAACTCGTGGAATGAAGTGCGTACGCTGCACTTCAACGGCGAGCAGGCGATGATTGAAGCGCTGAAAACCATTCTCGGCAAAATGCATCAGGATGCTGCGCCGCCGGATACGGTGGAAGTGTTCTGCTACAGCCAGCATCTGCGCGGTTTGATTCGTACCCGCGTGCAGCAGCTGGTTTCGGAATGCATTGAGCTGCGTCTGTCGAGCACGCGCCAGGAACCGGGGCGCTTTAAAGCGTTACGCATGGCGGGCCAAACCTGGGGCTTATTCTTCGAACGCATGAGCGTGTCGGTGCAGAAGCTGGAAAACGCTGTCGAATTCTATGGCGCGATTTCTAACAACAAGCTGCACGGCTTGTCGATCAAAGTGGAATCGAACCAGACGCCGCTGCCGCCGGTGGTAAACGGCTACGCCAGCGAAGGCATCATTCAGTTCTTCTTTGAAGATACCAATGACGATCGCGGCTTCAACATCTATATCCTCGACGAAACCAATCGCGTTGAGGTTTATCACCATTGCGAAGGCAGTAAAGAAGAGCTGGTGCGCGACGTGAGTCGATTCTATTCGTCATCGCATGACCGTTTTACCTACGGCTCCAGCTTTATCAATTTCAACCTGCCGCAGTTCTACCAGATTGTGAACACTGGCGAACGTTTCCAGGTGATTCCTTTCCGCAGCCAAACGCTGACGCAGCTCTGCGCCACGCAGCCTGACAACGACAACGGCGACTTCCAGCCGCGCTACCAAATGCATTGATCCCGGCCGCGTTCGCGCGGCGGGATGCGCTGTTACTCTGACCTGCCGCCGGAAATGCGGCTATTTTCTGTTGCTTTTACAACGTCAACTGCGATGATAAGCAACCATGGCTTAAGGACAGAAGAGCAGACAGAATGATACGAGTGATGAGTCAGCTGGGTATGGCGCTGGCATTGGTCAGCCTGGTAGGCTGTGGCCTGAAAGGACCGCTGTATTTCCCGCCGAAAGATCAGCCAAACAAGCCGAAACAGCAGGTCACCGAGCAGCAGCAAAAAGCCGCTCAGGATGCTGATGTCGGTGGTTTGGTCACCAGCAAGCCTGGTTCGCAGGCAAACTAAACTCTATGAGTAATCCGGCGGAGCAGAAAATGCAGTTCTCAAAAATGCACGGTCTCGGCAACGACTTTATGGTTGTGGATGCTGTGACGCAAAACGTCTTTTTTTCGCCGGAACTGATTCGCCGCCTGGCGGACAGAAATCTGGGGATCGGTTTTGATCAGCTACTGATCGTCGAACCGCCTTACGATCCGGATCTCGATTTCCATTACCGCATTTTCAACGCCGATGGCAGCGAAGTCGCGCAGTGCGGCAACGGTGCACGCTGCTTTGCCCGCTTTGTGCGTCTGAAAGGTTTAACCAACAAGAGCGACATTCGCGTCAGTACGCAAACCGGCCGCATGGTGCTCAGCGTCACCAATGATGAGCTGGTGCGCGTCAATATGGGCCAACCCAACTTCGAAC
Organism: Pantoea sp. B9002; assembly: GCF_013385945.1. Classification (NCBI taxonomy): domain Bacteria; kingdom Pseudomonadati; phylum Pseudomonadota; class Gammaproteobacteria; order Enterobacterales; family Erwiniaceae; genus Pantoea; species Pantoea sp. B9002. The sequence continues at coordinate 38,294 of NZ_JACAPA010000053.1, forward strand.
CGCAAAGCGTGCCGCTCCGTGCCAATAAAGCAGAGAACCTTTATTTGCAGCGTGTGGCCGAGCAAACCGTGATGTTTGGTGCGGTATCGATGGGCAATCCGCACTGCGTGATTCAGGTAGAAAGCGTGAAAACCGCGCCGGTAGAAACGCTGGGCCCGGAGCTGGAAAGCCACGAGCGATTCCCGGAGCGCGTCAACGTCGGCTTTATGGAAGTGGTTAATCGTGAACACATCCGTCTGCGCGTGTACGAACGTGGCGCGGGCGAAACCCAGGCTTGCGGCAGCGGCGCTTGCGCGGCGGTGGCCTGCGGCGTTCAGCAAGGCATTCTGGCGGAAAATGTCCGCGTCGATTTGCCGGGCGGAACGCTGCACATTGCCTGGAAAGGGGAAGGGCAACCGCTGTTTATGACCGGTCCAGCCACACACGTCTACGATGGGTTTATTCATCTATGAAAAATGTCGAAGAGCAGACCGAAAGCGAGGTTTTGCTGGACGATCAATCGGTAAGCGCATTCCTGCGTCAAAACCCCGATTTCTTTATTCGCAATGCACGCCAGGTTGAACAGATGATGGTGCCGCATCCGGTACGCGGCAGCGTTTCGCTGGTGGAGTGGCATATGGCGCGGCAGCGCAACCACATCCAGCAGCTGGAAGAGGAGATCACGCTGTTGATGGAGCAGGCCACCGCCAACCATCAGCTGTTTGATCGCCTGCTGGCGCTGCAAGGTCATCTCGCCGCCGCCGACAGCTTGCAAGAAATGCTGACGCGTCTGCACCGCTGGGCGCGCGAACTGGGACTGGCCGGTGCGCACGTGCGCGTGTTCAATGACAAATGGCACATCGGCGCGCCATCTGATTTCACCCAACTCGGCTTGTCACGTCAGGCATTCGAACCGCTGCGCATTCAGCGCTTCGGTAATGAACATCACTATCTCGGCAGCCTGAACGGCCCGGAATTGCTGCTGCTGTTGCCGCAGGCCAAAGCGATTGGCTCGGTAGCGATGTCGCTGATGGGCGAACGCGGCGAGCTGGGCATATTAATGTTCACCAGCCGCGATAATCAGCATTATCAGGCGGGCATGGGCACGCTGCTGCTGCAGCATCTGGCGCAAATGCTGCCGGATCTGCTGTCACGCTGGATTGAACGCGCATGAGTAACGTCAGTCCGCTGCTGCCGGCCGTGGATGACTTTCTGCGTTATCTGAAGGTCGAACGCCAGCTCAGTCCGCTGACGCAAAAGAATTACCAACGGCAATTGCAGGCGATTATGGCAATGGCCGATGAGATGAAGCTGACCAGCTGGTCGCAGCTGGAACCGGCGCAGGTGCGCAGCCTGGCGGCACGCAGCCGCCGTGGCGGTTTAGGCGCCAGCAGCTTGGCGCTGCGCATGTCGGCGCTGCGCAGTTTTCTCGACTGGCAAGTGCATCAAGGCCTGTTGAGCGCCAATCCCGCCAAAGGCATCTCCACGCCGCGTAATGCGCGTCATCTGCCGAAAAACATGGACGTCGACGAAGTTAACCAACTGCTGGAGATCGATCTCAACGATCCGCTGGCGGTACGCGACCGCGCGATGCTGGAAACCATGTACGGCGGCGGTTTGCGTCTGTCCGAGCTGGTGAATATGGATTGTCGCCACATGGATTTGGAAGCCGGCGAAGTGCGGGTGCTGGGCAAAGGCAGCAAAGAGCGCCGCGTACCGATTGGCGGCACGGCGGTCACCTGGATTCAGCACTGGTTATCGCTGCGTGCTAGCTTTGCGCCGCAGGATGATGCGGTGTTTGTCTCCAGCCGCGGCAGCCGAATTTCGACGCGCAACGTGCAGAAGCGTTTTGCCGAATGGGGCATCAAGCAAGGCGTTGCCAGCCATATTCATCCGCATAAACTGCGCCACTCTTTTGCCACGCATTTGCTGGAATCGAGCGGCGATCTGCGCGCGGTACAGGAACTGCTCGGTCACGCCAATCTGGCGACCACGCAAATCTACACCCATCTGGATTTCCAGCATCTGGCGACGGTTTATGATGCGGCCCATCCGCGTGCCAAACGAGGAAAGTCTTAATGAAGTTTTATCGTCCGCTCGGCCCGATCAAAGCGATCACCTTTGATCTCGACGACACGCTGTATGACAACCATCCCGTCATCCGCAAAACCACCGCCGAATCGCATGCTGCGCTGCAGGCGTATCATCCGGCGCTGCGTGAATTCACCCCGGCGGATTATCAGGCGCTGCGTAATGAGTTGCTGACGCGCGAGCCTGAAATTTATCACGACGTTTCTGAATGGCGCCGCCGCTCGGTGGAGCTGGCGCTGCTCAATGTCGGCTTATCCAAAGCGGAAGCAACCGCCGGTGCCAGCGACGTGATGAGCGTGTTTCATCAGTGGCGCAGCGAAGTGACTATGCCGGAAGAGACGCATCAAACGCTGACGTGGCTGGGCGAGCGCGTGCCGCTGGTGGCGATCACCAATGGCAATGCCTGCCCGGAAAAGCTCGGCATCCATCACCACTTCCAGTTCGCGCTGCGTGCCGGTCCACACGGTCGCGCCAAGCCGTGGCAGGATATGTATCATCTGGCCGCTGAGCGTTTGAACATCGCACCGCAGCACATTCTGCACGTCGGCGACGATCTCACCACCGATATTGCCGGTTCGCTGCGTGCCGGCATGCAAGCCTGCTGGATCAACCTGCGTGAAGGCAATCTGATGAAGATCGACGATGCGCGTTTGCTGCCGCATGTTGAAATTGATCGGTTGGCATCTCTGACCTCGCTGCTATAATCCACACATGTAAATATATACAGCTCTATCCGCAGCAGTGTGGATTTGAGTTCATTTTCTTTCGCGAACGGTGCTTATGGACGTTTCTGATCTGCTTGACGGCTTGAATGACAAACAGCGCGAGGCGGTCGCCGCACCGCGCAGCAACCTGCTGGTGCTGGCCGGAGCAGGCAGTGGCAAAACCCGTGTGCTGGTGCATCGCATCGCCTGGCTGCTGTCGGTAGAGAACTGCTCGCCGTATTCGATTATGGCGGTGACCTTTACCAACAAAGCGGCGGCGGAAATGCGCCATCGTATCGATCAGCTGATCGGCACCAGCCAGGGCGGCATGTGGATTGGTACTTTCCACGGCCTGGCGCACCGTTTACTGCGCGCGCATCACCTTGATGCCGGCTTGCCGCAGGATTTCCAAATCCTCGACAGCGACGATCAGCTGCGTCTGCTAAAGCGCCTGATCAAAGCGATGAACCTTGATGAGAAACAGTGGCCTGCGCGTCAGGGCATGTGGTACATCAACGGCAAAAAAGATGAAGGCCTGCGGCCAAAACACATCGAAAGCTACGGCAATCCGGTTGAGCAAACCTGGCTGCGCATCTATCAGGCGTATCAGGAAGCCTGCGATCGCGCGGGATTAGTGGATTTCGCCGAGCTGCTGCTGCGCGCCCACGAACTCTGGCTGAACAAGCCGCATATCCTCAACCATTATCGCGAGCGTTTCAGCAACGTGCTGGTGGATGAGTTCCAGGATACCAACAACATTCAATACGCGTGGATTCGCATGCTGGCGGGTGATACCGGCCGCGTGATTATTGTCGGCGATGACGATCAGTCGATTTACGGCTGGCGCGGTGCGCAGGTAGAAAACATCCAGCGCTTCCTGCAGGATTTCCCCGGCGCGGAAACCATTCGTCTGGAGCAGAACTATCGCTCGACCAACAACATTCTGAAAGCCGCTAACACGCTGATCGCCAACAACAATGGCCGCCTCGGTAAAGAGCTGTGGACCGACGGCAGCGATGGCGAAAAGATCTCGCTCTACTGCGCGTTCAACGAGCTGGATGAAGCGCGCTTTGTGGTCAATCGCATCAAAAGCTGGCATGAAAACGGCAATGCGCTGCAGGATTGCGCCATTCTCTACCGCAGCAACGCCCAATCGCGTGTGCTGGAAGAGGCGCTGCTGCAAGGCAGCATGCCGTATCGCATTTATGGCGGCATGCGCTTCTTCGAGCGTCAGGAGATTAAAGATGCGCTGGCCTATCTGCGTTTGATGGCCAATCGCAACGACGATGCAGCCTTTGAGCGTGTGGTGAACACGCCGGTGCGCGGTGTCGGCGATCGCACTCTCGACGTGGTGCGCCAGACCGCGCGCGATCAGCAACTGACTTTGTGGCAGGCCACGCGCGAGCTGCTGCAGAACAAAGCGTTAGCCGGACGCGCCGCGTCGGCGCTGCAACGCTTCTGCGAGCTGGTCGATTCACTGGCCAGCGAAACCGCCGAGATGCCGCTGCATGTGCAAACCGATCGCGTGATTAAAGACTCCGGTTTGTGGGTGATGTACGAGCAGGAGAAGGGTGAGAAAGGCCAGGCGCGTATTGAAAACCTTGAGGAACTGGTCACGGCAACGCGCCAGTTCAGCTATCAGGACGAAGACGAAGATCTGATGCCGCTGCAGGCGTTCTTGTCACATGCGGCGCTGGAAGCGGGTGAAGGTCAGGCCGACAAATGGCAGGATGCGGTGCAGCTGATGACCATGCACTCGGCGAAAGGGCTGGAGTTCAGCCAGGTATTTATCGTCGGCATGGAAGAGGGCATGTTCCCGAGCCAGATGTCGCTGGATGAAGGCGGTCGTCTGGAAGAGGAGCGCCGTCTGGCTTACGTTGGCGTGACGCGTGCAATGGTCAAGCTGACGCTCACCTATGCCGAAAGCCGTCGTCTTTATGGTAAGGAAGTGTATCACCGTCCATCACGCTTCATCGGCGAGCTGCCGGAAGAGTGCGTGGAAGAGGTGCGTTTGCGCGCCAGCGTCAGCCGGCCGGTGAGCCATCAGCGCATGGGTACGCCAATCGCGCACAACGACAGCGGCTTCACGCTCGGCCAGCGCGTGCGACATGCCAAGTTCGGTGAAGGCACCATCATCAACCTCGAAGGCAGCGGCGAACACAGCCGTTTGCAGGTGGCGTTTCAGGGCCAGGGCATCAAGTGGCTAGTGGCGGCTTACGCCCGTCTGGAAACGGTGTAGCGCGGTTGCGTTACCTTGACGACTTTTTCGTCTCAGCGTAACATGCGCGCACTATTATCATGAGAGGACAATGCCTTGGACGCGCCCAGTCGATGCTGGCTCAAACACCTGTTTAACAGGAACTCCTAAGGTTACCTCTTTAAGCTGGTAGCCTTAGCGGTTATCAGCGACCTCCCTTTTTACTCTCGTCGCGTGAGTTAGCACTGATTTACCCTTGAAGCGAAAGTTTCCGTGTTCAGGCTTCGCCGTGCCCGTAATCTACAGTGGTCACCGCCTTGTCCCATTCCGAAAAAATGGGGAGTTATTGCTATGCTGAGCGCATTTAAACTCGATCGTAATCGCCTGACGCGCATCGAGCTGGAAGAAGATAACGACAAACTCAACACGTCTGTTTGGGTCGATCTGATCGAACCTGACGACAGCGAACGCGATCGCGTACAGTGTGAGCTCGGCCAGAGCCTGGCAACGCGTCCGGAGCTGGAAGACATCGAAGCCTCGGCGCGTTTCTTCGAAGACGAAGACGGCCTGCACATTCACTCCTTCTTCTTCTTTGAAGATGCCGAAGACCACGCTGGCAACTCCACGGTGGCATTCACCATCCGCGAAGATCGCCTGTATACGCTGCGCGAACGCGAACTGCCGGCTTTCCGTCTCTATCGCATGCGTGCGCGCAACCAAATGCTGACCGATGGCAACGCCTATGAGCTGCTGCTGGATCTGTTTGAAACCAAAATCGAACAGCTGGCGGATGAGATTGAGAACATCTATAGCGCGCTGGAGAAACTCAGCCGCGTGATCATGGAAGGCCAGCAGGGCGAAGAGTACGATCAGGCGCTGTCACGTCTGGCGGAGCTAGAAGATATCGGCTGGAAAGTACGTTTGTGTCTGATGGATACCCAGCGCGCCCTCAACTTCCTGGTGCGCAAAGCGCGTCTGCCGGGCAACCAGTTGGAGCAGGCGCGTGAAATCCTGCGCGATATCGAATCGCTGCTGCCGCACAACGAATCGCTGTTCCAGAAGGTTAACTTCCTGATGCAGGCGGCGATGGGCTTCATCAATATCGAGCAGAACCGCATCATCAAGATCTTCTCGGTGGTTTCGGTGGTATTCCTGCCGCCAACGCTGGTGGCATCCAGCTACGGCATGAACTTCGAGTTTATGCCGGAGCTGAAATGGAGCTTTGGTTATCCGGGCGCGATTAGCCTGATGATCCTAGCCGGGTTGGCGCCGTACCTCTATTTCAAACGCAAGAACTGGCTGTAACCTGCCTCAAGTCCAGGTCGTCATAAATGACGACCCTACAGAATCGCTGCTGCAAACGTAGGGTCGCCATTTATGGCGACCTGGTAGATTAACTTCACTTTTCTGCGTAACCTGTTGGCTCTGCTCACTATCTGATTCTCTCCTATGGCGCGCTTCTCATTGCGACTTCAGTGGACACTGCTGCTGATTGCTTCGTTAATGCTGGGGATTATCCTCCAGCTGTTCCACCTTCCTGCGGCGCTGCTGCTTGGCCCGATGATTGTCGGCACCGTTATGGGCTTGTCCGGCGCAACTGTTCGCATCGACAAACGTTTCTTCGTACTGGCTCAAGCGGTGCTCGGTTGCATGATTGGCCAGAGCTTATCGCCGGGCATTCTCACGCCGCTGATCCAGGATTGGCCGGTGGTGCTGGCAGTATTGGTGCTGACGTTAGCCGCCAGCGGCCTGTCCGGTTTTCTTCTGGTACGCTTCAGTAACTTGCCCGGCCCAACCGGCGCGTGGGGATCGTCGCCCGGCGGCGCTTCGGCGATGGTGGCGATGGCCGGTGATTTTGGGGCGGATGTGCGGCTGGTGGCGTTTATGCAATATCTGCGTGTGCTGTTTGTTGCCACCGCTGCGGCCGTGGTGGCACGCATTGGCCTCGGCACCCACGGCGGTGCGGCTGAACTGGTGTGGTTTCCCGCGCTGCACAGCAGCTTTCTGCTGACGCTGCTGGTGATGGTCGCCGGCGCGTGGCTCGGCCAGAAGCTGCGAATTCCTTCTGGTGCCTTGCTGCTGCCCGCGCTGATCGGTGCGGTGCTGCACGGCACCGATGTGGCGACTTTGCAGGTACCGGAATGGCTGCTGGCGCTGGCCTATGCGCTGATTGGCTGGAGCGTGGGATTGCGTTTCACCCGGCCGATTTTCAAGCTTGCGCTGCGAACGTTGCCGCAAATGTTGCTGTCGATTTTTGGTTTGATGCTGTTATGCGGCGGATTAGCCTGGATGCTGACGCGCGTGCTGCACGTCGATCTAATGACCGCCTATCTGGCAACCAGCCCGGGCGGGCTGGATACCGTGGCGATAATTGCGGCCGGCACGCGGGTCGATATGGCCTTTGTCATGGCGCTGCAGACGCTGCGTCTGTTCACCATTCTGCTTACCGGCCCGGCGCTGGCGCGTTTTATTTCACGCTACGCGCATGCGCGCCCGAGCTGAGAACGCAACCGCATCAATAATGAACACGGCGAGCGCCAGCCAGATAAAGCCGAAGGTCACCATTTTATCCGGCGTCAGGCGCTCGCCGTAGAACAGCACCGCCAGCAGGAACATCAGCGTTGGGCCCAGATACTGGAAGAAGCCGACGGTCGATAAGCGCAGACGCGCGCAGGCGGCCGCAAACAGCATCAACGGAATGGTGGTAATAATGCCCGCCGCGACCAGCTTGAGATTAAGGCTCATGGCGTTGGCGCTAAGATGGCTGGTGGCGCTATCGGCAAAGCCAAACAGGTAAATTGCCGCCAGCGGAAACAGCCACAGCGTCTCGATCAGCATGCCGCTCTGCGCATCGACCTGAATCTTTTTGCGCACCAAACCGTACAAAGCAAAACTCAACGCCAGGCCAAGGCCGATAATCGGCAGCGATCCAAACTGCCACAGCTGCACCAGCACGCCGGTGGTCGCCAGCAGCACCGCCAGCCACTGCAAGCGGCGGAAGCGCTCGCGCAGAAACAGCATGCCAAACACCACATTAATCAGCGGATTGATAAAGTAGCCGAGGCTGGCTTCCAGCATGTGCTGATTGTTCACTGCCCAGATAAACAGCAGCCAGTTGCCGCCAATGGTGACGGCGGTCAGCGCCAGCAGCAGCACTTTTTTCGGCTGAGCCAGCACGCTGCGCACCTGCGTCCAGTTACGCGTCAAGGTGATCAGCAGCAGCATAAACAGCGCGGACCAAATCACGCGATGCGTCATGATCTCGGTGGCAGGCACCTCTTTGACCAGCTTGAAGTAGGCGGGCGCGATGCCCCAAATGAAGTAAGCGCCGAGCGCGTAGCCAATACCCTGGCGAGTTTGTTGCGTATCCATCATCACATCCAGAGCTGGCGATTAGCCAATCATGTAAGTCGCGGTAGCGGTAGCGATGTAATCGCCTTGCTGGTTATGTAACTCCACGCGCGCCACGGCGACTTTGTTGCCGCCGCGGAGCAGGCTGCTGGTGGCGACAAAGCGCTCGCCGCGGCCAGGGCGCAGATAATCCACGCGCATATCGATGGTGCCCATGCGGGAAAGGCGCTGACGCAGCTCTTCCTCGGTAATGCTCTCCTGACGCGTCAGCGCATAGCTGACACACACCAGCCCGGCGGCGACATCCAGCACCGAGGCGATCACGCCGCCGTGCAGAATCTGCTGCGCCGCGTTGCCGACCAGCATGGTTTTATTGGCGAAGCCGAGTTCGGCGTAATCCGCTTCCAGTCGATCCAGCTCTAATCCGAGCGCCTGATTGAAGGGCATGTGATAAACAAAGATTTCGCCAATCAGACGGCGCGCTTCCTGCTGTGTCAGCAACGGGGATGACATAGTTCCTGCCTTAAAATGTTAACGAGTTGTGTATATTATGCCGCGTTCGAGCCGCTTTCCAGTTTCGGAAATCGGCGCTGATCAACCGCAGGTTTTGCGTGTAGAATGGCCTGCTTTTTGAACCGTCACTTGACGATTACGACACGCAGTTCTCTGGAGAATTCTATGCGTAAGCATTACGCCTTGCTGGCCGCGGCGCTGATCCTTCCTGGCCTGGCGCAGGCTGAAGAAGCCACGATAAAAGAGGTTCATGATGCACCGGCAGTGAAGGGCAGCATTATCGCTAACCTGCTGGAGAAACACGATAACCCGTTCGTGCTTTATCCTTACGAAAACAACTATCTGCTCTACACCTACACCACAGACATGAACAAAGAGGCGATCTCTTCGTACAACTGGGCAGACAAAGCCAAAAATGATGAAGTAAAATTCCAGCTCAGCCTGGCGTTTCCGCTGTGGCGCGGCATTTTAGGCGATAACTCGGTGCTGGCGGCGTCCTATACTCAGCGCTCGTGGTGGCAGCTCTCGAACCGTGGTGCGTCATCACCGTTCCGTGAAACCGATTATGAGCCACAGATTTTCCTTGGCTGGGCCACCGATTACACCTTCGCCGGCTGGACCTTACGCGATGTGGAAACCGGCTTAGTGCATCAGTCGAACGGCCGCAGCGAGCCGACTTCACGCAGCTGGAACCGCGTTTACGCGCGCTTCATGGCGCAGAACGGCAATCTGCTCGCGGAGATCAAACCCTGGTATCGTCTGCCAGAAAGTGAAAGCAATGACGATAACCCGGACATCACCAAATACATGGGTTACTACCGCGCCAAGCTCGGCTACATGATGGGCGAGAACATTTTCAGCGTGGAAGGTAACTACAACTGGAACAGCGGCTTTGGCGGCGCAACCTTCGCCTGGAGCTACCCAATCTCTGAACACGTGCGCTTTTACACGCAGGTCTTCAGCGGTTATGGTGAATCATTGATCGACTATAACCATCGCCAGACGCGCTTCGGCGTGGGCGTGACGCTCAACGATCTGTTCTAACCCGCAACAAAGACAGGATTACCGTGGCAACATCGGCAGTGCTTAATCAGGAAATGCTGGCGCAGCAGGTATTACAAGATACCTTCGGCTATCAGCAGTTCCGCCCAGGTCAGCAAAACATCATCGAAACCGCCCTGTCAGGACGCGATTGTCTGGTGGTGATGCCGACCGGCGGCGGCAAATCGCTGTGCTATCAAATCCCGGCGCTGGTGCGCGAAGGGCTGACGCTGGTGGTTTCACCGCTGATTTCACTGATGAAAGATCAGGTCGATCAGCTGCTGGCCAACGGCGTGGCTGCAGCGTGCCTCAACTCGACGCAGACGCGCGAGCAGCAGCAGCAGGTGTTTGCGGATTGTCGTACCGGCAAGCTCAAGCTGCTGTATATCGCGCCTGAACGTCTGATGATGGACAACTTCCTCGACAGCCTGCACCAGTGGAATCCGGTGATGCTGGCGGTGGATGAAGCGCACTGTATTTCGCAGTGGGGCCACGATTTCCGTCCGGAATATGGCTCGATCGGCCAGCTGCGTCAGCACTTCCCCGATCTGCCGGTTATGGCGTTGACCGCCACCGCCGATGAAACCACGCGTAACGATATCGCCCATCTGCTGCAGATGGACGATCCGCTGATTCAAATCAGCAGCTTTGACCGCCCCAATATTCGCTACACGCTGGTGGAGAAATTCAAACCCACCGAGCAGTTACTGCGTTACGTGCAGGATCAGCGCGGCAAAAGCGGCATCATTTACTGTAACAGCCGCGCCAAAGTGGAAGACACCGCCGCACGTCTGCAGAGCCGTGGCTTGAGCGTTGGCGCTTATCACGCCGGTATCGATAGCGCGCAGCGTGCCAGCGTGCAGGAAGCCTTCCAGCGTGACGATCTGCAAATTGTGGTCGCCACCGTCGCATTCGGTATGGGCATCAACAAACCGAACGTGCGCTTTGTGGTGCACTTCGATATTCCGCGCAACATCGAATCCTATTATCAGGAAACCGGCCGCGCCGGGCGTGATGGCCTGCCTGCCGAAGCGATGATGCTTTATGATCCGGCCGACATGGCGTGGCTGCGTAAATGTCTGGAAGAGAAAGTGCCCGGCCCGTTGCAGGATATTGAACGCCACAAGCTCAACGCGATGGGCGCGTTTGCTGAAGCGCAAACTTGTCGTCGTCTGGTATTGCTGAACTATTTCGGCGAAGGTCGCCAGCAGCAGTGTGATAACTGCGATATCTGCCTCGATCCGCCGCGTCGCTACGACGGTTTGCTGGAAGCGCAAAAGGCGCTGTCGAGCATCTATCGTACCGGCCAACGCTTTGGTATGGGCTATATTGTTGAAGTTTTGCGCGGTGCCAGCAATCAGCGCATTCGCGACAACGGCCACGACAAACTGCCGGTGTACGGCTTAGGCCGCGAACACAGCCACGAACACTGGATCAGCGTGCTGCGTCAGCTGATTCACCTCGGGATGGTGACGCAAAACATCGCCATGCATTCGGCGCTGCAACTCACCGAAGCGGCGCGTCCGGTGTTACGTGCCGAAGTGCCGCTGATGCTGGCGGTGCCGCGTATCGTGACGGTGAAAACGCGCGGCAGCAGTTCGCCGAAAGTACACAGCGGCAATTACGATCGCCAGCTGTTTGCCAAGCTGCGTAAGCTGCGCAAAGCGATTGCCGATGAAGAGAATATTCCGCCGTACGTGGTGTTTAACGATGCCACGCTGATTGAAATGGCAGAACAAATGCCGATTAGCGCGTCAGAAATGCTCAGCGTGAACGGCGTCGGTCATCGCAAACTGGAGCGTTTTGGTAAGCCGTTCCTGGTGATGATCAAAGAACATGTTGATGAAGGTTAAAGGAAAAAATTCATGCTGATGTTATTCGCCACCGTCGCGCTGGTGCATCTGGTTGCGCTGATGAGTCCCGGCCCGGACTTCTTCTTTGTGTCGCAAACGGCGGCAAGCCGCTCGCGCAAAGAGGCGATGATGGGCGTTCTGGGCATTACGTTGGGCATTGTGATCTGGGCCGGTGTGGCGCTGATGGGCCTGCATCTGATCCTGGAAAAAATGGCCTGGCTGCATGAAATCATTATGGTCGGCGGCGGATTGTATCTGCTGTGGATGGGCTGGCAGCTGATGCGCTCAGCGCGTCAACGTCATAAGCAGCCGCAATCGGAAGCGCCTGTGGTGGAGCTGCCGAAAAGAGGCATGAGCTTCCTGAAAGGTTTCCTGACTAACCTGTCTAATCCGAAAGCGATCATTTACTTCGGTAGCGTGTTCTCACTGTTTGTGGGTAACGATGTCGGCGCGATGGAGCGCTGGGGATTGTTCCTGCTGATTATCGGTGAGACGTTTGCATGGTTTACGCTGGTGGCGGCGATTTTCGCTATGCCGTGGATGCGTGATAAGTATCAGCGTATGGCGAAGTGGGTGGATGGTATGGCGGGCGTGTTGTTCGCCGGTTTTGGCATTCATCTCATTATCTCTCGATAAGATCTCGATCCGTAGCGGCGCAATTTATTGCGCATCGGAAACTGCGCGCGATAAATCGCGCCGCTACGAGTCAGTGCAGATATTTACGCCATTCTGCGTGCGCTGGCTAACAGCGCACCAACCGCCATAAACAATCCACCAAAGGTGCGGTTCAGCAGTTTCATCTGCTTCGGTCCTTTAATCCAGCCGGCGATACGCGTTGCCAGCGTGGCGTAACCAATCATCACGATGATATCGACCACAATGGTGGTCACGCCCAGCACCAGATATTGCATGAGCTGCGGCTGGTGCGGCTGAATAAACTGCGGGAACAGCGCGGCGAGAAACACGATGCTTTTCGGGTTGGTGAGGTTCACCAATACGGCACGCTTAAACAGGCGGCGACGCGGCATCGCTTTGGCAACGGCGTCGAGATCGATGCCACCCGCGGAGCGCCACTGCTGAATGCCCAGCCACACCAGATAGGCTGCGCCGGCCCACTTCAGGACTTCAAACGCCAGAATCGATTGGGAAAACAGCGCACCTAAACCGGCGCCGACCAGCACAATATGAATTGCCAGACCCAGCTGCAAGCCGGTAATCGATGCCGCTGCGCCGCGATAGCCGTGACTGATGCCGGTGCTCATGGTGTTAATCGCGCCGGACCCGGGTGAAAGGCTGAGGATGGTTGTGGTCAGCAGATAGGTTAACCACCATTCAATGGTCATGTGTGACATTCCCTGAAGTTAGCGAAGTGTGACACAATACGACAGAAAATCGCCGCACGCTACGCAGCACAGGCGCGCGAATCACGTTTTTTTCAGGGGGACGGATGCAGCATCATAAACAGAGTTGGCTCGGACGTGAGCGAGGCTTTTCGGCCTTTGCCACCGGTCCGCTGCTCGACTTCTGGCGTCGCCGTGAAGAGTGTGAATTCACTGGCGTCGGCAACCTGAAGATTCGCTACGTCCGTTTCACCTCACCGCAACATCGTCGTGTCATTCTGGTCGTGCCTGGCCGCATTGAAAGCTATATCAAGTATCCCGAACTGGCTTACGACCTGTTCATGTGCGGCTACGATGTGGTGATTCTCGACCATCGCGGTCAGGGACGCTCCGAACGTCTGCTGGAAGATTCGCATCGCGGCCATGTGGTGGAATTTGGCGACTACGTTGACGATCTGGAAACGCTGTATCTGAAAGAGATCGTAAGCAACCATTATCAGCAGCGCTACGTTCTGGCCCACTCGATGGGCGGCGCGATTTTAGCGCTGTTTCTGGCGCGTCAGCCGCAGGCGTTTCATGCTGCGGTGTTCTCCGCGCCAATGTTTGGCATTGTGCTCCCGCTGCCCGACTGGATGGCGCACCGCATTCTCGACTGGACAGAAAAACTGCCGGCGCTGCGTGAAGGCTACGCGCTGGGCACCGGGCGCTGGCGCGCCAATCCGTTTGGCATCAACCGCCTGACGCACAGCCGCGAACGGTATCGCCGCAACCTGCGTTTTTACGCCGACGATCCGGCGATTCGCGTCGGTGGCCCCACTTATCACTGGGTGCGCGAAGGCGTGCAGGCCGGGCGGGATATCTTCAATCAGGTGGCGAAAATCACCACGCCGACCTTGCTGCTGCAGGCCAGTGAAGATGATGTGGTGGATAACCGCTCACAAAATCTATTTTGTACGGCGATGGCCGAAGCAGGACATCCCTGCGCGGGCAACGCACCGTATGTGATAAAAGGAGCGCGTCATGAGATCTTGTTCGAAACAGACGCGATGCGTGCCGAAGCGCTAAACGTGGTGGTCGATTTCTTTGAACGCCACGCTTAATCAATTTTACTTTCCGATATCAACACCCGAGGTTTACATGTATCACATCGTCGCATCCGACCTGGATGGCACGCTGCTCTCTCCGGACCACCGTCTGACGCCGTTCGCTCGCACCACGCTGCAGGAACTGGTGGCGCGTGACATCCACTTTGTTTTTGCCACCGGCCGTCACTACATCGACGTCGGACAGATGCGCGATAAGCTCGGCATTCCGGCTTACATGATCACGTCCAATGGCGCGCGCGTGCACAATGCCGAGGGTGAACTGGTGTTCAGCCACAACCTCGACGCCGACATCGCCAGCGATCTGTACGGCTTGCAATATCATGACGAGCACATCCTGACGCACGTCTACCGCGACGATGAGTGGTTCATGAGCCGTCATCGCCCGGATGAGCAGGACTATTTCCGCGAATCGGTGTTTAACTATCAGGTTTACCAGCCGGGCATGCTGCCGACCGACGGCATCAGCAAAGTGTTCTTCACCTGCGAAGATCCGGAGCGTTTGGTTCCCATGGAGCAGGCGATTGAAGCGCGCTGGGGCGATCGCGTGAATGTCAGCTTCTCGCTGCCGACGTGCCTGGAAGTGATGGCGGGTGGCGTTTCTAAAGGCCACGCGCTGGAAGCGGTAGCGAAACAGCTCGGCCACTCGCTGAAAGCGTGCATCGCCTTCGGCGACGGCATGAATGACGTTGAAATGCTCAGCATGTCAGGCAAAGGCTGCATTATGCGTAATGGCCAGCAGCGTCTTAAAGACACCTTGCCGACGCTGGAAGTGATTGGCAGTAACGCTGATGATGCGGTGCCGCACACGCTGCGTAAACTGTTTCTCGCCTAAATATACGGGCCGGTTATCACCGGCCCGTTCTGATTATGCCAGCTGTTTCTTGTGCTTGTGTTCACTGACCATGGTGAGCAGCAGCAGAATCACCGCCAGCACCGATCCGCCAATCATCACAATGAATCCGCCGTCCCAACCGAAGTAATCCACGGTGTAACCGACAATGGCACTGGCCGCTACCGATCCGCCGAGATAGCCAAACAGCCCGGTAAAGCCCGCTGCCGTTCCGGCCGCTTTTTTCGGTGCCAGCTCCAGCGCGTGCAAGCCAATCAACATCACCGGACCGTAAATCAGGAAGCCGATCACAATCATGCACAGCATGTCGATGCCTGGATTGCCCGGAGGATTCAGCCAGTACACCACGGTGGCGATGGTCACCAGCGTCATAAAGAACACGCCGGTTGCGCCACGGTTGCCGCGGAACACTTTGTCCGACATCCAGCCGCACAGCAGCGTGCCGGGAATGCCGGCATATTCATAGAAGAAGTAGGCCCACGAGGATTTATCCAGCGTAAAGTGCTTCACTTCTTTCAAATAGGTGGGCGACCAATCGAGAATGCCGTAGCGCAGCAGGTAAACAAACACGTTTGCCAGCGCGATGTACCACAACAGCTTATTGGGCAGAATGTACTGCATGAAAATCTGCTTCGCCGTCAGCTCCTGCTCGTGGTTCTCGCTGTAGTCCGGCGGATAATCATTCTTCCAGGCTTCAATCGGTGGCAAACCGCAGGATTGCGGTGTATCGCGCATAAGGGCGAAAGCGATAATCGCGATGAAGATGGCGCCAAAGGCTGGCATATACAGTGCGGCTTTCCAGTCGTTAAACCACGCCATACCGAGCAGGAACAGCAGCGGTGGAATACCGCCACCGACGTTATGCGCACAGTTCCACACCGACACAATGCCGCCGCGCTCTTTCTGCGACCACCAATGCACCATGGTGCGCCCACACGGTGGCCAACCCATGCCCTGGAACCAGCCGCACAGGAACAGCAGTACAAACATCACCATAATGCTGGAGGTGGCCCACGGCACGAAGCCCATCACCAGCATCACGGCTGCGGCGAGGATCAATCCGGCGGGCAAAAACACGCGCGGATTTGAGCGGTCCGATACCGAACCCATGATGAATTTCGAGAAGCCGTAAGCGATGGAAATTCCCGATAGCGCAAAGCCGAGATCGCCGCGCGAGAAACCTTGTTCCACCAGATAAGGCATCGCCAGCGCAAAGTTCTTACGCACCAAATAGTAGGCGGCATAGCCAAAAAATATGCCCAGGAAGATTTGCCAGCGCAGGCGACGATAAAGCGGATCGACCCGATCATCGGCCACTTGCGAGCGATGCGGTGCAGGTTTGAAGATACTCAACATGAGTGTGGCCCTCCAGGGCGCGATATAGTTATGAGTTCCCAGCAGGTTGGGGCAAAAACAGGCAGTAAAAATGGCAAAGCGAAGTTTCCATTTCGCGCAAAGGATAGTGATGGTCACGCGCGGTTACTGTGACATGTGACACATATGTTACAGTTTTATGACAATGAAGAGCGATAAAAACCAGCAAATGTTGTATTTCGAGCATTTTTATCCAGAAGAAAAGTCGGGAAGTGAATGTTGTGTGACGCTATTTCGTTCACTTGTAAACCAGATAGTTCACCCCGATTTCGACAGTTTGTTTACACTAGCGGCACTGTTCATTTTGGGATCGTTACCGTGCCGTTACTGATCGTTACCACCATTCTGTGGTCTTTTTCCTTCAGTTTAATCGGGGAATACCTCGCAGGTCAGGTGGATTCCTGGTTCTCTGTGTTAATGCGTCTGGCGCTCGCCGCCATCGTCTTCCTGCCGTTTCTGCGCTGGCGCGGTTATCGTGCTTCCACCATCCTGCTGTATATGCTGGTAGGCATGTTGCAGCTCGGCATCATGTATTTGCTGAGTTTTGAAGCTTATCTATATCTCAGCGTGACCGAGTTCCTGCTGTTCACCGTGATGACGCCGCTGTATGTCACGCTGATCTACGATTTGCTCAGCCGACGCCCGCTGCGTATCGGCTATGCCTTCAGCGCGCTGCTGGCAGTAATCGGTGCGGCGATTATTCGTTACGACAAAGTCAGTGACCATTTCTGGTTCGGCTTGCTGCTGGTGCAGGCGGCAAACATCTGCTTCGCCATCGGCATGGTGGGCTACAAACGCCTGCAGGAAACTCGCCCTATGCCGCAGCACACCGCGTTTTCGTGGTTCTATCTGGGCGCGGTGATTATCGCGGTGATCGCCTGGAGCTTGTGGGGCAATCCGAACAAACTGCCGACCACGTCGCTGCAGTGGGGCATTCTGGTGTGGCTGGGCGTAGCGGCTTCAGGTTTGGGCTACTTCATGTGGAACTACGGCGCTACGCAGGTGGATGCCGGCACGCTGGGCATTATGAACAACATGCATGTGCCAGCGGGCTTGCTGGTGAATCTGGCGATCTGGCAGGAAAAACCGCATTGGCCGAGTTTTATCGCTGGCGCTGCCGTGATTTTCGCATCCCTGTATGTGCATAAACGCTGGGTGCTAGGCAAGACGGCCCAAAGCAACGCATAGGCAAAGAGGGAAGGGATAGCGCGGCAGAGGAGCAAAGCATCCGAGCCATGGATGGCGAGGCTGATCCACAGGGAAGTGGTTTCCCTTTGCGATCTGCCGCGCTATCCCTGACCCGGCTCGAACAAAGAAGCGATTAACCCTTCTTAACCGGCGCCGGACGATGAATCATCGTCAAACCTTTCAGGAAATTACGCAGAATCTGGTCACCGCATTCGCGGAAATTCTTATGGTCTGGGTTGCGGAAGATCGCGCCAACCTCAGCCTGTGAAATCTTAAAGTTCGCTTTCAGCAGCACATCCGGAATATCGGTGGTCTTCAGCTCAAACGCGATACGCAATTTCTTCATAAAAATGTTGTTATTCATGCGACGCTCAATCGAAGGCGCGGGCGCATCTTCACTCTTACCGCGACGGTAAAAAATCAGACCGTTAAGGAAGTAGCCCATCAATACATCCGGCAGCTTGCGAAACGCGGCATCGTCATCTTTCTTCATCCACGCCTGCACGTCTTCCAGCGGTACTTCACTTCCCGCCAGGGCAAAAATCTCCACCACTTTGCTATCGCTCAAATCAAGCATATAGCGCACGCTGCGCAGAACATCGTTACTCATCATGGTGAAACTCTCTTGGTCGCGGGTTGAGGCGGCGCATTATAGAGCAGGCGGGGCAGGGATAACAGCGCGGGCGACCTTCGCCGCCCAACAACATCAGGATGAGGTAGTTTGCAGTGAGCCGGGACGCGCAGCATCGCGCACGAAGGGCAGATGTTCACAGGCATGCTGACGGGCAAACCGCACAAAGGCTTCCATCACCGGCTGACGCTGCTCGCCTTCGCGAACGGCGGCATACAAGCGGCTCCACAAGCCATCGCCCAAGGTCTTCGTCACCACTAAACCCTGCTGCTCAAAATTCTCTACCACCCAATGCGGCAGCGCGGCGATGCCCATGCGCGCCGACACCATTTGAATCAGCAACAGCGTATTGTCCACGCTCTTCAAGGCCGGACTGACGCCCGCAGGCTGCAGGAAATGGCGCCACACATCCAAACGCTGACGCTGCACCGGATAGATCATCAGCACCTCATCGGCCATATCTTCCGGGGCAATATGCTCAAGCTGCGCCAAAGGATGATCCGGCGCCATCACCAAACGCACTTCAAAATCGAACATCGGTGAATAGAACAACCCGCTGCGCGGCAAAATATCGGAGGTCAACACCACATCCAGCTCGCCCTGCTGCAGCGCGGGTTGCGGATCAAAGGTCACGCCGGATTTGAAATCCATCACCACCTGCGGCCAGCTCTGGCGGAAATTATTCAGCGCGGGCGTTAGCCATTGAATACAGCTGTGACACTCGATGGCGATACGCAACGTGGCCTGATGTGGCTCATGACACGCCTGCAAAGCCTGCTGAATCTGCGGCAAAACCTGCTCAGCCAACTGCAGCAAAATCTCTCCCTGCGGCGTAAAACGCAGCGGCTGGCTTTTGCGCACAAACAGACGAAAGCCCAGCCGCTGCTCCAGATCGCTGAACTGGTGAGACAACGCCGATTGCGTCTGATGAAGCTGGGAGGCGGCGGCGGCTAACGAGCCGGTATTCCGTAACGCCTGCAGCGTCCGCAGGTGTTTGAGTTCGATCATGAGAATCCTTCACATCGAGATTGAACAAATTGCGCTTGAGGAACATACAGTACCCGCAGATTATGGCGGTGTAAACATCTGGACGGCTAAACATCTCTGCACGCTACTCAGCTAAGAATATCTGGAGAACAGAAAATGACCATTCTGAACCATACACTCGGTTTCCCTCGCGTCGGTCTGCGTCGTGAACTGAAGAAAGCACAGGAAAGCTATTGGGCAGGTAAAAGCTCACAGGAAGAGCTGCTGGCGGTGGGGCGCGAACTGCGCGCCCGTCACTGGCAACAGCAGAAAGAGGCGGGCGTCGACCTGCTGCCGGTGGGGGATTTTGCCTGGTACGATCACGTACTTACCACCAGCCTGCTGCTGGGTAATGTGCCAGCACGCCACCAAAACCAGGATGGCTCGGTCGATCTCGACACGCTGTTCCGCCTTGGCCGTGGCCGCGCGCCAAGCGGTGAACCGGCGGCGGCGGCGGAAATGACCAAATGGTTCAACACCAACTATCACTACATGGTGCCGGAATTCACTCAAGGCCAGCAGTTCAAACTCACCTGGACGCAACTGCTGGACGAAGTTGATGAAGCGCTGGCGCTCGGGCACAAGATTAAACCGGTGCTGCTGGGGCCGGTTACCTATCTGTGGCTGGGTAAAGTGAAAGGTGTGCCGTTCGATCGCCTGTCACTGCTCAAAGACATTCTGCCGGTTTACCAACAGGTGCTGGCTGAACTGAAAAAACGCGGTATCGAATGGGTACAAATTGATGAGCCAGCACTGGCGCTGGAACTGCCGCAAGTGTGGCGCGATGCCTTCAAACCGGCTTACGCCGCGCTGCAGGGCGAAAGCAAACTGCTGCTCACCACCTATTTCGACAGCATCGGCCAGAACCTCGACGTGATCAAAGCGCTGCCGGTGCAAGGTCTGCACGTTGACCTGGTTCACGGCAAAGACGACATCCAACAGTTGAACAGGCAGATTCCCGCGGATTGGCTGCTCTCCGTCGGCGTGATCAACGGACGTAACGTCTGGCGTGCCGATCTCAGCAGCTGGTTTGCGCGTCTGCAGCCTCTGGTGGGTCAGCGCCAACAGTTGTGGATCGGATCATCTTGCTCGTTGCTGCACAGTCCAATCGATCTGAGCGTGGAAACCCGACTCGATGAAGAGGTGAAAAGTTGGTTCGCCTTTGCCCTGCAGAAGTGCGCTGAGCTTGCACTGCTGAGTCATGCGCTGAACAACAATGATGCCGCTTCGCTGGTCGAGTGGAGCGCGCCGATTCGTGCGCGAGCCAACTCCACGCGCGTTCACAATGCCGCCGTCGGCGAGCGTCTGGCGAAAATTCAGGCGAAAGACGTTGAACGTGCCAGCAGCTACACCGAGCGTGCCAAAGCGCAGCGTAACCGCTTTAACCTGCCAGCGTGGCCGACCACCACCATCGGTTCATTCCCGCAGACCACCGAAATTCGCGGCCTGCGCCTCGACTTCAAAAAAGGCAACATCGACGGTGGTAACTATCGCACTGGCATCGCCGAACACATCAAACAGGCGATTGTTGAGCAGGAACGTTTGGGCCTCGACGTGCTGGTGCACGGGGAAGCAGAGCGTAACGACATGGTGGAATACTTCGGCGAGAACCTCGACGGCTTCGTGTTCACCCAAAACGGCTGGGTACAGAGCTACGGCTCACGCTGCGTTAAACCACCAATTATCATCGGCGACGTAAGCCGTCCGCAAGCCATCACCGTTGAGTGGGCGAAGTACGCGCAGTCGCTGACCGACAAACCGGTGAAAGGCATGCTGACCGGTCCGGTAACGATTCTCTGCTGGTCGTTCCCGCGTGAAGATGTGAGCCGTGAAACCATCGCCAAACAGATTGCGCTGGCGCTGCGTGACGAAGTGGAAGATCTGGAAAAAGCCGGTATCGGCATTATTCAGATTGATGAACCGGCACTGCGCGAAGGCCTGCCGCTGCATCAGTCCGATTGGGCTGCATATCTGACCTGGGCGGTGGATGCGTTCCGTCTTAATGCCGCCGTGGCGCAGGATGAAACCCAGATCCACACCCACATGTGTTACTGCGAGTTTAATGACATCATGGACTCGATTGCTGCGCTGGATGCGGACGTCATCACTATCGAAACCTCACGCTCCGATATGGATCTGCTGGATACCTTTAAGGAGTTCGACTATCCCAACGAAATCGGTCCGGGCGTATATGACATTCATTCGCCGAACGTGCCGAGCGTGGAGTGGATGGAAGAGTTGCTGCGTAAAGCAGCGCAGAGCATCCCGGAAGAGCGTCTGTGGGTTAACCCGGATTGTGGCCTGAAAACGCGTGGCTGGACGGAAACCCGTCAGGCGCTGGCGAACATGGTAAAAGCGGCGCAAAACCTGCGGGGTGAAACGGTTTAGTGGTTGAGAAGGAAATTGGGGCGCATACGCGCCCCTTTTTATTACGCGTTCGGCGCTACGCCATACTGCGCGAACCACGCCAGCATGCGTTGCCAGCCATCTTTGGCCGAATCGGCGTGATAGCTCGCACGATAATCCGCGTTGAAAGCATGTCCTGCATCCGGATACACCACGATCTCCGCTTTAGCATTGGCGGCATGCAGCGCCTGTCGCATCTTATCAATGCTCTCCAGCGGGATGCTCTCATCCTGACCACCGTAAAGACCTAGCACCGGCGCATTCAGATCCACCGCGATATCGATCGGGTGCTTCTGCTGCTTCAGCGTCTTCTCACCGTCTAAACGGCCATACCACGCCACCGCCGCGCGGACCTGCGGATTGTGCGCGGCAAACAGCCAGCTAATGCGTCCGCCCCAGCAGAAACCGGTAATCGCCAGGCGACGGATATCACCATCGTGGCGCGTGGCCCAGTTGGCCACATGATCGAGATCGGACAACACCTGCGAATCCGGAACTTTGCTCACCAGCTCTTTGAACAGCGTGGGAATGTCGTGGTAATCGTTGGGATCGCCTTCACGGAAATAGAGTTCCGGAGCGATCGCCAGATAACCTTCCAACGCCAGACGGCGGCAGACATCGCGGATATGCTCGTGCACCCCGAAAATCTCCTGCACCACCAACACAACCGGCAAGGTCCCTTGATACTCTTTTGGTCGGGCGTAATAAGCGGGCAGATTCTCGCCCTGGCTCGGAACCGAGGTCTCGCCAGCATGAATCGCGTCGCTGCTGGTAATAATGGTGCTGCTTGCGGTGGGCTGAACGGCCGGTGCAAAGCCGCCGGGTGCCGTTTTTTGTGCCATATTGTCTTCGGTTTTCATTGTTCTCTCCGTGCTAGCAAATGCGCAATCACGTAACTATAGCCTGGCGAAGTGAAGCAAGGCTGGCGTAGGGTGCAGAGGGATTTTTTTCACGTGTGCTGCTTCTCTATTAACATTGCCACCAACACTTACACAGCACCGCTTGTAGCAATTCAGAATTGCACAGCGCCAATGTGTGATGTAAATCACATAATGTTTTTCTGATAATGTAAGTTTCATTATCGATGGTGAATTGAGTCACATATTTATACCGCCTGCTCACGTAGAGTGGCGCGCTCATCCCCAATTATCAGGAGTCTGTTATGGCCCAGTCTGACGTTTTCCACCTTGGCATCACCAAAGCTGATTTGAAAGGAGCCACGTTGGCCATCGTGCCTGGCGATCCTGAGCGCGTGAAGAAAATCGCCGCGCTGATGGACAACCCACAGCATCTGGCTTCACACCGTGAATTCACCACCTATCTGGCTGAAGTGGATGGCAAACCGGTTGTGGTGTGCTCCACCGGTATTGGCGGACCTTCAACGTCAATTGCGGTTGAAGAGCTGGCACAACTCGGCGTGCGCACGTTCCTGCGCGTTGGCACCACCGGCGCTATCCAGCCGCATATTAATGTTGGCGATGTGCTGGTCACTACCGCATCGGTACGCCTCGACGGCGCCAGCCTGCACTTTGCGCCGATGGAGTTCCCAGCGGTGGCTGATTTCACCTGCACCACCGCGCTGGTGGCAGCGGCAGAAGCGTGCGGCGCGAAAACCCACATTGGTATTACCGCCTCATCTGACACCTTCTATCCAGGCCAGGAACGCTACGATACCTTCTCCGGTCGCGTAGTGAATCGCTTCCAGGGTTCAATGGAAGAGTGGCAGCAAATGGGCGTCCTTAACTATGAGATGGAATCCGCTACACTGTTAACCATGTGCGCCAGTCAGGGACTGCGTGCCGGCATGGTGGCTGGCGTCATCGTGAACCGTACGCAAAAAGAGATCCCGGATGCCGCGACCATGAAGCAGACCGAAAGTGATGCGGTGAAAATTGTGGTTGAAGCCGCGCGTCGCTTAATTTAGTGCGCCAGCCAGGGATGAATTCGAGACCAGGCTTATAGGAAACTCTGTAATTTCCTGATTAGAATGCGCGCAATTTCAGCAGCTACTGAGAAATTTCTTATGCGCAAAATGGTTTCTGTCTCACGTCCTAATTTCATGAATAATCCCGCTACTGCGCAATCACGCGTTGAAGGTGTAGCAGCGAGATTTCGCCAGGCGATGGCGGCAAATAACTATCCTCTTGCGCGTCAGTGCTGTGAAGAAGTGCTGCGCGTCTTGCCTAATCATATGCAGGTGCTGAGCGACTACGCGTTAACTCTAATGCGTGTGGGCGAGCACAAAAAATCCTATAAAATTTACCAGAAAATCTATCAGGCTCCGGCTGCGCAGCGTGCCCAGGCATCGGAAACCTGGCTGGATGGATTAACCGAAGTGTGCGGCTGGCTGAATAAAGAAGATGAAGTGGCGCGTTACGGCCTCGAATCGCTGCAGAAATCCGATGTGACCTTCAGTAAAGGGCCGAAAGTAGCGTTCCCTTCTGACACACCGCCGCCGATCAACCGCAGTAATCCGGCAGAAAATATCATCTCCTTTAGCCTGTATGGCGGCCAGCCACGCTACTGCGAAACCTTGATTAAAAACATCGAAGTGGCGCGCGAGCTCTATCCTGACTGGATCTGCCGCATCTATCTTGACGACAGCGTGCCGCAGCACGTCTGGCAGCGCCTGGCGCAGCCTAACACCCAACTGGTGGATATGTCGCACGAGAAAACCATCTTCCCAACGCTGTGGCGCTTCCTGGTGATGGACGATACCAGCGTCAAACGCTATATCGTGCGTGACGCGGATTCGCTGCTCTCCGAGCGTGAAGTGGTGGCGGTAGAAGCCTGGTTGAATTCGCCTTACTGGTTCCATCATATGCGCGATTACTTCTCGCATACCGAGCTGCTGCTGGCGGGCATGTGGGGCGGCTGCCACGGCGTGTTCCACAACGTTGAGCAGCAGATGCGTGACTTTATCGCGCAGTATGAAGGCAGCGAACGCTTTACCGATCAGTACTTCCTCAAAGTGGCGCTGTGGCCAACGGTACGTGAAAGCATCCTGAATCATGACGATATTTTCCGTTTCCATCAGGCGCAAGCGTGGCCGGCGCATCAGCCGATTCGCTGGCAAACCGACAGCTTCCACGTCGGCAGCAACGCCGGTTTTGCTAGCATGGCGGGCCAGATTGAAAACGCGAAAGAGGGTTGGCAGCAGGTTGAGATCACTTACGACGGTAAAAGCTGGACCTATCCGGCCAAAATCCAGAATGAAAAAGAGTGGGTGTTGCCAATGCCATTCTTCCTGATTGATGCATGGAAAGCCGGCGATCTAACCGTAAAAGCGCTTTAAGTAGAAAACGTTTTCCCTAAATAATTCGAGTCGCAGGAAGGCGGCAAGCGAGCGAATCCTCAGGAGCTTACATCAGTAAGTGACTGGGGTGAGAACGTGCAGCCAACGCATCTGCGGCTTGAAGTATGAAGGGAAAAAAATCTGGACATTCATACAGTAGAGCTCTACCTTTTCCCTCAGCGAGACGATCCGCGGGGGGATTATGGATCAGCAACTTATCATTTGCGGCGCGCTGGCGCTGGCCGGTTTGGGCATTGGCTGGATCATTGCTCAACTGCGCGCCGGCCATCAGCACGCCAGCTTCACCACCGAGCGTCGCCTGCTTGAAGAGGCGCAGCAGCGTCAACAGCAGCAGCTCGAACAGTTACAGCAGCAAATTCAGCAACGCGAACAGGAGATGCGCCAGCTTCACGGTGCGCTGAGCGGTGCGCAGGAACGTTTGCAACAGCTTGATTACTGGCGCGGCGAAAGTGAACAACTCAGCCGGGAACTGCGAAACCAGTTGGAAGTGAACAGCGCGCAGGAAGCCGAACTGCGGGAAGTGACCATTCGTCTTGAAGAGACACGCTACGGTGCAGAAGAGAAGCAGCGACTGCTGACCAACAGCGAACAGCGCCTCAGCGCGCAGTTTGAAAATCTCGCCAATCGCATCTTCGAAAACAGCGGACGGCGCGTCGATGAACAAAACCGTCAAAGCCTGAACAGCCTGATTGGTCCGCTGCGTGAACAGCTGGACGGTTTCCGCCGTCAGGTAACCGACAGCTTTGGCCTCGAAGCGCGAGAGCGTCACACGCTGACCCACGAAATTCGCCAGCTACAGCAACTCAACGCACAGATGGCGCAGGAAGCGGTCAATCTCACTAAAGCGCTGAAAGGCGACAATAAAATTCAGGGAAACTGGGGCGAAGTGGTGTTGGCCCGCGTGCTGGAAGCGTCGGGCCTGCGTGAAGGCTACGAATACCAAACGCAGGTTAGCGTGCAGCTGGAACAGCAGGGCAGGATGCAACCGGATGTGATCGTGCGTTTGCCGCAGGGTAAAGATGTGGTGATCGACGCCAAAATGACGCTGGTGGCCTACGAGCGCTACTTCAACGCCGACGATGAAGCCACGCGTGAGCAGGCGATTCAGGAACACGTTAGCGCCATGCGCGGACACATTCGCCTGCTGAGCCGTAAAGATTACCAACAATTGCCCGGTTTACGCTCTCTGGATTATGTGCTGATGTTTATCCCGGTGGAACCGGCGTTTCTTCTGGCGATCGATCGCCAGCCCGAGCTGATCAGCGAAGCGTTACAGCAGAACATCATGCTGGTCAGTCCCACCACCTTGCTGGTGGCGCTGCGTACTATCAATAATCTCTGGCGTTATGAGCATCAAAGCCGCAACGCACAGCGCATCGCCGATCGGGCAACGCGGCTGTACGACAAAATGCGGCTGTTTGTCGATGACATGAGCGGCATCGGCCACAATCTGGACAAAGCGCAGCAAAGCTATCATCAGGCGATGAAAAAGCTGTCAGAAGGGCGCGGCAATCTGATCGCGCAAAGTGAAGCCTTCCGCTCGCTTGGCGTGGAGATCAAACGCCCGATTAATCCGCAGCTGGTTGAACAAGCGCAGCCGGAAGAGGCGGATGAAGATTGGGCAGACGATCGCACCGAGGATGAAAACGTTGCAGATCCAACAACCGAGTCGCTGCGCCGCATCAACGAATAGCACGGTGGTCGCGTGCTCGTGTAGCGCGACTCTGATACACTTCGGCAAGAATTGTTTGTGGAACAGGTAAAACCGATGGCAGATGAATCACAGCAGGAAACTACCCATTTTGGCTTCCAGACCGTCGCGAAAAGCGAAAAGGCCGATAAAGTCGCGGACGTGTTTCACTCCGTCGCGGCAAAATATGACCTGATGAACGATTTGATGTCGTTTGGCATCCATCGTGTCTGGAAGCGTTTTACCATTGACAGCAGCGGCGTGCGCCGCGGTCAGCGCGTGTTGGATTTGGCGGGTGGTACCGGCGATCTCACGGCAAAATTCTCACGTCTGGTGGGCGAAACCGGCCAGGTTGTGCTGGCAGACATCAACAGCTCGATGCTGAAGATGGGCCGCGAAAAGCTGCGTAATCTCGGCGTGTCGGGCAATGTCAGCTATGTGCAGGCGAATGCCGAAGCGCTGCCGTTCCCGGATAACTACTTCGATTGCATCACCATCTCATTCGGCTTGCGTAACGTGACCGAAAAAGAGAAAGCGCTGGCATCGATGTTCCGCGTGCTGAAGCCAGGCGGACGTCTGCTGGTGCTGGAGTTCTCGAAGCCGCTGCTGGAGCCGCTCAGCAAAGCTTACGATACCTATTCATTCCACATTCTGCCGCGCATTGGTCAGCTGGTGGCGCAAGACGCTGAAAGCTATCGCTATCTGGCGGAGTCGATTCGTATGCATCCCGATCAGGAAACCCTGAAAGCGATGATGAACGATGCGGGCTTTGAAAATACCACCTACTTCAACATGACTGGCGGTATTGTCGCGCTGCATCGCGGATTTAAATTCTAATCCATCATGACTTTAACTCCTCTCATCACCGGCGGTCTTGAGACCGCCCTGAACCGTGTTCTTTATCGCGATCGCAGCCTGAAAGCCGCACGCCAGCGTTTGGCGGGCAAGGTATTGATGCTGCGTCTGCAAGAGCTCGATTTTCCTTTGGTGCTGGTGTTTAGCGAATCGCAACTCGATGTGCTGAGTGATTGGCAAGACAACAGCGACTGCACGGTGAGTTTGCGTGTCAGTACTTTGCCGAAACTGCGCGATCGCCAGCAGCTCACCAGCCTGATTCGTAGCGGTGAACTGGAGGTGGACGGCGATTTGCAGGTGGTACAGCAATTCTCCGCGCTGATGGATCTCGCCGAGCTGGATCCGGCGGAATATCTCGCGCCGTGGATTGGCGATATCGCCGCGCAAGGCGTAAGCCAGGCCGCACAGCAGGCGCTGAAATTCGTGCAGCAGCAGTTCACCCGCCGCCAGGATTATCTTGGTCAGGTGCTGACGGAAGAGTGGCGCGTTGCGCCGGGCGCACTGGAACTGGCATGGTTTTGCGAGGAAGTGGAAGCGATGGAACGTTCGCTCAATGCGTTTGAAACGCGTTTGGCACAGCTGGAGGCGAAATGACGCTGGGAGAAATTCGGCGCTTATACTTCATCATCAAGATCTTTCTGACTTACGGCCTTGATGAACTGATTCCCCGCATGCGCTTCACGCTGCTTTTACGCTTGTGGCGGCGCTGCATTTTCTGGATCCCTAACCAACATAAAGACGCTTCCGCCGGCGTGCGCATCCGTTTAGCGATGGAGCAGCTGGGTCCGGTGTGGATCAAATTCGGTCAAATGCTCTCCACGCGCCGCGATCTGTTCCCACCGGCGATTGCTGATGAACTGGCGGTGCTGCAGGACCGCGTTGCGCCATTTGATGGCGTGAAAGCCAAACAGCAGATTGAAAAGTCGATTGGCGGCCCGGTGGAAACCTGGTTTGAAGACTTCGATATTAAACCGCTGGCCTCGGCTTCTATCGCGCAGGTGCATACCGCGACGCTGAAATCCAACGGCCGCGCGGTGGTGATCAAAGTGATTCGTCCCGACATCCTGCCGGTGATCAGAGCCGATATGCGACTGATTTACCGCCTGGCGCGTTGGGTGCCGCGTTTGCTACCGGATGGTCGTCGTCTGCGTCCGGTGGAAGTGGTGCGCGATTACGAAAAGACCTTAATTGATGAGCTGAATCTGCTGCGTGAAGCGGCGAACGCCATCCAGCTGCGTCGTAACTTTGACCAAAGCCGCATGCTGTATGTGCCGGAAGTGTTCTCGGATTATTGCAGCGAATCGATGATGGTGATGGAGCGCATTTACGGTATTCCGATCTCGGATATCGCCACGCTGGAGCAGCACGGCGTCAACATGAAGCTGCTGGCCGAGCGCGGTGTGCAGGTGTTCTTCACTCAGGTGTTCCGCGACAGCTTCTTCCATGCCGATATGCATCCCGGCAATATCTTCGTCAGCTATGATCACCCAGAAGATCCGCAGTACATTGCTATCGACTGCGGTATTGTTGGCTCGCTAAATAAAGAAGATAAGCGCTATCTGGCGGAAAACTTCATCGCCTTCTTCAACCGTGATTACCGCAAAGTAGCGGAGTTGCATGTGGATTCAGGCTGGGTGCCGCCCGATACTAACGTCGAAGATTTCGAGTTTGCCATTCGTACCGTATGTGAGCCGATTTTTGAAAAGCCGCTGGCTGAGATTTCGTTTGGCCACGTGCTGCTGAACCTGTTCAACACCGCGCGTCGCTTCAATATGGAAGTGCAGCCGCAGCTGGTGCTGCTGCAGAAGACGTTGCTGTATATCGAAGGGATTGGCCGCCAGCTCTATCCGCAGCTTGACCTGTGGAAAACGGCTAAGCCGTTCCTCGAAGATTGGATCAAAGATCAGATTGGTATCCCGGCGATTTTGCGGGCGGTAAAAGAGAAAGCGCCGTACTGGGCGGAAAAACTGCCGGAGTTGCCGGAGCTATTTTACGACAGCATGCGCCAGCACAAATTATTGAAGCACAGCGTCGATAAACTCGTCACCGATTTAAACGTACAGCGAACACGCAATCATCAGGCGCGCTACCTGTTTGGTGTAGGCGCTACACTGTTATTAAGTGGCACCGCCGTGCTGTTAAGTCGACCGGATTGGGATTTCTTCCCGGCGCTATTAATGGCCGCTGGCATCGTCACCTGGCTTATTGGCTGGCGCAAGACAAACTGATTGTCTGCCTGGTTCAAATCGCGTAATGTCGCAAGCTAAAGCCCGAAATCATACGGGCTTTCTGTGCGTTACAGTCAACAGTTTTTCACAGAATATTAGAGGCATATCTCATGGGCGGTATCAGTATTTGGCAATTGTTAATCATTGCCGTCATTGTTGTTCTTCTGTTCGGTACCAACAAGCTTCGCAACCTGGGTTCGGATTTAGGATCTTCCATTCGCGGCTTCAAAAAAGCCATGGGCGATGAAGACGATAAAAAGGATCAACCGAAAGAGCAGGACGCTGACTTTAACGCCAAAACTCTGGCAGACAAACAGCAAACCACGGCGACTAAAGACGACGCCCGGAACGACAAGCAGGTATAACTGTGTTCGACATTGGTTTTAGTGAACTGGTATTGGTGTTCGTGATCGGGCTGATTGTGCTTGGCCCGCAACGATTACCGGTTGCGGTGAAAACCGTCGTCGGCTGGATCAGGGCCATTCGCTCGCTGGCCGCGAATGTACAAAACGAACTGGCGCAAGAGCTGAAACTGCAGGAATTGCAGGACAGCCTGAAAAAGGTGGAAGAAGCGGGCCGTGGCACGCTGTCACCCGAGCTGAAGGAGTCTATGGAAGAACTGCGTAAAACCGCCGACTCCATGAAGCGTTCGGTGCAGCAGAGTATCGATCTCGAAAAAGAGGAAGATGAAGCCAACACCATTCATCAGACTCCGCCAGCCGCCGTGCAGCCCGTGACTTCACCTGCAGTCACGCCTGCAGCAGCAGAACATCAAACCAGTGCGCCTGCACAGACTCCGCAGCCTACTGACGAAATCTCTGCAGCAGAAACGCCTCCCGTCGCCAGTGCCCCACCAGGCACCGCGAAGACTTCTCTCGTAAAAGATGAACGATAAACATGGCCGTTGAAGATACCCAACCGCTCATTAGCCATTTGATTGAGCTGCGCAAGCGTTTGTTGAATTGCATCATCGCTGTTTTAGTCATCTTTCTGTGTCTGGTCTACTTTGCGAATGATATTTACCATCTGGTCGCAGCACCGCTGATCAGCCAGATGCCGGCCGGGGCGAGCATGATCGCTACCGACGTGGCATCGCCATTCTTCACGCCCATCAAGCTGACCATTATCGTGTCGGTGTTTCTGGCCGTACCGGTGATTTTGTATCAGGTGTGGGCGTTTGTGGCGCCCGCGCTCTATCGCCACGAGCGTAAACTGGTGATGCCGCTGCTGTTCTCCAGTACGCTGCTGTTTTACGTCGGCGTGGCGTTTGCTTACTTCATCGTGTTCCCGCTGGCGTTTGGCTTCTTCGCCAAAACCGCGCCGCAAGGCGTGACCATCGCAACGGATATCACCAACTACCTCGACTTCGTCATGACGATTTTCATGGCCTTTGGCGTGGCGTTTGAGGTGCCGATTGCGATTGTGCTGCTGTGCTGGACCGGCATCACCTCGCCGGACGATCTGAGAAAAAAACGTCCATATATGTTGGTTGGCGCGTTCGTGGTTGGGATGTTGCTCACACCGCCGGATGTTTTCTCGCAAACTTTGCTCGCTATTCCGATGTACTGCCTGTTTGAAGTCGGCGTATTCTTCTCCCGCTACTATGTGGGTAAAGGACGTCAGTCTTCGGATGAGGAACACAACACCGAATCCTGATGTCCTTAATGCAGGGCATCCCGCAGCGCGCGGGAAGATGAATCTAAACCGCCCCGTTGGGCGGTTTTTTATTGGGGAGAAGACATGTTTGATATCGGTGTAAACCTGACCAGCACGCAATTCGCAAAAGATCGCGATCAGGTGGTAAAACGTGCGCGCGAAGCAGGCGTCACCGGCCTGTTGATTACCGGCACCAACGCGCTGGAGAGTCAGCAGGCGCGTCAGTTGGCGGCATTGCACGCGGGCTATTGCTGGTCAACCGCCGGCGTCCATCCGCATCATGCCAGTGAATGGTCGGCGGAAACCGCGAATACCTTGCGTCGCCTGGCGGAAAGTGAGCAGGTGGTCGCAATTGGCGAATGTGGCCTGGATTTCAATCGCAATCTTTCGGCCCACGATCAGCAGGAATACGCTTTCGATGCGCAGCTGGCATTGGCCGCTGAGCTGCAGCTGCCGGTGTTTTTGCATTGTCGTGAAGCGCACGATCGTTTTGTCGCAGTACTTGAGCCGTGGCTACCGAAGCTGGTTGGTGCAGTTGTGCACTGCTTTACCGGTACGCGTGACGAGCTGCAAGCGTGCCTGGCGCTGGGATTGTCGGTGGGCATTACCGGTTGGGTGTGCGACGAGCGTCGCGGTATGGAACTGCGTGAATTGCTGCCGCTGATTCCGGCTGAGCGCCTGTTACTGGAAACCGACGCTCCGTATTTACTGCCGCGCGATATGCATCCGCGTCCCACTTCGCGCCGCAATGAGCCGTGCTTCCTGCCGCATATTGTGCAGCAGGTGGCAAACTGGCGTGGCGAAGAGGCGGAAGCGCTGGGCGCGCAGGTTAATCTCAACGCGCGTCAGCTGTTTAAACTCGCTTAGAGTTTACGGAACTGTTTGTTATCCACGCTGCGCATGACCTGCTTGTTCAGCATGTTAAGCAGCAGAACAGAACGCGTTTCACCATCCGGCTCGGCAAAAATGGCGCGCAGCCCTTCGAAAGTGCCATCGGTGATGATCACTTCATCACCGCTCTGCGGGGTTTCCGGATCGAGCACGATCTGTGGCGCGTCGGTTTGCAGCGCTTCGATCACATCATTTGATACGGTGGCCGGCATGGTGCCAAAGCGCACGAAGTGGCTGACGCCGCGCGTGCTGCTGATGGTGGTGGTGTGAATCGCTTCGGGATCGAATTCGATAAACAGATAGTTGGGAAACAGCGGCTCACTCACGGTGGTGCGTTTACCGCGCACAATCTTCTCCAGAGCGATCATTGGGCTGAGGCAATTCACCTCTTGCCGCTCAAGATGCTCTTTCGCGCGCAACAGTTGTCCACGTTTGCAATAGAGTAAGTACCAGGATTCCATAACCGCTCCCAAATAATGGACGCTAAGAATATCAAATCAGTTGTCAGAGTTATAGCGCATCGGCGGGTGGAAACCGGGCGCTGAAAACAATTTCACTACGATTTATCCGATTGATGCGGCTTATTTACGCTTTCTTGCAAGAAAATTGACGGCTGGCGACCATCTGTATCAGACTCCATCCCCATCTTTCGATTGAAAAGGAGTGGCTGATGGAACTGTTCCTGTTGAGTAACGGCAAAGTGGCTGACGATGCGCCGCTGTTAGGTTACGCCCACCCGCAGCTGCATGCGATGATCGCCCAGCGCGGCATCACCTCGGCGGTGCTGGTGCCGTACGCGATTATTCGTGGCGATCATGCGCAGCGCGCGCAGGATTTATCCGCGTCGTTAGGCATTGACGTGCGCACCGTGCACGAGTTCGCATCGCCCGTTGCGGCGATTGAGCAAGCTGAGCTGATTCTGGTGAGCGGCGGAAATACCTGGTTCCTCAATCAAATGCTGCACGAGCACGGCTTGATCGTCGCTATCCAACGCGCGGTGCGCGAGCGTGATGTGCCGTACGTCGGCTGGAGCGCCGGTTGCAATGTGGCAACGCCTTCCATTCGCACCACCAATGATATGCCGGTGCGCAGCAGCGTAGTGTTGCCCGCGCTAGGCCTGTTCCCGGTGCAGATCAATCCGCATTATCTTGATGCGCATGTGAGCGGCCACATGGGTGAAACGCGTGACGAACGACTGGCCGAGTTCTGTGCCGTTAATCCGCATGAATCGGTGATTGCGCTGCGCGAAGCCAGCTTCCTGCACGTGAGCGAAAATCGCCTGCGTTACTACAGCGCACGCGGTGAAGACTTCAAAGTGTTCCGTCACGGCGAGCCGATTGCGGCTTATCACGATGTATTGGCGATTCAGTCGCTGGTGCCGTTTTCCTGTCAGCCTGCCTGACGCAAAACCTCAACATGTCAGCGTGAAACGCCCCTATAATGGCGTTTCACTCTGGCCGGAAAGCTAAAGCCGCATGAAATATCAGGATTTACGAGACTTCCTCGCATTGCTGGAACAGCGTGGCGAGTTAAAGCGCATCACTCAGGAGATCGATCCTGAGTTAGAGATGACTGAAATTGCCGACCGCACGCTGCGCGCCGGCGGCCCGGCGCTGCTGTTCGAAAACCCGAAAGGGTACGACATGCCGGTGCTGTGTAATCTGTTTGGCACACCAAAACGCGTGGCGATGGGCATGGGCCAGGAAGAGGTCAGTGCGCTGCGCGAAGTGGGCAAACTGCTGGCGTTCCTGAAAGAGCCGGAACCGCCAAAAGGCTTCCGCGATCTGTTCGATAAGATGCCGCAGTTCAAGCAAGTGCTGAACATGCCGACCAAGCGCCTGCGCAATGCGCCGTGCCAGGAAGAGATTTTCAGCGGCGATGAAGTCGATCTGTCGCGCATTCCGGTGATGAAATGCTGGCCGGGCGATGCTGCGCCGCTGATTACGTGGGGATTGACCGTCACGCGCGGCCCGCATAAAGAGCGACAAAATCTGGGTATCTATCGCCAGCAGGTGATCGGCAAGAACCGCGTGATTATGCGCTGGCTGTCGCATCGCGGCGGCGCGCTGGATTTCCAGGAGTGGTGTAAAGCGCATCCTGGCGAACGTTTCCCGGTGTCGGTAGCGCTGGGCGCCGATCCTGCCACCATCCTCGGCGCGGTGACGCCAGTACCGGATACGCTGTCGGAATACGCCTTTGCCGGTTTATTGCGTGGCAACAAAACCGAAGTGGTGAAGTGCATCTCTAACGAGCTTGAAGTGCCCGCCAGCGCAGAAATCGTGCTGGAAGGTTACATCGAGCCGGGCGATGTCGCGCCGGAAGGTCCGTACGGCGACCACACAGGCTACTACAATGAAGTAGACAGCTTCCCGGTGTTTACCGTGACGCACGTAACGCAACGTCGCAACCCGATTTATCATTCAACCTACACCGGACGTCCACCGGATGAACCGGCGGTGCTGGGCGTGGCGCTCAATGAAGTGCTGGTGCCGATTCTGATCAAGCAGTTCCCGGAGATCGTTGATTTCTATCTGCCGCCGGAAGGCTGCTCTTATCGCCTCGCGGTAGTGACGATCAAGAAACAGTACGCTGGTCATGCCAAGCGCGTGATGTTCGGCGTGTGGTCGTTCCTGCGTCAGTTCATGTACACCAAGTTCGTGATTGTGTGCGATGACGACGTCAACGCGCGCGACTGGAATGATGTGATTTGGGCGATCACCACGCGCATGGATCCGGCGCGCGATACGGTGCTGGTTGAGAACACGCCTATCGATTATCTCGACTTCGCCTCGCCGGTTTCTGGCTTAGGCTCGAAGATGGGACTTGATGCGACCAATAAGTGGCCGGGCGAAACCACGCGCGAGTGGGGCACGCCGATTGTGAAAGATCCGGCGGTGACCGCGCGCATTGACGCCATTTGGGATGAGTTAGCTATCTTTGCCGAGCCGCCGCAGCGCTAACGGCGGCAGACCAATTAGACCCGAAGAAAAAGGGAACGCATGACAACGTTAAGCTGCAAAGTGACTTCGGTTGAAGCGATTACGGACACGGTTTACCGCGTTCGTTTAATTCCGGCTGCGGATTTTAACTTCCGCGCAGGACAGTATTTGATGGTGGTGATGGATGAGCGCGATAAGCGCCCGTTTTCACTGGCTTCTACGCCAATGGAAAAGGACATCATTGAGCTGCACATCGGCGCGTCGGATCTCAATCTCTACGCGATGGCGGTGATGGACCGCATCAAGAACGATCGCCAGATTACGGTTGATATGCCGCACGGCGATGCCTGGCTGCGTGAAGATAGTGAGCGTCCGATCATTTTGATCGCGGGCGGCACCGGCTTCTCCTATGCGCGTTCTATTCTGCTGACCGCGCTGGCACAGAAACCCGATCGCGAGATCGCGATTTACTGGGGCGGCCGTGAGTTGATGCATCTGTACGATCTGGATGAGCTGAATGCGCTGGCGGTGAAGCATCCGAATCTGAAAGTGATCCCGGTGGTTGAACAACCGGCGGATGACTGGACCGGACGCAGCGGCACGGTGCTGACGGCGGTGATGCAGGATTTCGCGTCGCTTAGCGAGCACGATATCTATATTGCCGGTCGTTTTGAGATGGCGAAGATTGCGCGTGAGCGTTTCTGCGCCGAGCGCGGTGCGCTGGAAGCGCAGATGTTTGGCGATGCGTTTGCGTTTATTTAAGGTCAATAGAACGCGATAAATCGCGTCGCTACGACAATGTGCAGGGATTCGTAGCGGCGCAATTTATTGCGCAAAAAAGCCCGCCCGAAAGGGCGGGAACACGTGCAACATTAACGTATTAAACCCGTTCGAACACCGTGGCGATGCCCTGGCCTAAGCCAATGCACATGGTCGCCAGACCAAATTGCGCATCGCGACGTTCCATCAGATTCAGCAGCGTGGTACTGATACGCGCGCCGGAACATCCCAGCGGATGACCGAGCGCAATCGCGCCCCCATTCAAATTTACTTTCTCATCCAACTGTTCCAGCAAGCCCATGTCTTTGATGCACGGCAGCGCCTGTGCGGCAAAAGCCTCGTTGAACTCAAACAGGTCGATATCCTGCACGCTCAATCCCGCTCGCTTGAGCGCCAGCTTGCTGGCGGGAACCGGACCGTAACCCATAATCGACGGATCGCAGCCCACCACCGCCATGCTGCGAATGCGCGCGCGCGGTGTCAGACCGAGTTCGCGTGCGCGGCTTTCGCTCATGATCAACATTGCGGCTGCGCCGTCGGAGAGCGCGGATGAGCTGCCTGCGGTCACGGTGCCGTTGACCGGATCGAACGCCGGGCGCAGCGCAGCCAATCCTTCGAGGCTGGTCTCTTCGCGAATCACTTCGTCGCTCTCAAAACGTTTCAACACGCCGTCGGCGTCGTGGCCGTAGGTCGCCACAATTTCACGCTTGAAGTCGCTGCGCTGGGTTGCTGCCCAGGCGCGCTGGTGCGAACGCAGCGCAAAAGCATCCTGCTGCTCACGCGTGATGTGATGCATGCGCGCCAGCATCTCGGCGGTTAACCCCATCATGCCCGCCGCTTTTGCCACCGTGCGACCAAGGCCCGGATGGAAATCCACGCCGTGGCTCATCGGCACGTGGCCCATATGTTCTACGCCGCCAATCAGGCAGCTGTGCGCATCGCCAACCATAATCGCGCGCGCCGCGTCGTGCAGCGCCTGCATCGAGGAACCGCACAGGCGGTTGACGGTGCTGGCAGGCACGCGATGCGGGATCTCCGCCAGCAGCGCGGCGTTACGTGCAATGTTGAAGCCTTGCTCCAGCGTCTGCTGCACGCAGCCCCAGATAATGTCGTCCAGCGTGGCGGGATCGACTGCCGGGTTGCGGCTCAGCAGCTCGCGCATCAAATGCGCCGAGAGATCTTCCGCCCGCACCTGACGAAACGCGCCGCCTTTGGAGCGGCCCATCGGCGTGCGAACCGCATCAACAATTACCACTTTTTCCATTTTCATTACCTCAGGCACTTTGCAGCGCCGCTTCGTCAATCGGTTGCACCGCGGGATACCAGCTCTGATGCTGATGGGCTTTTTGCAACAGCAGCTCCGGCAGCGCGTACAGCGGGCCGAGCGCGGTATAACGTTTGGCCTGATCGACCACGTTGCTGTTGCCCAGCGTATCCATGTAGCGGAACGCGCCGCCACGGAACGGCGGGAAGCCTAAACCGTACACCAGCGCCATATCAGCTTCGGCCGGTGAAGCGATGATCTTCTCTTCGAGGCAGCGCACCACTTCGTTGAGCATCGGCAGCATCATGCGGTTGGCGATCTCGTCATCGCTGAACACGCGCTTCGGCTGGCAAATCGGTTCCAGCAGCGCATCGACAGCCGCATCGGCTCTCTTCTGCGCTTTGCCTTTTTTATCCTGCTCCCAGCGGTAAAAGCCCTGACCGTTTTTCTGGCCGTAACGTTTGGCTTCAAACAGCACGTCGATCGCGTCGCGATAATCTTTCTGCATGCGAGACGGGAAGCCTTGCGCCATCACGTGCTGAGCGTGATGCGCGGTATCAATGCCGACCACATCCAGCAGCCACGCTGGGCCCATCGGCCAGCCGAACTGTTTTTCCATCACTTTATCGACCTGACGGAAATCCGCGCCGTCGCGCAGCAGCAGGCTGAAGGCGGCGAAGTAGGGGAACAGCACGCGATTCACAAAGAAGCCGGGACAGTCATTCACTACAATCGGCGTCTTGCCCATTTTGCTCGCCCAAGCCACCACTTTGCTGAGGGTCGCTTCTGAAGTTTTCTCACCGCGAATCACTTCAACCAGCGGCATACGCGGTACCGGATTGAAGAAGTGCATGCCGCAGAAGTTTTCCGGACGTTTCAGGGCTTGCGCCAGCTGGCTGATCGGAATGGTTGAGGTGTTGGAGGCGAGAATGGCATCCTCGCGCAGATGCTGCTCGGTCTCTGCCAACACTTTGGCTTTGATCTGCGGATTTTCAACTACCGCTTCTACTACCACGTCGGTACGTTCAAATCCGGCGTAATCCAACGTGGGCTGAATGGTGGTGAGTACGCTCGCCAGTTTCGCGCCGTCAATTTTACCGCGCTCCAGCTGTTTGTTCAGCAGCTTGCTGGCTTCAGTCATGCCCAGCGTTAACGCCTGCGGATTGATATCTTTCATCATCACCGGCACGCCTTTCCATGCCGATTGATAGGCAATGCCGCCGCCCATAATGCCTGCGCCCAATACTGCGGCTTGCTGCGGCGCACCGGCCGCACTGCTGTGTTTTTTCGCCAGGCCTTTGACGTACTGATCGTTCAGGAAGATACCGACCAGCGCGCGCGCCACGTCGCTCTGCGCCAGCGGCACAAACGCGGCGGTTTCCAGCTTCAGCGCATCATCACGTCCGAGGCTGGCGGCGGCTTCAATGGTTTTCACGGCGGTAATGGGTGCCGGATAGTGTTTGCCGGCGGTTTGCAGCACCATGCTTTTGGCGATGGTGAAGCTCATGGCGGCTTCAATCGGGCTGAGTTTCAGCGGTGCCAGCTTCGGCGCGCGGCGAGCCTGCCAGTTGCCCTGCACGATGGCGTCCTGCAATACGGTCAGCGCGGCGGCACGTAATGTGTCGCTGCTGACCACCGCATCCACCAAACCGAGTTTCAGGGCGCTGTTGCCATCAACATCTTTACCGGCGGCGATGATCTCCATCGCGCTATCGGCGCCAAGCAGGCGCGGCAAACGTACGCTGCCGCCAAAGCCCGGCATGATGCCCAGTTTGGTTTCCGGCAGGCCGATGCGTGCGGTAGGCGTGGCAATGCGGAAGTCGGTCGCCAGTATGCATTCACAGCCGCCACCCAGCGCATAGCCGTCGATGGCGGTCACGGTCGGCACCGGCAAATCCTCTAAACGGTTGAAGATGCTGTTGGCAAATGCCAGCCACTGGCTCAGCTTCTCTTGTGGCGCATCAAACAGCGACAGGAATTCTGTGATGTCGGCACCGACGATAAATGCCGGTTTGGCCGACGTGAGCAACAGGCCGCGCAGCGCGGGTTGCTGTTCCAATACGCTTAATGCCTCGCCCAATGAGGCAACGGTTTTGGTATCGAGTTTGTTCACCGAACCGGGCGCATCGAAAACCAGCTCGGCGATGCCGTCGTCAAGCCAGTGAACTGAAAGGGTATCGCCTTGGTAGAGCATGTCCGTCTCCTGAAACCGCGAAAGTTGATCTGGTCATACCAGATGAGTTGGAGTGTGAGTGTGATGTTAATTATTTGCAAACGAGAGTTTGATTATTTGATACAACGATCACAGCGCGCGCAGCACGGCATCGCTAACACGGCTGTGCTACACTGCGGCCACTTTCGCGACATCGGAGACAAGTCCATGGATTCACTGAAAACCCTGTATCACGCGCACATCAATACGCTGCAGCAGCGAGCGCAGCAGGTGCTGGCTCGCTTTAAGCTTGATGCCATGCTGATTCATTCCGGCGAGCTGCTGACCGTTTTTCTCGACGATCACGACTATCCGTTTAAGGTGAATCCCCAGTTCAAAGCGTGGGTGCCGGTGACGCAGGTGCCAAACTGCTGGTTATGGATTGATGGCGTGAATAAACCCAAGCTGTGGTTCTATTCGCCGGTTGATTACTGGCACAACGTTGAGCCGCTGCCAAACAGCTTCTGGACCAACGATGTGGATGTGATTGGCCTGAAGAGTGCCGATGAGATCGCGCAGCTGTTGCCTGCACAGCGCGAGAACGTGGCCTATATCGGTCCGGTGCCGTCACGCGCTTCCCAGCTCGGCATTAACAGCGAGCAGGTGAACCCGAAAGGCGTGATCGATTTCCTGCATTATCATCGCAGTATCAAAACCGAGTATGAACTGGCGTGCATGCGTGAAGCGCAGAAGCTGGCGGTGGCGGGCCATCGCGCTGCCAAAGAGGCGTTCTTCTCTGGCATGAGCGAGTTCGATATCAATATCGCCTATCTGACCGCAACCGGCCATCGCGATACCGATGTGCCTTATGGCAACATCATCGCGCTCAATGAACATGCCGCGGTGCTGCACTACACCAAACTGGATCATCAGCCGCCGGCCAAACGTCACAGCTTCCTGATTGACGCCGGTGCAGAGTATCTCGGTTACGCCGCTGACCTGACGCGCAGCTACGCGGCGCAGAGCAAATCGCGCTATGCCGAAATGGTTGCGGCGATGAACAAGGAAGAGCTGGCGCTAATCGCCACCTTGAAAGCCGGCGTGCGCTATACCGATTATCATCTGCAGATGCATCAGCGTATTGCGCGTCTGCTGCTGAAGTTCGAGCTGGTGAAAGGCCTGACTGAAGAGACGCTGGTGGCGGAAGATTTAACCGGACCGTTTATGCCGCACGGCCTCGGACATCCGCTCGGCCTGCAGGTGCACGATGTGGCTGGCTTTATGCAGGATGACAACGGCACGCATCTGGCGGCACCGTCGCAGTATCCGTATCTGCGATGTACGCGCGTGCTGGAACCAGGCATGGTGCTGACTATCGAACCGGGCTTCTATATTATCGATTCGCTGCTGGCGAAGCTGCGCGGCGGTAAGTTCAGCCAATACTTTGACTGGGCGGCAATCGATGCACTGAAACCGTACGGCGGTATTCGTATCGAGGATAACGTGGTGGTTCACGCTAATCGCATTGAAAACATGACGCGCGATCTGCACCTTGCCTGATGGATGCTTACGACATTCCCGCTGAGGCCGTGAGTCTCAGCGAGGAAACCATCAAGAAAAGCCGCTTCATCACCTTGCTGGCGCACACGGCCGGCGTGGAAGCGGCGCGCGTGTTTGTGCAGCAGGTGAAGCAGGAACATCCCACCGCGCGGCATCACTGCTGGGCGTGGGTGGCGGGTGCGCCGGATGATTCGCAGCAGTTGGGTTTTTCCGATGATGGCGAACCTTCTGGCACCGCAGGCAAACCGATGCTGGCCCAGCTGATGGGCAGCGGCGTCGGTGAGATCACTGCGGTGGTGGTGCGTTATTATGGCGGCATCATGCTTGGCACCGGCGGACTGGTAAAAGCTTATGGCGGCGGCGTGCAGCAAGGGCTGAAGCAACTGGCGCGTCAGCGTAAAGTGCCGATGGAATCTTTTACTCTGCACTGCGATTACGCCCAACTCAGCGACATCGAGCGCCTGCTGCAACGTTTTGACGGCATTATAGAAGAGAGCCATTATCAGGATCGTATTGCGCTGCGTTTAGCGTTGCCGCATGCGCAGATTGATGGCTTTCGCCAAAACCTCTCTGATTACAGCCGGGGCGCGCTGACGCTCATCCCGCTGACAAACTAAAAGCTTCTGTTTAAAGGAAACGGCTGAATGCATTTTCGCGCCATTACCCGCATCGTGGGCCTGCTGGTGATTCTTTTCTCGGTGACCATGATTTTACCGGGCCTCGTCGCTTTGATTTACCGTGATGGTGCCGGGCGCGCGTTCAGTCAGACCTTTATGATGGCGATCGTTATCGGTTCGCTGCTGTGGTGGCCAAACCGCAAGCAGAAAACCGAACTCAAGCCGCGCGAAGGCTTCCTCATCGTGGTGCTTTTCTGGACCGTGCTGGGCAGCGTCGGTGCGATGCCGTTTATCTTCGCCGAACAGCCGCATCTTTCAATCACCGATGCGTTCTTTGAATCCTTCTCTGGCCTCACTACCACCGGCGCTACTACGCTGGTGGGACTGGATACGCTGCCGAAAGCGATTCTGTTCTATCGTCAGATGCTGCAGTGGCTCGGCGGGATGGGGATCATTGTGCTGGCGGTGGCGATTCTGCCCATTCTGGGCGTGGGCGGGATGCAGCTCTATCGCGCTGAAATGCCGGGGCCGCTGAAAGATAATAAGATGCGCCCGCGTATTGCGGAAACAGCTAAAACACTGTGGCTGATCTACGTGTTGCTCACCGTGGCGTGCGCGCTGGCGCTGTGGCTGGCAGGCATGCCGATGTTTGATGCTATCGGCCATAGCTTCTCGACAATCGCGATTGGCGGGTTCTCAACCCATGATGCCAGCATCGGCTACTTTAATAGCCCAACCATCAACACCATCGTCGCGGTATTTCTGCTGATCTCGGGCTGTAACTACGGCCTGCACTTCTCTTTATTAAGTGGTCGCAACCTGAAAGTGTACTGGCGCGATCCCGAATTCCGCATGTTTATTGGCGTACAACTGACCTTAGTGCTGATCTGTACCATAGTGTTGTGGTTCCACAATGTATACGCCAGCGGCTGGCAAACGCTGAATCAGGCGTTTTTCCAGGTGGTATCAATGGCGACCACGGCCGGTTTTACTACCGA
This sequence comes from Pantoea sp. B9002, assembly GCF_013385945.1. Lineage (NCBI taxonomy): Bacteria > Pseudomonadati > Pseudomonadota > Gammaproteobacteria > Enterobacterales > Erwiniaceae > Pantoea > Pantoea sp. B9002. The sequence continues at coordinate 80,890 of NZ_JACAPA010000053.1, forward strand.
CAGCATTGCGCGCTGGCCGCTGTTCCTGCCGGTGCTGTTGCTGTGCTCAGCCTTTATTGGCGGCATGGCGGGTTCAACCGGCGGCGGTTTGAAGGTGATCCGCATTCTTCTGCTGTTCAAGCAGGGTTCGCGTGAGCTGAAGCGATTGGTGCACCCGAACGCGGTTTACACCATCAAGCTGGGTAACCGCGCGCTGCCGGAACGTATCCTCGAAGCGGTATGGGGTTTTTTCTCAGCTTATGCGCTGGTGTTCCTGCTCAGCATGTTGGCGATCATCGCCACCGGCGTGGATGACTTCTCTGCTTTTGCTGCCGTGGCCGCGACCCTGAATAACCTCGGGCCCGGTTTGGGTGTGGTGGCAGACAACTTCACTTCAATGAATGATGTCGCGAAGTGGATTTTGATTTTGACCATGCTGTTTGGACGCCTTGAAGTGTTCACGCTGCTGGTGCTGTTCACGCCGACCTTCTGGCGCGAATAATAAAATAGGATTGAGTAATGAAAGCGTTGATTCTGTATTCCAGCCGCGATGGACAAACCCGTGACATTGCCGCGCGCATTGCGCAGACGTTAGTGCCGCATCAGCTATGCGATGTGATCGATTTACTGGAGGCGCAGCAGATTGATTGGTTGCAGTACGATCGCGTGCTGATTGGTGCTTCGATCCGCTATGGCCATTTCAATCCGGCGTTGCTGAAATTTGTCACCCAGCACAAAGCACAACTGCTGCAGCGGGTGAGCGGCTTCTTTAGTGTCAACCTGACGGCGCGCAAAGCAGATAAGTGTACGCCAGAGACCAATGCGTACACGCGCAAGTTCCTGGAACAGTCACCGTGGCAACCCGATTGCTGTGCGGTTTTCGCCGGGGCGTTGCGTTATCCGCGTTATCGCTGGTTTGATCGCGTCATGATTCAATTCATTATGCGTATGACCGGCGGGGAAACCGATACATCGAAAGAAGTTGAATACACTGATTGGAATAAAGTGGCGCTTTTTGCCCAGGATTTTGCGCAGTTACCAGGCAAATCGTTGTGAAATACAGCGTTGTGGCGAAATTTAGGTCGAACAGTAATTTATTTGCAATTAACCCTTGTCAG
>NZ_JACAPA010000054.1:0-78630 GCF_013385945.1 Pantoea sp. B9002
GGGGATTCATCAGCCCTACGAGTTGGTGCGTAAACCCGCCAGCTGCGACAGCCAGTGGATTAGCGCAGCGCTGCCTGGCTGGCTGAGCGAACGCTGCGGCCAGGCGAGGAAATAAGGTTTGCTGAGCGGCAAGCTAAGCGGATCGACAACCACCAGATCGCCGCGCGCCAGTTCGTTGGCAATTAATCGCCGCTGACCGAGCAGCAAGCCCGCGCCTGCCACGGCGGCATCAATCGCCAGCGAGGTGAGATTGAAGCTGAACGACGGCTGCGGCGGCGCATCGTCAATGCCCTTCGCCTGAAACCAGCTGCGCCAGTCAGGTAAGAAACGCCCTTCGTTGCCCCAGTCGAGGTGAATCAGCGGCGCATGCTGCAACACATCCTGACCGGCAAAACGTTGCAGCTGCGCCGGGCTCGCCACCGGCAGCACCTCATCGAGAAACAGCAACTGCTTATCCAGCTGAGGATAGCGATCTTCGCCGAAGCAGATAACAAAATCGGCAGGCGTGGCGTTGAAATCCACCTGCGTATGGGTGCCGTGCAACGATAAATCGATCTCCGGACAATGCGCTCGCCACTGCGCAATATTCGGCAGCAGCCATTTTGAGGCCAGTGCTGGCAGCGAATAGAGGGTTAATCGCGGCACCGACGCCGCATGGCGCAGGTTTTGCTGGCCGAGGTGCAGAATGTCGAACGCCTCGGTGACATAACGCAGATACTCTTTGCCCATCTCCGTCAGCATCACGCCGCTTTGCGTGCGCACAAACAGCGTGCTGCCCAACTGCTCTTCCAGCTGGCGAATTTGCTGGCTCACAGCGGCGGGCGTTAACGCCAGCTGCGCAGCCGCTTTCGCCAGACTGCCCAGTTCCGCCGCCACTTTGAACGATTGGATGACGCTTATTTTCGGCAAACGCGGTGATGGCGCGGGCATTAAGGTTTCCTTAGCAAGGTGTTAAATTTTTATCGTTACGTATTAACATATCAGCGAGTTACAGTCTTTACACACCTGTAACACATGAGAAGTAAAACTATGTCTGCCTTGATTCGTTTCGATCTGCATCCGCTGGCCGACGCCGACTGGCGTCGCACCTGCCGTGAGCAACTTAATCAGCACGGCGCATTGGTTTTGCGTCAGTTCCTGCAACCTGCTGCGCTGCAGGCCATCATTGCCGAAGGTGATGCGCAGCGCCATCTGGCGTATCACACCGCCAGCAAGCACAACGTGTATCTGATGAAAAAAGATGAGGCTTTAAGCGCCGATCATCCGCGTAATCGCGATGTCATCAGCACCAAAGGCTGCATCACCGATGATGTGATTGCCGCCGATTCGCCGCTGCGTCAGCTCTACAACGATGAACTGTTTAAAAGCTTCCTGTGCGATGTGTTGGGTGAAGAGGCGCTCTATCCGTATGCCGATCCGCTCTCGTCGATCAATCTGCACTACGCGCCCGACGGTCAGGAACTTGGCTGGCACTTTGATAACTCGTCGTTCGCCATCACGCTGCTGGTGCAAAAACCGCGCGCCGGTGCCGTGTTCCAGTATGTGAAGGATCTGCGCGATGCAGATGCCGGCGAGATGAATTTCGACGGCGTAGCGGCGGTGCTGGATCAGCGCCAGCCGGTGGAAGCGCTGGCGATTGATGCCGGGGATTTGGTGCTGTTCCGTGGCCGCAATTCGCTGCATCGCGTTACGCCAACTGAAGGCGAAATCACCCGCATGCTGGCGGTGCTGGCGTATAACACCGAGCCGGGCATTGCGCTGTCCGAAACCGCGCGCATGACCTTTTACGGACGCTTATAAATCGATCAACGCCCGCCAGCCGCGCACAAAAATCTGCTGGGTGCGAAAAGCCACCAGCGCGCGCCAGTCAGCGTCGGCGGGCCAGAATCCTTCCACCAGTTCCTGCTTTATCGCCTGCCCGCTTTCACTGGCTGGATCGCCTTGCAGATGCAGCCAGTGATCGTCGCGCACGCGGCGATGCATCTCCTCGCCGGGATAGGTGCCGCACTCCACCACCAGCGGCAAAATCTGTGTGTTTGATAGCGATGTCAGCAGGAATTGCGACACATAGCCGGTGGCCGTCGCGGTTACGCCGGTTTCGCTGTCGCGTCCCGCGCCGGTGAACAGCAGCGTTAACCATTCTGCATAAATCTCCTTGCCCCAGTCATGCGCGGCAAAACGCTGCTCGGCAATCGACAGCAGCATCGGATGTCCCCACGCGCCCGCGCCGGTATGCAGATCGAAGCTGATGATGGTTTTGGCCTGCGACAAGTGATTGTCGATGATGGTTTGCAGCGTGCGATACGACCAGCTTGGCTGTTGGCCGCCGAAGAAGAAACCGTCCGCCGCGCCATATTGCCCCGCTTCCACCACGCGTTTTATCGCCGGCCAACCGGCGCTGTTCAGCGCGTCAACTAACAGCTTATCGGCGCTGGCGCGGTCGCCGTGATAAATGCCATGCCACGCGGCGTAAGCAGGATTGGCGGGCGCGGGCTGGGAAAAATCGATGAAGTTACGATTGAGGTCGATGTTGTCTTCATTGACGCGGCGTAAATGCGCCGCGCCCCACGGATTAAGCAGATGCAGCATCACGATGGCGGTATCCGCGGGCAGCGCCGTGAGATTGAAGGTGTCCAGCCAGGCGATCTGGCAATCGGAGCCGTAATAGCCTTCCACGCCGTGCGTGCCGGAGATCACCAGCATCAGCCGTGATGCGTTGGCATCGCCGATTACCGCCACATCGGTAAAAAGCTCCTCGCCCTGCGGGCCGGGTAACGGATGCGCGTAGGAAGTTAATGCGCCGTTTTGCCGTTTAACGGCGGCGAGAAAGCGGGCGCGTTGAGTTGGGTAGTGAGGTAAGTTTGTCATGATTTTTGAGTAAGTGTGGGGACGGTTGATGGGCAAGGTCGCCATAAATGGCGTAATGCCGATCAGTTAAGCACCGCATCACATCACGGCACATTTCGTAGCGGCGTGATTTATCGCGCAATGAATTGCGCCGCTACGATTTGTGCGCGCAGTAATTTGTGTTTTTATCTCTTAACTGACGAGCATTACGCCATAAATGGCGACCCTACGTGCATATGACTTTTACGGATAGACCTTAAATTTGAAGTACTTCTTCGCCAGCTGATCGTAAGTGCCGTTGCTGTGCAGTTCGGCCAGCGCGGTGTTGATCAACTTCAGATTGGCCGCATCATCTTTACGCAATCCAATGCCAACGCCATTGCCTAACACCTCTTTATCCACCAGCGTGGCGCTAATGACATAGTCTTTGCCGGCTGGCGTGTTAAGAAAACCTTGTTCTGCCGAAACCGCATTCGCCAGGCTGGCGTCGAGCCGTCCCGCCACTAAATCCGGATAGATCTCCATTTGATTGGGGTAAGAAACCACACTCACTCCCTTGGTTGCCCACTGCGCTTTCGCGTAGGTTTCCTGAATGGTGCCCTGCGCGACGCCGATTCTTTTGCCGCGCAGCGCAGCAATGTCGCCCGACAGTGGGCTTTTTGCCGGTGTGAGCAACGCGCTCGGAGTGACATAAAGCATGTCGCTGAAGGCCACCTGCTCGCGGCGTTTCTCCGTCATCGACATCGCCGAAAGAATCGCATCAAATTTTCTCGCCTGCAGCGCCGGAATGCTGCCATCAAAACCGATCTGCACCCATTGGCACTTCACTTTGGCCTGGGCGCAAATCGCGTTGCCGAGATCGATATCAAAGCCTTGCAGCGAACCGTCACTGGCTTTGGATTCAAACGGCGGAAACGTCGGATCGACGCCGAAACGCAAGGTTTGCTGGGCAAGCGCCGCATGGCTGAACGCGGTGAGTGAAAGCAGTAACGCGAAGGACAAACTTTTCTTCATTATTAACTCCGGCAGGCAGATAAATTCACAACGACATGCAGAGTTAATAACATGGTGGACACATTGCCACCACTAAAAAAGTGGATTTAGTGCAGAGGATATTCTTATTAAACAGAAGGAGTTAAGCGATTTTATCTCCGGCAGTAAGAGAAACTTAATGCCGGAGATAGCGGTTAAGCCGATAACGGACGTGATACATGCTCGGCGGCAGCATGATTGGCTTTCTCAGCCGCATCCACCAAACTGAGGCCCGCCAGCAGCGACTGGCTCAGCACACCGACGAAACAATCACCGGCACCGTGCGTACTCACCAGTTTCACTGGAATGGCGGCGATGTAACTTGCCGTGCCGCCCGTTTCACAGAATGCCAGTCCGTGCTCGCCTGCGGTGACAATCACCTGCGGGAAACGCTGCGCCAGCACCTGCGCTGCTTCGCAAGCCGAAGCCAGATCGGTGACCGCAATCTGACACATATCGCGCGCTTCAACGGCGTTGACGATCAGCAGTTGCACGCAAGCGGCCAGTTCCGGTTCGATATGGCGCGCCGGTGCGGCATTGATACACACCGCAATGCCGCGCTGTTTGGCCTGCTGCGCCAGTTGCAGATTGACGCCCGGCGGCACTTCATTTTGCAGCACCAGCAATCCCGCATCGCGCCACAGCGCATCGTTTGTTGCCGCAGCGTCAATATGCAGATTGGCATTCGACACCACCACCGCGCCGTAATCCCCTTCTGCATCGCTGATCGCCACGCTCATACCAGACGGCACGCCGGTTAAAATCGTCACCGCCTGCGTATCAACGCCCGCGTCACGCAGCGCATCGAGTAAGAAAGTGCCCTGCGCATCATCGCCCACCGCGCCGATAAAACTTACTGGTGCGCCGGCTCGCGCTGCGGCAACGGCCTGATTGCCGCCTTTACCGCCAAATTTATAACTGCAGCCGCTCCCCATCACCGTTTCGCCTTTTTCCGGGCGATGATGAGCCGCCAGCATAATGTCGTAGTGCAAACTGCCGGCAACAATAATTTTGTTCATGGCTAAAAGTCTCGCAGGTCCTGAACCGCACGCTGGGTTTTCATCAGATTAGTTTCTGCCAGCTTAAGATCTTTTTTGGCGATCGCCACAAATAACGCATCGAGAATATTTAACTGCGCGATACGCGACGCGGCATTTTCGCCAAGCAGATGCGATCCCTGAGAAGTTGATGTAAGAACCACATGCGCAATGCGCGCAATAGGCGACTCGGCATAATTCGTAATGGCAATTATTTTTGCGCCGTTACGTGCCGCCAGCTTTATAGGATCGTTTACCGCGCGCGTGGCACCGGAATGACTGATGGCGATCACAACATCATTATCAGACAATACCGCTGCCGACATCAGCATAATATGGGCATCATCATAGGCCGTCGATTTAATACCAATCTTTAGCAGCTTATGCGATAAATCGCGTGCTACCGTGGCGGAGCCACCTACCGCGTAAAGATCAATATGACGTGCTTTAAATAAAATATCTGCCGCGCGGTTAAATTGCGAAATATCCAGAATCGATAAGGTTTCTTCTATCGCCTGAATCGAGGTTCTGAAAACTTTCGCCAGCAATTGTTCCGACGAATCATCCGGCTCAATTTCCGCATGCAAACCGGCCACTTCCGACTGATTATAATAAATCAGTCCGGTACGAAAATTACGAAAGCCGGTAAAGTTAAGCTTCTTGGTAATTTTCACAATCATCGCCTGAGAGACACCATTTTCCTCAGCGATCTCTTGCAGTGATGTTTGTTCATTAATGTCGGTTCTGGCGATAATCGCTTCTGCTACGCGTCTTTCTAGCGGCGTCAGTTGCGGTAAGCGCATGCGAATTTGAGCGCCAATGGCTCGCGGATCTTGCTTCATTACCTGCCTCTTGTCGCCCGGTCAATCAACATCGCTATGATAATGATTAGGCCTGTAGCAAGCAATTGATAAAAAGCCTGAATATTTAGCAGAGTCAAGCCATTACGCAGTGCGCCGAGAATAATCGCCCCAATCAGGGTTCCCACGATGCTGCCTTTACCGCCCATCAGTGATGCGCCACCAATCGCTGCGGCGGCAATGGCATCCAGTTCCCACAAATTGCCGATGGTAGGTTCCGCGGCCCCTAAGCGACCAATCAGAATTAACGAAGCCAGTGACGCCAGCGTTCCGGAAATAATATACACCGTCACTTTAGTGCGTTTTACCGGTACACCGGCCACGCGCGCCGCCTCTTCGTTACCGCCGACGGCCAGAATATATTCGCCCAGCGGGGTTTTATTCATGACGACCCATAATACCAGAGCAATAACCGCCACAATCACAATCGGCGTCGGCACGCCAAATACCGCACTGTTAATGATGCTGCGAAATTCCATAGGAATCCCAAACACCGGATTTCCGCCGGTATAAATCAGCGCGATGGCGCGGAATAACGATAATCCGCCGAGCGTAACAATAAACGGCTGTAATCCAGCGTAGGCAATTAATGAGCCGCTAAATACGCCACACAGTGCGCCAATACCTAATGTTGCCATAATGGCCACCGGTACCGGCACGCCTGCTACCATCATGGTGGCGCCTAATACCGCTGACAGCGCCGCCGTCGGACCCACTGAAAGGTCGATGCCGCCTGAAATAATCACCAGCGTCATGCCCAACGCAATTAAGGCGTTGATCGAAGACTGCTGCAAAATATTCAGCAAGTTTGGCACGGTAAAAAACACCGGCGATAGGAATGAAAAAGTTACGACGATAATAATCAGACCGATTAACGTGCCCGCGTCGCGCAGATTAAATTTGAGCAGCGCCGACGGCGCAGTCGTGGACTGAGTGGTACTTTGCGTCATCATAATTTAGCCTTGATAGAATAAGCGTTAAACGGCTTCTTTAATTGCACTTATGGCGTAATAAGCGATGTTCTCTTCGGTAATTTCTGCGCCCTGCAGCTCGCGGGTAATTTTGCCTTCACGCATGACTAATACGCGATCGGACACCCTTAATATCTCCGTCATTTCCGAAGAGACCACCACAATGGCTTTACCTTGCTGTGCCAGTTTCTCAATCAGATTATAAATTTCTGATTTGGCACCGATATCAATTCCCCGGGTTGGTTCATCAAACAAAAATACTTCTGCATCCGCCGCCACCCAACGTCCGATAATCACCTTCTGCTGATTACCGCCGCTTAGCGTGCCGATCGGTTTTTCAATATTCAGCGGACGCAGTTTGAGATCCGACATCACCTCTTGCGCCACCTGATTAAGTTTGGTTTTACGAATCACGCCACCCAGCGTGAAGTTACGCATCGAGGGCAACGCCATGTTCATTTTCACTGCGCGCGCCTTGATGATGCCCTCTTTCTTACGATCTTCCGGCACCAAACCGATGCCCGCGCGAATGGCGGCACTGACGTTATGATTGCGCACCGCTTTGCCGTTGACGCGCACTTCCCCGGCGCTGCGCTTATCGATACCGGCAATCAGCTTCAGCAGTTCGGTACGACCGGCGCCAACCAAACCGGCAATGCCAAGCACTTCCCCGGCGCAGACAGTGAAACTGGCCGGTTTAATTTCGTTGCCGCGCGCCACATTTTCCACCTGCAGCACCTGACGATCGGTGGCCCACGAGTGATGTTCCAGCTTCTCGATTTTGCGCCCGACCATTTTGGCGACGATGCTCTCTTCGGTTTCGTCGCAAATGTTCACCACGCCGACCTGGCGGCCATCGCGCATGATGGTGGCGCGATCGCACACCTGGAAAATCTCGTTCATCTTGTGCGACACGTAAATCAACGACACACCGGTGGATTTCAAATCCGCGATCAGCTCGGCCAGGCGCTCAAATTCACGCGGCGTCAGGCTCGACGTTGGCTCATCCATAGCGATGATCTTGGCTTCATCCAGCAGCGCACGCGCAATCTCGACGATCTGCTGCTGTGACACCTTGAGGTTCTTAATCGGCTCAGCCGGATTGATACTGGGATCGAGCTGCTTAAGAATGTGCACCGCCCGCGCTAACTGCGCACGCTTGTCCACAAATAAACCATTCAGGGTGGTGAGTGGACGACCCAGAAACATATTCTGGGCTACGGAGAGCTCTGGAACATGCTGTAACTCCTGATGAATCATCGCGATGCCAGCATGGCGTGCGCTCAACGGATTCTTCATCTGCACCTGTTGTCCGTTGACGTGGATCTCGCCGCTGTCGGCTGGACGCACACCGGAAAGAATGTTCAGCAGCGTCGATTTGCCCGCCCCGTTCTCCCCGATCAGCGCGTGTACTTCACCTGGCCGCACCATAAAATCCACCTCTTGCAGCGCCGCAGCGCTGCCGTAGGTTTTTGTGATGCCGCGCATCATTAAGCGATACTGTTCCATACGCTCTCCGCCTGTTTTACTGCTGTGCCAGCAACTGACGCAGTTTGTTGTTGTCTTTGGTCGAGAACGCCTCAGCGTTGTCTTTGGTAATCAGCGCCTGCGGCGTGGTCACCACGCGCGACAGTTTCTGACCAGCGATCAAACGCAGGATCACTTCTGTCGCCACTTCGCCAGTCAGCACCGGGAAGCTGTCCACCGTACCGGTCAATTCACCGCGCTTGATTGAGGCATACGCATCTGAAATGCCGTCGGTGCCAAATACCGCGGTTTGTTTGGCCTTATTCTGTGAACTCACCGCTTCCACCACGCCCAGCGCCATGGTGTCGTTGTTGGCGTAGAAACCGATCAGATCCGGATGCTGCTGAAGAATGGTCGAGGCGGCGTTGAACGCCTGCTCGCGGCTCCAGTTAGCCGGCACGCTTGCCACGATGTTGAATTTGCCGTTGGCTTGCAGGGTTTCTTTGAATCCGGCGGTGCGCTGGCCGGCAGCATACACGCCCGGCTGGCCTTCAATCACCGCCACTTTGCCGCCTTGCGGATGGTGCTGAATAAACCATTTCGCCACGCGTACGCCGTTATCTTTCTGCACGTTGCCCACGTAATACTGCGCGCTAGGCACCACGGCATCGTTAACGTTCACTACCGGAATGCCTTTACTGCTGGCACTTTCTAGCGCGGGTTCGAGGTTGATATCGGTTTGCGGCGAGACCAGCAAGCCGTTAAAGCCCTGCGCGATCAGCGTTTCAGCAATCGACAACTGACCGAGCTGATCGTCCTCATTCGCCGCCGCCTGATACGCCACGGTGAAGCCATATTTTTTCGCGATGTTTTGATAGCCTTCGCCCAGCGAACGCCAGTATTCATTGGTCAGCGTTTTCGACACGCCACCAATTTTCAGTTTGGCATCGACTTTTGGCATCGCGCCGTATTTGCTTTCCAGCTGCGTCCAGTCAGTGCGATCGGGCTCGGAATCCGATTTCAGCGGTGGCAACGTGGCCGCATAGACGCTGGAGCACAGCAACGCGGAGGTAAGGGCAGAGAGTAAGAGCTTTTTCATGGTGATAGCCTTTTTATAGTTGTAGCGGACCGTTGGTGTTGGTGGTTTGTTTAACGGGCAAGCATGATGTCATTCACGATTTGCTGCGATGCCACCGCATCCTGACGACTGATCGCCTCTTCCAGTGCCGGATTATTATTGAGTTTCTCGCACAATTTCAGCAGGCGGGTCACAGTCGCGATATTGATTTCCGCTTCGCGGATCGGATCGAGACCGCTGGCATCCGGGAAGGTATCGAAGTAGTACGCGCCCTGGTAACCATCGCGTTGCATCTGCCAGAGGAATTCCAGCGTGGCACGCGGATTCACTGAGCCAGCCATCAAACCGTCGTCGCGTTTGCCCCAGCCATCATTGAGATCCAGCCCCAGCAGACGCGAACGGCGTGCCACCATCGCCGCCGCGAAGGCCGGAATTTCGTTGGCAAACAGCACGTGCGCGAAGTCCAGCGTGATACCGAGGTTGGCGCAACCGGCCTCTTCCACCGCCAGCAAACAGGTGGTGGCATTCGGGAAGATGCTGTAAGCACGCGGTTCGTTCGGTTTGTACTCGATGCTGACGTCGATATCTGGCGCATATTCAGCCACTTCGCGCACCGCGCTCACCGCGTCTTCCCACATCTTTTTATAGTCGGCCTGGAAGCAGTAATCGAAGCCGTCCTGCCCCATCCACAAGGTCATCAGGCTGGAGCCAAACTCGCGACCGGCATCAATCCCGCGTTTTGTCAGTTCAATCGCTTCGCGACGAATCTTTGGATCTGGATTGGTAAAAGCGCCGATTTTGAACTGCGGCGCGTCCCAACGCATCTGCATGCCGTTAACTGCTAAACCGGCATCTTCAATCGCCTGACGCATGGTTGTGATGTCGGTGGTGATGTGCTGCGGATAATTGAGGTCAAGATGCGTTAATCCGGCCACTTTTCCCGCACGCGCAATCATCTGTAAAACAGAAGGTTTTCCCTGCAGATCTGGCCAGTAAAGATGCGCCCCGGAGGCGAAAGAGTTCAAACGTGTAGCAAACTTTAATTCGGACATGAGGAAGGATCCTTCGTGACAAGTTGTAATGTACTTTCCTTCTTCACGATTATTTGTGAAGTTATAGAATAAATTACACGCACAGCGGATTTTGGCAAGCAGTGCCGCTCTGGAACTATTCAAATTGAGAGGATGTTCACGAAATTTTTGCGCTGTTGCGGTGGAGCGACAGGCCTGTTTCGGCTGATGTCATTCTTTTGTCATAACTCGCTCACGCTGATGTCAGAGCCGATTGCATATCCTGATGGCCTACCTTGCAATCAGGAGCATTACGATGAAATTGAACAAACTCACCCTTGCAGCGGGCATGTTGCTGGCTATCGCAGGCGGCGCGGCGCAGGTTCAGGCGCAGCCGGTTAAGAATATTGTGCTGGTGCACGGCGCGTTCGTCGGCGGTGCGGGCTGGCGTCCGGTTTATGACCGTTTGACGCGTGACGGCTATAAAGTGACGCTGGTTCAGGAGCCGCTCACCGGCTTCCCGGAAGATGTGACGGCGACGCGCCGCATTATCGATCAGCAAAATGGGCCGGTGATTCTGGTTGGTCACAGCTACGGCGGCGCGATCATCAGTGAAGCCGGTAACGACAGCAAAGTCGCTGGGCTGGTTTACATCGCGGCGCATGCGCTGGATAACGGCGAAACCGAAGCCAGCAACGGCAAGAAATTCCCCAACAGCGCGCATTCGTTTGCTAAATCCAGCGACGGTTATCTGACCATCGCGCCGGAAAATTATCACAGCGATTTCGCTGCCGATTTACCCGCGGCGCAGGCCGATTTTGAAGCGCACGCGCAGATGCCTACAAACTCAGCCGTGTTCACCGCCAACATTCCTGACCCGGCGTGGAAGACCAAGCCTAGCTGGTACATGGTGGCGAAAGCTGACAAAATCATCAGTCCCGATTTGGAGCGCATGTACGCCAAACGCGCGCACAGTCACACGGTGGAGATTGCCGGCGCCAGCCATTCGGTGTACCAATCGCATCCTGATGACGTCGCGAAGTTGATCGAGCAAGCCGCGTTACACGCACAGCCCTGAAACCCCATCCCGCGGAGAAGCGCATGAAAATTTTGGTGATTGAAGATGAAGCCAAAGCGCGCGATTACATGCGCAAAGGATTGACCGAAGCGGGATTTATCGTTGATGTGGCGGAAAACGGTCAGGATGGCTTGTTCTATGCGCAGGAGCATCATTACGATTTGATTCTGCTCGACGTAATGATGCCCGGCATGGACGGCTGGCAAGTGATGGCGGCGCTGGATAAGCAGATCCACACGCCGGTGATTTTCCTCACCGCCAAAGGCACGCTGGAGGATCGCATCAAAGGGCTGGAGTTGGGCGCTGATGATTATCTGGTCAAGCCCTTTTCGTTCGCGGAACTGCTGGCGCGGGTGCGCACCCAACTGCGGCGCGGCGGTCAGCAGAAGTTGCCGGATCTTCTCCATCTGGCCGATCTGCAACTGGATATCCTGAAACGTCGCGTTGAGCGCGGCGGTCAGCGCATTGATCTCACCAACAAAGAGTTCAACCTGCTGCACTTATTCCTGCTGCATCCCGGCGAAGTGCTGACGCGCACCGTGATTGCCTCGCGCGTGTGGGATATGAATTTCGACAGCGACACCAACGTGGTGGATGTGGCAGTGAAACGCCTGCGGCAGAAAATTGATGGCCCGTTTGCCCAGCCGCTAATACATACCGTGCACGGCGTGGGCTATCGCTGCGAAGCCGAATCATGAAAACCCATTCCTTCGCCGCGCGCCTTTCACTGTGGTTGGGCCTCGCCGTCATCGTGATTTTTTCCCTCAGCGGATTCACACTTTATCACTCGTTAGCCACGCAAATTGGCGTGCGTGATGATGCGGCGCTGCTAACGCGTATCGATCAGATTCGCACGCTGCTGCGCGATGAAGACGCCATCACGCTGATTCAACAAAAGCCACGCTTGTTTGCCAACATGCTCGGCAACACCGAGTCGCTGCTGGTGCTGCGTTTCCCCGGCCAGCCGCCGCTGATTGTGGTCAATCCCGGCCAGCGCCCGATTCCTGCGATTACGCCGGTTGCCGCCGATCAACCGCTTGCGCTTTCGTCGGTGCATCATCTGCTGAGCGATGACGGCACGCCGTTTATCTCCGCTGCGGCGCTGGCACCAACACGCGATGGCAACGGTCAGATTGAGATCATCACCGGCCGCCTGATGAGCGACCGCACGCAAACGCTCAACAGTTATCGCGATCAAATCATCCTCGCCACCGCGCTGGCGGCTTTGCTGGTGGCGGCAATCAGCATCTGGCTGGTGCGGCGCGCTTTAACCCCGCTGCGTCGTTTGGCGGCGCAGGCGGATGCAATTGACGTGCGCCATTTGTCGCAGCGCATGCCTGAACAGGCAGCGGCGGAATTGCAGCCGCTGGTGGCGGCGTTTAATCAGATGCTGAGTCGCCTTGAACGGGGTTATCAGCAGTTGAGCCAGGTTTCTGCCGATATGGCGCACGATCTGCGCACGCCGATTAGTACGTTGATCGGCCAAACCGAAGTGGCGCTGAGTCAGACACGCAGCGTTGGCGATTATCAGGCGCTGCTCGGCTCCAATTACGAGGAGCTGGAACGGCTGGCGAAGATGATCGACAACATGCTGTTTCTTGCCAAAGCGGAAGATGCCAGCCAGGTAATGGATTTGCAGGACATCGATCTGGCGCTACTCGGCGAAAAGTTGCAGGACTACTTTGACGGCATGGCGGAAGAGCAGTCGATGCGGCTGGAGATGGCGCTGCACGGCGAACTGCGCGCCGATCCGCAACTGCTGCAACGCGCACTGGCCAATCTGATGGCGAACGCTTTGCGCTACGGCGATCGAGATTCCACCGTACGCATTTTCAATCAGGGCAGCACTTTGATGGTGGAGAATCAGGGTCCGGCGCTAAGTGCCGAACAGCAGGCACGGATCTTTGATCGCTTCTGGCGCGCCGATGCGTCACGTCATCAGGGCAGCAGCGGTTTAGGATTGTCGATTGTGCGCAGCATTATGCGGCTGCATCAGGGAAGTTGTGAGGTGCACAGCGAGCACGGCGTTAACCGTTTTACCTTGCGGTTTCCGTATTGATCTTGCGCGATAAATCGCGCCGCTACAGAAACGTGCGCGCATCCGTAGCGGCGCAATTTATTGCGCGAAATATTTAAATAAAGGTAAAAATCTCGTCACGCGGCAAACGTGATTTCGGCAGTCCGGCGTTGAAATCCGCGTCGCTGCGATAACCCAGCGACACCAGCACCACGCTGGTAAAGCCCTTCTCGCGCAGGCCCAGCGCCTGATCCAGCGCGCGCGGGTCAAAACCTTCCATCGGCGTGGCGTCAATGCCTAACATCGCCGCGCCTAGCAGCAATCCACCCAGCGCCAGGTAAACCTGTTTTTCCATCCACTGCGGCACATCGCGCTGCTCGTAACGATGCATATCCACGTAGCTGCGACGGCTTTTATCCTGCCCCGCTTTGCCTTCTGGTTTGGCGAAACGACCATCTTCCTCTTCCTGCGCCAGCACGTTCTGTAAGTGCGCTTCGTCGAGATCGGTACGCATACACAGCGCGATAACGTGCGACGCGTTCAGCACTTTCGGGTTGTTGTAGACGAACGCGCCTTCGGTGGATTTTGCCATCTGCTCGCGACCGGCGGCGGTAGACGCCACCACAAAATGCCACGGCTGGGAGTTCACCGATGACGGACTGTTGCGCAGCACGTTCAGCAGGGTTTCGATTTCATCCTGCGGCAGACTTTTACCGCCTTCAAACGCTTTGACGGTGTGACGACGGGCGACGGCATCATTGAGTGTCATGGCATATTCCTTATTCGTTTTAGCGCGATAAATCGCGCCGCTACAGAAGCGTGCGGATATCCGTAGCGGCGCAATTTATTGCGCGTGGTTTGCATCATTTATTGCGCTAATTTGGTTAAAACCCGCTCAACACAATCTTACCGCGTGCGCGACCGCTCTCTATCAGCGCATGCGCTTTGCGCAAATTGGCAGCATTGATGACGCCGTGATGTTCGCCGGCGGTGGTTTGCAGCGTTTGGTCATCAATCAACTGGCTCACGCGCTGCAGGATCTCATGCTGGCGCTGCATATCGGCGGTATGGAACAGCGAACGGGTGAACATCAATTCCCAGTGCAGTGAAATCGCTTTGCGCTTCAGCGGCACCGCATCCAGCGTCTCGGGATCGTCGATCAACGCCAGCTTGCCCTGCGGCGCGAGCGCATCAATCAGCTGATCGTAATAGCTGTCGGTATGCGTCAATGAGGCGACATAGCGCACCTCTTTATGCCCAATCGCCGCCAGCTGTTCACCCAACGGTTGAGAATGATCAATCACATGATGCGCGCCCAGCGAACGCACCCAATCCGCCGTTTCCGGGCGCGATGCGGTGCCGATCACCGTCAGCTTGGTTAGCTTGCTGGCGAGCTGCGTCAGCATGGAACCGACGCCGCCGCCTGCGCCAATAATCAGCAGCGCGGCGTTGTCATCGGCTTGTACCTCAAGACGATCAAACAGCAGTTCCCACGCGGTCAGCGAGGTCAGCGGCAGCGCGGCGGCATCGGCGTCGTTCAGCGAACGCGGTTTGTGCCCGGCGATGCGTTCATCCACCAGCCCATATTCGGCATAGCTGCCGGCGCGCGTAATATCACCGGCGTAAAACACCTCGTCGCCCGGCTGGAACAGCGTGACGTCTGCGCCCACCGCTTCCACCACGCCCACCGCATCCCAACCCAGAATGCGCGGCTTATCGGTTGGCGCACCGGCGCGCACTTTGGTGTCCACCGGATTCACCGCAATGGCGTGGATTTTTACCAGCAGATCGCGCGCGCCCGGCGTTGGCTTATCAACCTCCAGCTCATACAACGCATTTTCATCGGAAATCGGTAAACCGTTTTGGCTATAAACAATGGCTTTCATCAGGCAGATCCTTATTCATCAGCAGGTTTGGTGAAGTGAACTCAGCATAGCGGTCCGCAGCGCAATGAAAAATGCCAGTTGCAGGTGAACACTTTCACTCTTAGAGTGAAAATCCCTGCCGACTACCACGATGAATAAGAAGATGATCCGACTGGAAGATGTCACCCTGTTTGTGCGTTCCGCCGCACTCGGCAGCTTTTCACGCGCGGCGCGCGAGGTGAATTTGCTGCCTGGACAGGTCAGCGCGGCGATTCAGCGGCTGGAGCGGGAATTGGATCGCCGCTTGTTTGCTCGTTCCACCCGCAGCCTGCGCTTAACCGCCGAAGGAGAAAAGTATCTGCCCTATGCGCAGGAGATGCTGACGCTGATGCATGCCGGTGCCGACAGCTTGCAGAGCGATGAAGATGCGCTGAGCGGCGAGCTAAAAATCGCGCTGCCGTCGGATATTGGTCGCAATATCTTGCTGCCGCTGATCACCGACTTTTGCCGCGCGCATCCGGCGCTGGCGGTGCGGCTCTCCTTTTCCGATCAGATCAGCGATGTATTCCGCGATCCGGTGGATATCGCCATTCGTTACGGCAAGCTGGAAGACAGCAGCTACGTGGCGTTGCCGCTGGCGGAGGACAATCGCCGCGTGATGGTGGCATCGCCGGATTACCTTGATCGTCACGGTCGCCCGCAAAAGCTGGAGGAGATCGCCCAGCAGCATCATGGCCTGCTGTTTATTATGGGCGGCCATGTTTACGACAAATGGACCTTTCCGCAGGATGGCATGCGCCGCCAGATCACGGTGAAAAGCCGCATGCTGTGTGATGACGCCGAAGTGGCGCGCCGCTGGGCCATCGCCGGCATGGGCATCGCCTATAAATCGTGGATTGATGTGTGTGACGATGTGCTGGCCGGCAGGCTGGAGCGCGTAATGCCAGAGATGCCGGGCGAAAGCACGCCGCTGCACCTTATCTGCCCGCATCGCAAACAGTTCTCTCCAGCGATCCGCGCGCTACATGAGGTGCTGCGCACGCCGCTGCGTGCGTTAACCGCGAAGCTGTAATGCCAGTCAATGCCGTAAATAGCGGATTTTGTAGGGTCGCCATTTATGGCGTAATGCCGCTCAGTTAAGCATTAGTTTGCATATGTATGAAGGTGCGCATGAATGCGCACCCTACGAAAAACGCGCCAATCCTTTGTAGGGTCGCCATTTATGGCGACCTGGCACACAGACTATTTACTGCGGCTGGCTTCGGCGGTGAATTCATTCGCGGTGGCGAAGCCGCGTAAACCGCCGACCAGAACCGACATCAGCTGCGTGCCGACCTGTTTTTCCGTCAGTCCTACCGTGTCGAGCAGATCAAAGATTTCGCGCGGATCGAACAGGATATTCCACAAGAACACCGCCTTATCGCCGATGTCCGGTAGCGCCATCTCCTCCATCGCTTCACGTAACGCCGGGCGCAGCGCGTCGGCCTGCACTAACAGGTACTCCGCGCCTTCCCATAAACGTTCCAGATAGCCGCGACGGTTACGCATTGGCACCATCGCCGCGCCGCGCTCGCGCACCAGTTTGATCCAGTAACGGCTGACTTTCTCCAGCTTCAGTAAGCCGCTGCAGCGTTGCTCGAGACTGTAATCCAGCAGCAGTTGCCCCACGTCCTGACGATACGCATTCAGCACCTCTTCTACCGACGTAAACTGACGATAGGCGGTGGCCACGGAGACGCCCGCTTCCGCGGCAATTTCCGTCATGCTTATCGGGGTTTCGGAGCGCTCGAACAAGCGGGCAGCTGCCTGAATCAGGTTCTTGCGGTTTCTTTCGGTATCACTGCGCATCGGTTTTCCCGTCATTGTGGGTGTGCTTCCTTAAACGTGCTGATGTTACTTGAAACTGGCCAGGCCGCGCTTCAAACGGCGCACACCTTCAGTAATGGCTTCACTGCTGGCAGCGTAAGAGAGGCGCAAATGCCCTTCGCCCGCCGCGCCAAATTCACTGCCAGGCCGCACCGCGATGCCCTGCTCGCGCAGTAGCGACACCATATCAATCGCCGGAATCGGCAACGAATAGGCCGGGAAGCAGTAAAACGCGCCTTCGGGTTGATTCAGTTTCAGCTCGGGAATGGCGGATAACCCTTCCATCATCAGCACGCGACGCTGGCGGTAGACATCATACATACGTTTTACGTCATCTTTACACTGCGTCAGCGCGACCAGCGCCGCACGCTGCACCGCGCTGTTCACCGATCCGTTCACCGTATTGTGTACGCGCGCGGCGGCGGCGATCATCTCCGCTGGTCCCGCCAGATAACCCACGCGCCAGCCGGTCATGGCGTAACTTTTGGAGAAAGTCTGACAGAACAGCGTGCGTCCGGCAAAAGCGGGAATGTGCAGCACCGAGGTAAAGGGACGATCGGTAAACACCAGATCGCTATAAGCTTCATCGGCGATCACCAGCGTATCGTGCTGATTCACCAGTTGGCCGAGCGCTTCAATTTCTGCGCGGCTGTGCACAATGCCGGTGGGATTGCCGGGATTGCAGAACACAAACAGTTTGGCGCCGTCGAGCGCGCTGTCCAGCCGATCCAGATCCCAATGCAAATCTGCCCGGCACGGCATCGGCACGCAAATGCCGCCGGCCATATTGACTAAATCCGCATACAGCGAATAGGTCGGATCGGGGATAACGACGCGATCGCCCGGATTGACGATGGAGAGAATCGCCGCCGCCAGACCGGCGGTGCCGCCATGTGTGACCAGAATTTCACCGGCTTTCACCGCATTGCCGCTCTGCGCGGACACGTCGTCCGCCAGCGCGCTGCACAACGCTTTGTCACCCAGCAGCGGCGCGTAATGGGTGTAACCGGCTTGCAGCGCGTCCACCGCCGCCTGCACGATGCGCGGCGGCGTGTCGAAATCCGGTTCGCCCATCGCCAGAGAAACCATATCGCCGCTCGACGCCGGTTGCTGCACGCGCAGCGAGCTGCGCTCTACACGTAATACCGCCTCGGCGGCTTTAAAATTTTGGCTCGACATAAGAATTCCTATTAAGATTTTTCACGTTCGGCCTGGCACGCTGCCGGGGCATTTTTCCAGCGGCTGATCTCCAGATCGCCAGAGAGATCGCGCAGAACCGTCGGCGCGACAATCAGTTCTTCCACCACGGTGCGCGCCGGTAAGCTGGCGCACAGCAGAATGGCTTCGGCCACATCTTCCGGCTGCACCATGCCATCACGAATCGACTGATCCGGTGGATTGGCGCGGTTATCCATGATCGGCGTGTTCACTTCACCCGGTAAAATGCAGGTTGAGCGGATGCCGTCGTTGCGGAAGGTGTTGTGCAGATAGGTCATAAAGTTGCGCACCGCCGCTTTCGCTGCGCCGTAGGCCGCGCCACCCAGCAGGTTTGGCCGCAGCGCCGCCAGTGAGGAAACGGTGATGATGGTGCCGTTTTTGCGTGCCAGCATGTCTGGCAGCAGCGCCTGCGTCAGCAGGAATACCGCTTTCATGTTGACGTCCTGCACCTGATCCCACTCATCTTCGGCAATCCAGCGCGCATTGAGCGTCTTACTGGCGCTGCCGGCGTTGTTGACCAGAATATCGACGTGGCCCAGTTCGGCTATCGCCCACGCTACCAGCGCCTCAACCTCGGTTTTTTGCGCGATGTCCGCCGCATACGCTGAGACTTTACCGCCCTGCGCGAGCAGGCTTGCCGCTACCTCATCCAGCACCGCCTGACGACGTCCAACCAAAATCACATGCGCACCGCGTGCGGCAAAACCGGCCGCCGCCGCTTTACCAATTCCGCTGCCCGCGCCGGTAATCAGCACCACTTTTCCCGTTAGTCTGTCCATGTTTTAGCCTCTTTTAAGGTCATGCAGGTTCACGCCGTAATCACGCAACGCGCCCGCTTCAGTGATGTAACCTTCCTGCACATCCCACAGGATGGCGTTGAGATCGCGCTCCGCCACCAGCATCTTGCCGCCGCCGCCCGGCATTTGAATGGTGACTTCGTCGCCGGGTAACACATCATGGCGTCCAACCGGTTTCGCCAGCGATGCGCCGTTAATTGCCACGAAGTTAGGCGCACCCGCCGCCGCGCCTAACACGCCTTCTGCCGCGTGTTTTTGCCGCGAATAGAACATGCTGTGCGACAGCGGATATTTGCTGGTGTTGCGAATCACCATGCGCTGCGCCACGCCGCCGCGATAGCGCCCGGCACCGCCCGAATCGGGCACGATGGATTTCTGCAGGAACAGCAGCGGTGTGGCGGATTCAATCAGCTCAACCGGCGTGGAGGACATATTGCCAGGAAAGCCGGTCACAATACCGTCTGCGGCGGGACGCGCGCCGGTGCCGCCATTCACGCACAGGCTTTCGACAAAGCGGCGTCCGTCATCAAACTGTCCGGCGAACACGTCACAGGTGACCGGCGCGCTGCCCGAATGGCCCATCACACGATCCGGCATGATGTCGGCCAGCGCGCTGAAAATAGCCGCGTGCGCCATGTGTCCGACGCGGTTACGCATCTCCACCGCACAAGGCGGACGCGCATTGGCAATCGAACCTTCCGGCGCGGTGACGGTGATGGATTTGAAACAGCCTTCGTTGTTCGGCAGATGCGGTTCAAGCAGACATTTCAGCGGATAGACGCTGTAGGCATAGGTGAATGACATTGGGCAGTTACTGCCAAACAGCGACTCCGCCGAGGAACCGGCATAGTCGATGGTGATGTTGCTGCCAGCGACAATCACCGCCACGTTGAGATGGATATCCCCTTCGTAATCGCCAATATCCACCGCCGCTTCATAGCGACCATCCGGCACCGCCTCAATCGCTTTGCGCATGGCGATTTCAGTCAGCGAGTGAATCTTCTCCGCCAGCGGCGTCACCGATTCCAGCTGCAAATCCTCCATCAAACCGAGCAGGCCGTTAGCGCCAATCTGATTGGCCGCCAGCATGGCGTGCAGATCGCCCTCGACCTGATCCGGCGAGCGCACGTTGGCAAGGAACAGGTCCAGCAACTGCTGATTCACCTCGCCGGCGATCATCAGTTTGCTCGGCGGAATCAGGAATCCCTCTTCAAACATGTCGCGCGATGAGCCCATATTCAGCGAGCCGCCAATATCGGACATGTGCGCCGCCGCGCCGGTAAAGGCCACCAGCTTGCCGGCGCGGAACACCGGCGTCACCACCGTCACGTCATTGAGGTGGCCGGTGCCGAGCCAGGGATCGTTGGTGATCAGCGCATCGCCGGGTTGCAGCGTGTCCGCCGGGAATTTCGCCAGCAGATGGCGCACCGTAGCGGGCAGCGTGCCGATAAACACCGGCACGCTGGTTTTTGGTTGTGCCAGCGAGCTGCCGCTGGCGTCCATCAGCAGGCACGAGTAATCGCCCACTTCGCGGATAATGCTGGAGAACGCCATGTTAACCAGCGTGGCCGCCGCCTCTTCCGAGATGCTGACCAGGCGATCCCAGGTGATGCGCAGGCTAATGGGATCGTCGAGAAAACGCAGATGTTCGGGGGTTGTCGCACTCATCAGTTCAGCTCCATCAAAATATTGCCTTGCGCGTCCAGCTGCGCAGATGCGCCGGGACCCACATAAATCGCGCACTCTTTTTCCTGCAGCAGCGCCGGGCCGTTAATCGCTTCGCCGGTGATCAGTAAGCTGCGTGGGATCACGCGGCAGGCGCTGAAGCCCTGCTCACGGCCCAGATAGACCTGCAAACGCTTCTCGCACGCGTCGGGTTCAGGATGGCTGAGCTGATCGGTGGTATTCAGCGTGGGCGGCGTGGTTTGCACGCGGCCGCGCCAGTTCACCACTTCCACGCCCTGTCCCGGCAAGGTGCGACCAAAGCGCGCCAGATGGGCGGCTTCAAAGCTGTCGATCAAGGCCTGAATATCGCCCTGCGCAAGGAAGCTTTCCGGCAGCGTGACGGTCAACTCCGAACCCTGGCCGACATAGCGCACACCCGCAAGCTTCTGCTGAATCGCGCTGTTGGGATCGGCGTTCGCCGCCGCCAGCGTGGTGATCGCTTCGTCAAAGCCTTCCGCGAACAGCGCCGCGATGCGTTTCACATCAATGCCGGGCTGCAGGCAGCAGCGGTCGCTGCGTACAAAGTCAGCGCTGGGCGGCGCGGTCAGCAGGCCGAAGGCGGAGTAAACGCCCGCTCCGTTCGGGAAGTAGACGCGCTTAACGCTGAGCTGTTTCGCCAGCGACCAGGCGTGACTTGGGCCCGCACCGCCAAACGCCAGCATGGTCATTTGCGACGGGCTGACGTTTTTCTCCACCGAATGGGTGCGCAGCGCCTCGGACATTTTGCTGTTGGCAACTTCGTGAATGCCCCATGCTGCGTCTTCGATGCTTAGCCCCAGCGGCTCAGCGACGCGGCGAATCGCCTGACGCGCGGCTTCAACGTCGAGCGGCATGCGGCCACCGAGAAAAGCGTCGGGATCGAGCAATCCCAGCACCAGATTGGCGTCAGTAACCGTCGGCTGTTCGCCGCCGCGCGCGTAGCAGGCCGGTCCCGGCCAGGCGCTGGCACTTTCCGGGCCAATTTCCAGCAGGCCAAGGGAATCGACGCGCGCAATACTGCCGCCGCCCGCGCCAATCTCAATCATGTCCACCACCGGCAACTTAACCGGCAAACCGCTGCCTTTCAGCAGACGATCCGCGCGCCCCACTTCGTAATCGATAGTGATAGAGGGTTCGCCATCGCGCACCACGCACGCCTTGGCGGTGGTGCCGCCCATATCAAATGCCAGCACCTGACGCTCGGCGTTTTTTCGCGCGAAGGCGGCGGTGGCGACGATGCCGCCTGCCGGGCCGGATTCAATGATGCGCGTGGGATAATCGGCCGCCACCTGCGGTGCCATCAGGCCACCGTTCGATCCCATCACCAGCCAGTCGCAGGTGAAGCCGCCCTCGCGCAGTTTGTGCTCCAGCCGCGCCATATAGCGGCGCGCTTTCGGCTGCACAAAGGCATTCATGGCGGTTAACACGCCGCGATCGTATTCACGAATTTCACGCGACACTTTGTGCGACACCGAAATCGACACGCCCGGCAGCTCGCGGCTGAAAATCGCCTCGATGCGGTTTTCATGTTCCGGCCACGCATAAGCATGCATGCACAGCACGGCAACGGCCTCATAGCCTTTATCGCGCAGCTCAGCGGCCAGCCGCACCACTTCGGCTTCATCGAGCGGCGTAATCACTTCGCCGCGCGCCGTGACGCGTTCGCTGATCTCATACGACTGTGAACGCGGCAGCAGCGGCTGCGCCGGTGCGCCATTCAGATCGTAGATGTCATAACGGTATTCACGTCCCAGCACCAGAACGTCACGGAAACCGCGCGTCACCACGAAGGCGGTTTTCGCGCCACGACGCTCCAGCAGCGCGTTGATGGCCAGCGTGGTGCCGTGCGTGATGGTGTGAATGTCGCTGGCTTTGAGCCCGGCCAGCTCCACCAGCTGGGTTAAGCCGGTGTACGCCCCTTCCGAAGGATCCTCCGGCGTGGTCAGGGTTTTATGCCGAATCGCCTCGCCAGAGATATCATTCAACAGCACCAGATCGGTGAAAGTGCCGCCAATATCAAACCCTATCCGCCAGGGTGACGCGTTTTTCATAGTGACCTCGAAATCCAGAATGTGGGCTGATTGCTACGGCGTTCACTCGGCAGCGAGTGGCTTACCGGCGGTTTCTTTCAGATACAGCGTGCTGATGAGCGTCAGCGCGGCGGTGAAAATCACCATATAACTGGGAATGCTGGCGATGCCGGTCAGGCCAATCAACCACGTCATCAGTAACGGCGCGGAGCCGCCAAAGATCACCGTT
The DNA here is from genome assembly GCF_013385945.1 of Pantoea sp. B9002. Taxonomy (NCBI): domain Bacteria; kingdom Pseudomonadati; phylum Pseudomonadota; class Gammaproteobacteria; order Enterobacterales; family Erwiniaceae; genus Pantoea; species Pantoea sp. B9002. The sequence continues at coordinate 23,107 of NZ_JACAPA010000054.1, forward strand.
GAGAGGTTGAAGCCGATGCTGTAGGCGCTGTAACGCACGTTGGTGGGGAACATTTCGGCCAGCGTCGCCTGAATCACACCGGCATGTCCGGCGAAGGCAAAGGCCAGCAGAATTGCCGCCATGCACGCCAGCGGGAACATGCCGAGCGTCAGCAGCCAGAAACAGGGCCACGCCAGCAGCGCCATGGCAATGGCCGACGCCACCAGCAGCGGCTTGCGTCCCAGACGATCCGACAGCCACGCCATCATCGGAATCGCGCCGATAATCGTGATTAAGCCGCAGGCGGTGACCATCAGGCTTTGAATCTGCTGGAAGTGCATCACTTTGTTCAGGTAGGTCGGCATGTAGACAAACAGGATGTAATAGCCCGGACCGTTGACCGCAGGCAGCGTGATCGCCAGTCCAATCGCTTTCAGATGGCGCTTTGAGGAAAGCACTTCACGCAGTGGATTGCGCACCACGCGCTTGTTGGCTTTTACCATCTGAAAATGAGGCGTGTCCTCAATGCGGGTGCGGATGTAGACGCCAATCAAGGCCATTGGGATCGCCAGCAGGAACGGCACGCGCCACACCCAGGCGGTCATCGCCTCGGTGCCAAACACGTTGATCAATCCGCTGATCAGCAGGCTGCCAAACAGCAACGCGATAAACGAACCCATCACCAGCGGCGACATCACCACCGCGCGGCGATGATCTTCGGCATATTCCGCCACGAACGAACCGGCACCTGAAACTTCGCCTCCGGCGGAAAATCCCTGCACGATGCGCAGCAAAATCAGCAGCGCCGGAGCCGCCCAGCCAATGCTGGCGTAGCTGGGCAGCAGACCAATCGCCGCCGTCGCCAGCGAGATCATCAGCAGGAGAATGGCGAGAAGCTTCTGGCGGCCCATTTTGTCGCCGAGATAGCCGCAGATCACGCCGCCAAACGGGCGCACGAAGAAGCTCACGGTGAAGCCGAGGTAGGTCAGCATCAGGCCGGAATCGCTGGTGCTCATCTCGCTGGCGGAAAACACCAGCACCAGTGAACTGACCAATAAGCCGTAAATGCCGTAGTCATACCACTCGACAAAGGATCCGACGCCGCCCGCGAGAGAAGCGCGGCGTACGACGTTATTTTTGGTTGTTCCGTCCTTCGGCAAAGCGTAATCCATTGTTACCGCATGTGATTTCGTCATTGGTTTGCCCTGAAAGTGTGGTGAAAACATCCCCGGAATGCGCTAATCCAGCGGCTTATTTATACTGACGCGTCACTTCTGCCGTCATTTCTGCTTCACGGCGCGCCACTTCCTGCACCGCCGCTAGCACGGCTTCGGCGCGCCAGAAGGGAATGATGATCACGCCGTCATCGTCGCCGACCACGATGTCACCCGCGCAGCACACCACGCCGCCAATCGCCACCGGCTCACCGATCACACCCGGACCGTTTTTGAACGGACCTGCTGGCGTGGTGCCGCGACAGAACGTGGGTAAACCGGTGGATTCAATCACGCTGCGATCGCGAACTGCACCGTCGATAACCTGCGCCACCGCACCGGCATGCTGAAAGCGCTGCGTCAGCTGCTCGCCCACCAGCGCCCGATCGATGTGACCCTGGCCGTTAATCATCATCACGTCGCCCGGTTGGATGTGATCCAGCGCGCGGATCACCGCCGCGTTGTCGCCAGCCGTGACCTGAACCGGAAAGGCAAAGCCGACAAACGCCGTGTTGGAGGAGACCGGAACAATGCCGCCATCACACATATTCAGCCTTTCCATCGCATCGCCAATGTTGGCAACCGGAAATTCGGCAAATGCCGCCAGCCATTTATTTTCCGGGCGCTGCCAGGATGTCGAAATACGCACTTCAGCCGTTTCAAGAGCCATTATTGGTCACCTTTTAAAATGAAAAAGCATTATCAAGTGAGAAACTTTTATCATTTTAAAAATTGGGTGTGCAACGTCTTTTTTACATGAATATGACAGGTGCGAGGTTTTAAATTAACGAAATGATGGAGGGTTAATACAGGAGCCATGAATGTAAGGCCATGATTAAAAATCAAATTTTAAACATAAGCTTTAGCGCGCGGACCAGCCATATATTGGGATAAATCGGTTTTCCCGCTGATATAGTGTTTTCTTATGTCGGTTTTATGAGGAGAGGCACAAATTAAGTGCATTAATGATTAAATAGAGCGATGCGCGTCACAATATGGTGCAGTAATTAATGCGGAGCCATAAGCAAATAAATAAAGGCTTCAGTTTTCAGCGGTTAAATAATTAGACGCGATGTTACATTGCACCGTGGCGGTGCGCATAAACGCGCACATGGTCGCCATGAATGGCGACCCTACGACATTCATGGCGCCCTCATCACATCAACTTACCCTGGAAAATCGGCACCGATTCGAACAGATAGCCATCAAAGTCTGGCGCATCGGCATCGGATAACTCCAGCAGCGTGTTCTTGACGTTTTCCAGGTGCTGCCACATCGCCTGCCAGGATCCCATCACATCACGGCGGCGCAGCGCGGCCAGAATCGTTTGATGATCGCCCAGCCACTTCAGGCGATAGGCGCGGGTTTCATACTGCGGTCGCAGCTGCTGCCAGAGCGGGCTGGCTTCGTGATGACGCCAGACGCTGGTCACCGTATCGAGCAACATCTGATTTTGCGTCGCGCCTGCCAGCAGCAAATGAAACAACTTGTCGTTATCCTGGCTGCTGTCGTTGAGCGCGATGGCGCGCTGCTCCTGCTCCAGCGTGCGGCGCAGGTTTTCGATATCGGCTTTGGTGGCCATTTTGGCGGCGAAGGCCGCGATGTTGCTCTCCAGCAGCTGACGCGCCTGCAACATCTCGAACGGGCCAACATCGCTGCGGAAAAAGGCCTCTTCCGCATCCTCGCTTTCCGAAGGAATACGCATCACGTAAACGCCGGAACTTTGACGAATATCCACCGTGCCTTCCAGCTCCAGCATCAGCAACGCTTCACGCACGATGGTACGGCTCACGCCCCAGGTTTCCGCCAATTGACGTTCAGGCGGCAGTCTTGAACCTACCGGGTAATTGCCATCGAGGATTTGCTGACGCAGATGCTGACCAATTTCCTGATACTGCTTTTTCTCTTGTGGCGCTTCGGCTTTTTCCACGCTCTCACCCTTTTGCATCATGGTGCATTCGGCCCGGCCGCGTCCTGTGCGAGCCGGAACCTGACTGCTATCTGGGCGCTAGTGTACCAAAGCCAGCGCCTGATCGAGTACCTTTGCACCATTCAACGTGCCGTATGCCACGGTATCGATCACCGCAATCGGCAGCTGATAGCTGTCGGTCAGCTTTTTATTCTCCTCCAGCTTAAAGCGCACCTGCGGTCCCAGCAGCACCACCACCACGTCCTGACCGTAATTTTGTAACTCTTCACGCAGGTTCTGTTCCGGGATGGCGTAGATCTGGAACTCAAGACCGCGTGCCACCGCCTCTTTCTCAATGCGGGTGACTAACATCGAAGTCGACATGCCTGCCGCGCAGGCCAGAATAATGCGTTTCATAGGTGGTCCTTATTTGGCTTCATCGTCAATGTTGAGGGTCAATTGCTGGGTATCGCGCAACTGACGGAACCAGTGCGCGGATTTCTTCATCCGTCGCTGCCGCTGGTTATCGAGGTCGATCTCGATCAGTCCGTAGCGGTTTTTAAACGCGTTCATGGGTGAAACGTTGTCGGTAAACGCCCACAGCATGTAGCCCTGACAGTTGCTGCCCGCTTCACGCGCGCGCACCGCCTGGTAAAGATGTTCAGCAATAAAGTTGATGCGGTAGTCGTCCTGAATTTCGCCCTGCGCATCCTTAAACTGCGCTTCATTCTCAATGCCCATGCCGCTCTCGGCCACAAACCACGGCAGATTGCCGTACTCCTCTTTCATGCGCTGCGCCATGTCGAAAACAATGCGCGGCTGAATTTCCCAACCGCGCGAACTGTTCATGCGGCGGCCCGGCAGCTCAAAATGTTCGTAGTAAAAAGCGGGATGGAACGGCGTCTCCGGATGCCAGGCGCGTGACGGCGCTTTAACACGATGCGGATAGTAAAGATTGAGCCCCACTTCATCGACGGTGTTGGCGGCGATGATCGCCAGCTCCTCCTCGGTGACGTCCCACTGCACTTCATGTTTATCTAGCAATTGCAGCAGTTCCGCCGGATAAACGCCTTTGATCGCCGGATCGAGAAACACCCGGTTGTAAAACAGATCGTAGATTTTTGCGGCTTTAACATCGTGCGCCGCCGAAGAGCGCGGATAGGTCACTTCCGGATTGAGAATGGTGCCCACCGTTCCGGCGTAACCCTGCTGGCGGAACAGCTTAACCACCTTCGCCGTGGCGAGATTTTTATGGTGATTCCACTGCATCCACTTATGGGTGTTCTGCTCATATGGCCAGCGCAGCGCATCAAGATAGACGCGCGTCTGCACCACAATCGGCTCATTGAAAACAAACCAGCGCGTCACTTTTCCGGCGTAGCGGGCAAACACCTTTTCGGCATAGCGGGTAAAAAGCTCGACCACATGTTTTGATTGCCAGCCGCCGTACTCTTCCAGCAACTGCAGCGGCAGTTCGTAATGTTCGAGGCACAACATCAGTTCAATGCCCTGACGCTGCATCTCATCAATCAGCTGGTCGTAATAGGCCGCGTACTCTTCATCAACCACCGCATTTTCATAGTCGGTGAGAAAACGTGACCAGTTAATCGAGGTGCGATAGTGCGTCAGCCCCGCTGCTTTCATCAACGCCACGTCTTCGCGGAAGCGGTTGATAAAATCCGTCGCCACAGCCGGTCCATAGCCGTTATGCCAGACATGGCGATCCTGCTGATACCAGGCATCCAGATACGAATCCTGCCCGGCTTTTTTGCCGCTCCAACCTTCGGTTTGCCAGGCCGATGCCGCCGCGCCGAGGATAAAGCCCTGCGGCAGCGCAATGGTGTGCTTACTCATAGATTCTCCTTAATTTTGTGCCAGTTCGGTCTGCAGATTTTTCGCTTCCGCCGCTTCGGCGCGACGTGCAGCCACTTTGACAAAAGGCAGATAAATCAATACTGAAACCACGATGCAGATGATTTGCGTCACCACCGCGCCCATCGAACCGGCGGTAGAAAGCCACGCATTGATGATCGGCGGCGTAGTCCAGGGAACCATCACCACCGCTTTACCGGCAAAGCCCATCACCGTGGCGAAATAGCCAATCGAACCGGTTACCAGCGGCGTGATGATGAAGGGAATGGCGAGAATGGGGTTGAGCATGATCGGCATACCAAAAATCACCGGCTCATTGATGTTGAATAAGCCAGGTCCAAACGACAGTTTGGCGATTTCACGCATCTCTTTGCGTTTGGTGGCAATCATCACTGCGGTTAACAGCCCGATAGTCAGGCCGGAACCGCCGATGCTCATGTACACGTCCCAGAATGGCATGGTGATGATGTTTGGCGCTTCCTTGCCCTGCTCGAAGGCGTTCATGTTGACCAGAATCGCCCCCAGCAGCAGCGGCTCACGAATCGGTTTCACCATCTGGTTACCGTGAATACCAATCACCCAGAACAGTTGAGCAACAAACATCAGCAGCAGAATGCCCCACAAGCTCTGCACCACCGATTCCAGCGGCTGCTGCACCACTTTGTACACCGCGTCGTACAGGTACATGCCGGTGATCTGATGGAAGATAAAGCCAAAGGTGGCGACCAGCGTGACGGTGATGATCGACGGAATCAGCGCAGAAAATGACGCGGCAACGTTCGGCGGCACGGTATCCGGCATTTTGATTTTCAGCCGTTCAACCTGCTCCAGCCGGCAGTAAATCTCCACCGACAGAATGGCGATAAACATGCCGAGGAACAGACTTTTGGTATCGGAGAACTGTTTCGCCAGCACATCGGTCACCACATGCATCTGGCCATCCACCAGCATTTGCAGCGTGGTGGGCGTCACCGAGATGAAGCAAATGATCGCCAGCAGGCCGGGAAACAGCGTTTTAATGCCGTTGATGCGACCCAGTTCGATACCAATCAGAAACACCGCGCCGATATTCAGAAAGCTCAGCGTGGCGTAGTTAATGCTGCTGGTGATCGGTTTCAGATCGGCAAGAAACGACAGTGCCGAGAAACTGGCGAGGCCATTTTTTGGGTCCAGCACCATGTTGGAAATCAGCACCGAAAACGCGCCGACGATGATCACCGGCATCAGCGTAATAAACGAGGCTTTGATCGCCATGATGTAGCGGTAGCTGTTGAAGCGTGTGGCAAAGCTACCCAGTGAATCGATAAGACGTTCCTGTAGAGACATTGGTCAACCCTCAGCGGTTTTAGGTTTATGCATCAGCTTGATGGTTCGTGGCATACCAAAATGGCGATATCCGCCGTTAATTTCTGTGATCATGCTCGCGGAACTCTTTTTTGGTATTCCGGTAGCATCGTTATCACCAATTTGGCATACCAATAAGTGAGACGGATATGGATTTTGAACAAACGATGATGGAGTTGCTGATTAATGCCGGTGAGGCGCGATCGCAAGCCATGATGGCGATCCAGCAGGCGCGTAAAGCTGACTGGCAAGGTGCCGATGAGGCATTAGCCGCATCCGACGAGGCGGCAAAAGCGGCGCATAAAATCCAGACCGCGTTAATTGGCGCCGATGAAGGCTGCGGCAAAGTGCCGGTCACACTGATTTTGGTGCATGCGCAGGATCATCTGATGACGGCGATGCTGTGCCGCGATCTGGCGGGCGAGTTGGTGCTGTTGAGGAAGGAGTTGCACGGTAAATAGTGGCGCAACAGCAAGGTAAATTTAACCGATATCTAATGTTATACGGCTATTAACCGTACGCGTTGACTTATCAGAGCGACAGGGTTTACATTATCCGCATACGGTTATTAGCCGTACCAAGCTAACTGAAATGAAAGACTTCACTCACATTGCAACACTGCATAAGTTTAAGGACTGACGTCAACAGGAGGCGTTTTTACTCAACGAGGCTCTCGCTATGCCAAAAGTACCCGCACTTTCCACCGATACGCGCGCCGTTAAAGATGCGCGCGTAGAGTTAAAAACCAGTTCGAATCTCAAAGAAGTTTTAAAGGAAGCAGCAACCGCTGCAGGATTAGATTTGAGTGCCTTTATCTTAAATGCGGCGCTTGAGCGTGCAGAAACCGTTTTGGATAATCAGCGACGTCGCCAGCTTTCTGAAGAGAGTTGGCAGCAAGTGAATCAGCTCATGTCTGAACCTGCAGCTCCGACGCTGGCGTTACAAGCGTTGATGCGAAGGAAAAGAGCAGATGGAAAATTCAAGGAATAACAGCGCTGACGTTATGGTGTGCGCTTATCAGGCTGATATCACCTATCCCGGTAATAAGCACTTCGATTGCGGCAACGCAATTATTAACGCCTTTGTACGCAACTCGCTTAAAAAAAGCGTCAAAGAGGGAAACTGTGCAGCGAAGGCGTTGATTGACGCCAATACCGGCGAACTGCTGGGAATCTGTACCTTCAGCGCCTATTCCCTGTTAAAACAAAAGCTCACTGGCGTGTTATCCGGTTCAATGCCAGCCGAAGTCGGCGTGGTGCGCCTGGTTATGCTGGGAGTCGCCGTCAGGGAACAAAACAAGGGTTATGGTCAGGATTTGTTGGGTGAATTCTTCGAACACGTCAAAATAATTCATGACGCTTTACCTGTGAAAGGCGTTTATCTTGACGCTGAACCCCAAGCCGTGAATTTTTACACCCGCCTGGGATTTATGGCATTGCATGAGCCGCCCAATGTATTTGGCGCAATCCCGATGTTTCTGGCGATTCAGCACATTCTCGCGGCGTAATCCATCATGATTAACAGAGGATCCTATGGCGTTGTCACATGAACTGATTCTGATCTACACCACCTATTTCGTGGCGACCGCCAGTCCCGGTCCGAGCAATATGGCAATTATGGGCACGGCGATGAAACAGGGACGCGGCGCGGCGCTGGCATTAGCGAGCGGCGTGATTGGCGGTTCAATGATGTGGGCGCTGCTGGCGGCGTGCGGGGTTCTCACCGTGCTGGCCACCTTTGCGCAGTTACTGATTGTGCTGAAGATTGGCGGCGGGTTGTATCTGCTGTGGCTGGCATTTAAGGCGGGGAAATCGGCGCTGCGTCGGCCCGATGCCAGTGAATTCGCACCGGTCAGCGAAAAAGCGCGCTTCGGCAGAATGTTTCGTCAGGGCATTTTGATGCACGTCGGCAATCCAAAAGCGATTTTGACGTGGGTGGCGATCATGTCGGTGGCGTTAAAACCGGGTGCGGCGGCATCAACCTTGCCGATGATTATTGCAGGCTGCGCGGCGATTTGCGTGCTGGTGTTTGGCGGTTACGCGGTGCTGTTTTCCACTGCGGTGATGGCGGCATTTTATCGCCGTATCCGTCGTGGGCTGGATGCGCTGCTGGCTTGCTGCTTTACGGTTGCGGGATTGAAGCTGGTGTTTAGCCGGAGTTGATGTGGGAAGGTCGCCATAAATGGCGTAATGCTCGTCAGTTAAGACATGAAAACCCTAATTACCGAGAGCACACATTGTAGCGGCGCAATTCATTGCGCGATAAATCGCGCCGCTACGGAAGGTGCGGTGATTTGATACGGCGCTTAACTGATCGGCATTACGCCATAAATGGCGACCCTACAAAACCGTGCCAGTCTTTCGTAGGGTGCGCATTCATGCGCACCTGGAAAAATCACGAATTATTCGGCGGCGTGGCGTCGGTTTCGCTGAAGGCGGGCTTCTGGCGCGTTACAGAATAGACCACGTTTTTCGGGCTGTTCGGATCGGTGGTGACATCCACGGATGCGATGGTCACTTTGCCGAAACCAAACAGCGTCTGCACGTAACCACCAATCTGGTGTTTACCTGGCGCGACGCGAATTTCTCGTTTCTCACCCTTCTTCAGCAAACCCGCATCCTGACCATCTACCGTCACATAGACAGAAGAACCGTCATCGGTACGCGTAACCAAGTGCGAAACGTTGATCACCGTTGGGCCGCTCTCGAACGGAGAAGGCGAATCGTTATTGTCGATTGGCGCGCCGGTTGCAGGCTGAGCGGCGGACGCGTCCGCAGTCGCAGTGCTGTCATGAGATGTACCAGTAACGGCGGCAAGGCGGGCGCAGCCGGTGAGCATGATTGTTGCCATCAAAGTGGCTAAAGTGAAGCGCGATAACATCGTGACGAAAAACCCCTGCTAAATGAGAAGCGTTCATTTTAACGTGCCTTGCAGAGTGATGACAGTCACACAAATACAGTATTTTCCGAAAACAGCTCAACAAATGTCTGACTGGAAAGCGCGTCGCACGGAATGCGAAACGAAACGGCGGCCACGCAGGCCGCCGGAGCGAATTACCAGCTGTAGCTGACGGAAGCCACAATGGTGCGACCGCTGCCGTAGAAGCAGGCGCTTTCATTACTGCATGACGCCACGTAGTGCTTATCCGCGATGTTGTTGACGTTCAGTTGCAGCGTGGTGCCGCGCAGCGAGTTCGCCGCTTCGCCCAGCTCATACTTGGCCATCGCATCATACAGCGTGTAGTGCGGTACTTTGTCGACGCCAATTTCATCCGCTGGCGCGGTGCCGGTGTAACGCACGCCGCTGCCCAGCGTAAAGCCGCTCAGCACGCCATCGAGGAAGGTATAACTGCCCCACGCCGACGCCGCATGACGCGGAATGCTCGACGGTGAATGGCCGATGCGCTGCGTGATGCTGCTCTCTTTGGTCACCGCATCCGTATAGGTATAGGCCGCTAACAGTTTGATCTCTGGCGTAATCTGCGCATGCGCTTCGGTTTCAATCCCTTTCGAACGCACTTTACCAATCTGCTCGTTGTAACCGGTCACGCTGTTATAAGCGGTGATGTTTTTCTGCGTAATATCAAACGCTGACACGGTAAACACCGCATCCCAACCCACCGGCTGATACTTCACGCCCACTTCGGTCTGTTCGCCGGTGGTCGGTTTGAACGGATCGGTGCCTGGCGCGCCGCTGTTGAGGTTTGGCTCGAAGGAAGTGCTGTAGCTGACGTACGGTGAAATGCCGTTATCAAACGCATACAGCAGACCCGCGCGGCCGGTGAACTTGTCGTCATTCTGCTGGGTTTGGCTGTCGTCGGTGCGATCCTGCGTGCGCACTTCGCTCCAGTCGTGACGTCCGGAGAGCAGCAGGTTCCACTGATTCCACTCCAGCTGATCCTGCAGATAAACGCCCACCTGATCGAGCTTCTTGCGCGTGCTGGTGGTGAGCGTCAAATCGCTCTCGTTGATGCTGATCCGTGTCGGATTCGCCCAGTCGAGAATGTACTGATCGCCGCTGTCGCGCCACAGTTTGTTATCGACGTCGCTCCACTTGTAATCGAGCCCGCCGAGCACGGTGTGCGCGATGTTGCCGGTTTCAAAGGTGGCTTTCAGCTGGTTATCCAGGCCCAACTCTTTCGACTTGATCTTGTCATGCTGCGGACGACGATTGATGGAGTGATCGTTATCGGCATCAAAGGTATACACCAGATATTTGTACGATTCATCCATGTTGCTGTAGCGCAGATTCTGCGTGAAGCTGACGTTATCGCTTAAATTGTGCTCGAAGATATAGCCAATCGAGGTCTGTTCACGCTTGGCTTCGTTGAAGCTCGGATCGCTGACGTTAAAATCGTAAGGAATGTAACCCGCGCTGCTCTCTTTCAGCGTACCGCTGGCCGGCAGGAAGTTACGGTATCCCGCTTTCGGCTCATTTTGATACATCGTCAGCAGCGTGAAACTGGTGTCCGCGTTCGGCAGCCAGGTAATCGCTGGCGCAATTGCCATGCGCTGCTGTTTGTTGTCCTTAACGAACTCATGTTTGGTGCTGGCGATACCGTTCAGGCGGTAGAACAGCGTGTTGTCATCATTCAGCTTGCCGCCAAAATCAAACGCCGCTTCACCCAAATGCTGGTTGCCGGTGCTGAGCTGCACTTTGTGAATGCTCTGCGCGGTTGGGCGCTTGCTGGTCATCGCCACGATGCCGCCTGGATTCACCTGGCCGTACAGCACAGAAGCTGGGCCGTGGATCATCTCTACGCGCTCCAGCAACCAGGGATCGATCTGCCCCGCTGCGCCCGCCTGGCCGGATAAACCGTAGCTCAGGCCATCAAGGAATTTCGGCGCATAGCGGAAACCGCGCGCGATGATCTCATCATTACGGTTGGAGTTACCGCGATAGTTGGTCAACACGCCGCTGCTGTAGCTCAGCGCATCCGCGACGGAGGCCGCCGCTTGATCGTCCATCTGCTCACGGGTAATCACCGAAATGGATTGCGGGGTTTTGCGCAGCGGCGTCGCGGTTTTGGTGCCTGCCGCGCTCTCTTTCGCCACGTAGCCTTGCAGCGGCGAAGTCACGCTTTCACGCGTATCGGCGTTGACGGTAATGGTCTCTTCGGCGGCCACGCTGAAGGCGGCCGGAGCCACTAACAGAATTGAGGCCAGAGAAAGGTACAGAGGATTGAATCTGAACTGACGTGCCACAGCAGGTATTGCTGAATTTTTTGCTTTAACGGACATAGTTGCCATCTCTATTTCAAACTGCCTTGTAGATGAAATAATCCGTTCAGTCGCCCTCGCCCAACGACAATGGTTGTAACGGATTGAAATATTACTCGCTTGCGTTATTTACGGTCCTAATCTCCCTGCGTGACGTCCTTCACAAAATAATCCACTGAAAATCCGAAGGTTTATTAGGCGCGAAAAATCATATTGCAAATGTAAATCGTTATCAATAGCATTTGCATTAGCTTTGATTAAGTAAAGACAGTGAACAAAATGTGGAGATGGGTTGCAGGATGTTTCTAACAAGCGCAGAAAAAACGACGCAGACGTGGTTGCCCGCTGGGACAGTTGCACAATGGTTGCAGCAGGCCGATATGGGAAGCGAAGGCTGGTGGCAGCGGCTTTACGCGGCCGGTACGCCGCTGGTGGAGCGTGACGAACGTGGTCAAACGACCATGCACTTCTTCTGGCGCGATCCCGAAGGGCATTCCGCACTTTCTTCCACTGAACGGGTTTATGTCGATATTAACGGCGTCACCGATCACCACAGCGAAGCGCCAGAAAGTCTGGTGCGCGTCGGCGACAGCAACGTCTGGCATTGGTCGACCGCCATTGAATCCGACTGGCGCGGCAGTTACAGCCTGATCCCCGCCACCGCGCAGCAGTTACCGCCGCTGTTTTGCGGCGATGATGCCGAATGCCGCGCGCTGCAGCGTAAATGGTGGATCTCGCTGATGCCGCTGGCAATCCCCGACAAATTCAATCCCACGCCGCCATTCCTCAGCAGCCGCCGTTTTGCTCTGAGCAACGCGCACATGCCGGATGCGCCGGATCAATCGGCCTGGCGCGCGCTGGATGCCGGCATGGCGGAAACCTGGCCGGATACGCTGCAAACCTTGCAGTGGCACAGCGCGTTGCTCAACGTCACGCGCAACGTCTGGCTTTACAGCACCGGAAAAACCGCTCAGCCCGAACAGCGTCCGCTGGCAATCCTGCTCGACGGACAAAACTGGGTTTACGGCCAACCGATTTTCAGCGCGCTGGATCAGGTCACCGCCGACGGCGAACTGCCGCCCGCCTGCTGGCTGTTTATCGATGTCATCGACAGCCAGCATCGCGAAGCCGAATTGCCGTGCAATGAAACCTTCTGGCAAGCGGTGCAGCAGGAACTGTTGCCGCTGGCGCGCCAGCACGCGGCGTTCAGCAGCGACGCCGACCGCACGCTGGTGGCCGGGCAAAGCTACGGCGGACTCGCCGCGCTCTATGCCGGTTTGCACTGGCCACAGCGTTTTGGCCGCATTCTCACGCAATCCGGCTCCTTCTGGTGGCCGCATCTGCAATACATCCGCGACTACGCCAACCGCGAGCAGCACGCGCCCGGCTTGCTTTTACAGCGGCTGCAACAGGGCGACTTACCGCCGGGCAAGCTGAAGATTTTCCAGGAAGTGGGCGATCGCGAGGCGGATATGGTGTACGTCAACCAGCAGATCGTCCCGGCGCTACAGGCCGCAGGCCATGAATTACATTTTCGCCGCTTCGCCGGAGGGCACGATGCGTTGTGCTGGCGTGGCGGTTTGATCGACGGCTGCCGCTGGCTGCTGGCCGATTTTCTCTCCCCTACATCAACCTCTGAAGGTAACCACCATGTCTGAACAACAGAATCCGTTTGATAACGACGCACTCGATTTTCTGGTGCTGCTTAACGCGCGCCAGCAGTACAGCCTGTGGCCCGCTTTTGCCCCGGTTCCGGCAGGTTGGCATAACGTGGCGGGACCGCTGACGCGCAGCGCCGCCATTGAGTTTATCGAAGCAAACTGGCACGACATGCGGCCAGCGACGCAACAGACGTCGTCTACCGCGCATTAATTTTTTTAACTTTCTCTTTTTTAAATTGTTTTTCTCGACAGGAATTGTCTCTTGGCAACGTTTAATAAGGCCCCTTCAGCGGCCTATCCTTTAGTCGCGGCGCAGCCCGGCATCTGGATCGCTGACAGCATTGCGCAGCAGCACAATCAATTTACCGTGGCGCACTACAGCGTGCTGCACGGCGACATCAATCGCGTGGCGCTGGACAGCGCCATTCAGCAGGCGATGGCGGAAGCCGATACCGTTCAGGCGCGCTTCGGCCTGGACGATAATGGCAATCCGGCGCAGTGGTTTGGTGCACAAGCGCCGGTCGCGCCGGAATGGCACGATTTCAGCCAGCGCGCCGATGCCACCCGCCACGCGCACAAACTGATGCAGGCCGATCTCGCCGCCGAGCTGCCCGCCGACGGCGACAAACCGCTCTATCGTCACGCGCTGATGCGCATCGGCGACGGCAGCTGGCTGTGGTATCAGCGCTATCACCATTTGCTGGTGGATGGCTTCAGCTTTGAAGCACTGACCCAACGCGTCGCGGCGATCTATGCCGCCCTTTGCGCCGGCGAATCGCACGCGCCCTCGCCGTTTACCCCGTTCACCACGGTGATTGAAGAGATTCAGCAGTGGCAGGATTCGCCGGCTTTTGCCCGCTCCGCCAGCCACTGGCAAAGCTACGCGGCGGAACTGCCAGAGACGCTGACGCTTTCCAGTGAAAACGTCAGCGATCCCGCCGATCGCCCGATCAGCTGTCAGGTCACGCTGCCGCAACTGGCCACGCTGCGTCAGCAGCAACAACTGGCCGACAGCAGCGAAGGCGATATCGTCAGCGCGCTGTTGGTGGCCTATCTGGCGCGCTTCAGCAACAGCCAACGTTTGTCGATTGGCTTCCCGTTTATGCGCCGCATGGGTTCGGCGGCGATTTCTACCCTCGGCCCGGTGGTCAACGTATTGCCGCTGATTTTCAGCGTCAGCGATGAGATGACCTTGCCGATGCTGGTGCAGCAGGTGCAGAGCGAAGTCCGCAAAGCGCGCCGTCATCAGCGTTATGAAGCTGAACAGCTGCGCCGCGATCTTGGTCTGGTCGGCAGCAGCCAGGCGCTGTATGGTCCGGTGATTAACGTCAAGGTTTACCACGACGATCTGCACTTCGATGGCCATGTAGCCCCAACGCACACGCTGGCGATGGGCCCGGTCGACGATCTGGAGTTTGAAGTTGGCTTCCGCGATGGCGCATTGCAGCTGACGCTGGTGGCAAACCCGCGCCGCTACGATGCGCACACGCTACAACGTCACGCCGAGCGCATCAGCCATCTGCTCACGCAGTTCGCGGCGGATGCTGACACGCAAATCGGCGCGCTGTCACTGCTGGCGCCACAGGAACAGATCGATCTGCAACGTTGGTCGACCGGACCGACCATTGTGCCGCCCGCCGCCACCCACACCATCGTCGATATCCTGCTGCAAGCCGCTGAGCAATACGGCGAGCAAACCGCAGTGGTGTGCGGCGATCGCAGCCTGAGCTATCGCCAGTTAGCCGATCGCGCGATGCAACTGGCGCATCTGCTGATCGGGCACGGCCTGCAGGCTGACGACGTGGTGGCGATTGGCATTCCGCGTTCGGTGGATTCTCTGGTAGCGATGTTCGGCGTGCTGGCAAGCGGCGCGGCCTATATGCCGCTCGATCTCGACTATCCGCGCGAACGCCTGGCGCTGATGTGCGATGACGCGCAGCCGAAGCTGCTGCTGACGCACTTCAGCACGCTGGCGCAAATGCCGGAGTTAACGCATCTACTGATTGATCAGATCGCGTTGAGCACCCTTTCCACCGCACGACCAGATACCCAGCTGTGCGGCGACGATCTGGCTTACATGATCTACACCTCAGGATCGACCGGCCGCCCGAAAGGCGTGATGAGCACTCATCAGGGTTTGCTCAATCTGTTCCTGTCGCACCGCGAGCATCTGTTCGGCCCGGCGATTGCGCGCTTCAGCGCCAGCAGCCCGCGCCGCATGCGCGCCGGTCACACCGCTTCCTTCTCGTTCGATTCCTCATGGGAACCGCTGTTCTGCATGCTGATGGGCTGCGAGCTGAATATCTTCGACGAAGAGCTGCGCCGCGATGCGTGGGGCCTGATTCAGCAGATGAACGCGGTGCCGGTCGATTTTCTGGATATCACGCCGTCGTTCTTCTCGCAGATGATCGACAGCGGCCTGCTGGAAGCCGACAACCATCGTCCCTCTTTCGTGATGATTGGCGGTGAAGCAGCCACGCCAACGCTGTGGAAGCTGATGCAGCAACAGCAGCAGATGGAGATCCACAACTATTACGGCCCATCGGAATACACCATCGATACGCTGGGTGCCAGCGTCATGGCGTCACCGCAGCCGGTGATTGGTCGTCCGGTGGGGAACAGCGAAGTCTATTTGCTGGATAACCAGCTGCGTCAGGTGCCGATTGGTTCTGCTGGCGAGCTGTATATCGCCGGAACCGGCATCGCGCGCGGTTATCTGCGCCGTCCCGATCTCACCAGCGGACGCTTTGTCGCTAACCCCTTCCGCGACGGCGATGTGATGTACCGCAGCGGCGACCTGATGCGCTGGCGTCAGGATGGACAGCTGGCGTTTATTGGGCGAACCGATCACCAGATTAAAGTGCGCGGCTTCCGCGTTGAACTCGGTGAAGTGGAAAACGCGCTGGTGGCGCTGCCGGAAGTCAGCACCGCCGTGGTGATCGCCGAGGTGATGGGCGCCACGCATCGCCTGATTGGTTACTGCTCGGTGCAGGATGACGCGCTGCGCGCCGATGCCGATCTTAACGCCCGTTTGCTGGCGCAGCTCGCCACGCAGCTGCCGGATTACATGGTGCCTGCGGTGCTGATGGTGCTGGACGAATTGCCGCTCAACGTTAACGGCAAGATTGATCGTCAGGCGCTGTCGAAGCCGCAACAGGCGCAGCAGAGCCAGAGTCGCGCCGCCAGCACACCGCAGGAGCAGCTGATTTGCCACGCGATTGCCAGCCTGCTGGGGCTGGAGAGCGTTGGCGCGGAAGATGATTTCTTCGCGCTGGGCGGCGACAGCATCTCCGCGATGGGGCTCAGCACCGCCGCGCGGCGCGCTGGCTATCTGTTGCGTCCACGCGAAATTTTTGCCGAACGCACCGCCGCACGCATGGCGCGGGGTTTGCAGCCGCTGGCACAACACAACACCGGCGCGCGCGTCGCGCAACAGGGCGCGATTGGCGGATTGCCGATTCTGCACTGGTTCAACGCTCAGGCGGGCATCAATGCGCGCTTTGCTCACGGCGTGCTGCTGTCGGTGCCGCCGCAGTTGCAACTCGCACAGGTAGAACAGCTGATCGATCAGCTGGCGCAGGCGCATCCGGCGCTCAACGCCTTTACGCGCGGCGATCAGCTGATTGTCGGCGAAGCGCTGGCATCGCGCCCTGCCCGCGTGCGGGTGCTTAACGCGCAGGATCGCGACCGCGCAGCGGAACAGGCGTTTAGCCAGGATGCTGAGGCGCTCGATCCGGCAAACGGCGCGCTGCTGCACGCCACGCTGCTGCAGCAAGACGGCGCCAGCTGTGGGCTGGTGCTGACGCTGCATCACCTGATTGTCGATGGCGTTTCGTGGCGCGTATTGCTGGAAGAACTGCAACAGGCCGGTGACGCGCTGCTCAATAACACGCCGCTGGTGATCCCCGCCGAGGAAACCTCGCTGCATGACTGGTCGGCGGCGCTACTGGCGAACCTTACGGCGCGCGCCAGCGAGTTACCGTTCTGGCAACAGATGCTGGCCGAGCCGCTGCCGCTTGTCGGTCAACGGGCGATTCAGCCCAGCGATCGCCAACAGCATCACCGCACGCTGTTGGATGCATCGACTACGCACGCGCTGCTCAACACGCTGCCGCAGCACTATCGCGCCACCAGCGAAGAGCTGCTGCTGACCTTGCTGACTCTCGCTCTGCGCCAGCTCAACGGCAGCGCACAGCAGCGCGTCACGCTGGAGTCGCATGGCCGTGCCGAACTGCATGCGCAGCAGGATCTGGCGCGCACCGTCGGCTGGCTGACGGCAGAATTCCCGCTGCTGCTGCCATTGCCAGAAAATCCACATGCGCCGCTCAATGAGTGCGTACGCGCGGTGAAAGCGGTGCTGCGTGCGGTGCCGGATCGCGGCATTGGCTACGGGCAGCTGCGCTGGCTTGATGCACATCGCGGCGTGACGCTGGAAAAACTGGCGGCACAACACGCGCCGCAGGTGCTGTTCAACTACCTTGGACGCTTTACGCAGCGCAGCGGTGACTGGACCCCACAGCGCACCGCGCAGCAGTTCCGCGACACCTTCGCGGTAGTGCAGGATGACGCGCTGCCGCTGCAGCACGCGCTGGAACTCAACGTCTTCGTTGAGGAGCAGCCGCATGCGGCGCAGCTGGCGCTGAACTGGAGCTGGGCGGACGGCGTGCTGAATGCGGAAGCGATTGCCGATTTACATCAGGCAATGGCCGCTGCCGCGCAGGCGCTGATCGCGCTGGCCCAGCAGCAGCCGCAGCACGCCGCCAATACGCTGGTGGCCGCCGAGGTGGCGCTGGAAGGCGTTGATGATGCGCTGCTGCAACAGCTGCATGCGCGTCACGGCGCGTTTAGCCATGCGCTGCCGCTGTTGCCGCTGCAGAAAGGTTTGCTGTTCCACGCGCAAACCACCGCGCAGCAAGGCAGCTACAACTCGTTAACCCGCCTGACGCTGAGTGGCGACATCAGCGCCGCAGCGGTACAAACCGCGCTCGACGCGGTGTTACAGCGTCATCCGCAGCTGGCGGCGCGCTTCGACGCCGAACTTAGCCTGCAGCCGCTACAGCTGTTACCGGAAGGCGAATTGCACTGGCCGCTGACGCTACATCAGCTGGGCGAGGAAGAGGAGATGCTGGGGCTGGAACATCAGGCGCTGGCGCAGGACCTGTTTAGCCAGCCAATCATGCTGCACGCCACGCTGATCGCCCATCGCGATGGCGTGCGCTGGACGCTACTGCTCAACGCGCATCATCTGGTGGTGGATGGCTGGTCAACGCCGGTGATCCTCAACGATCTGCTCAGCGCGCTGCGCCAGCAAACCTTGCCTGCGCACAGCAGCAGCTACGCCGACATTGTGCGTCAGCTCAGCCAGCGCGACAGCCATGAAGCACGTCAGCAGTGGCAAGCTTGCCTGCAAGGGGTGCGTCCGACGCTGCTCTATCCGCAGGCCGCCGACAGCGCGGTCAACGAGAAACGCATTACGCTGGATGCCACGCTGGAGCGGGAACTCTATGCGCTGTGCCGGGCGCGCGGCTTAACCCTGAACACCGTGATGCAGGGATTGTGGGGTTTGCTGCTGTCGGTCGCCAGCGGCCAGCAAGACGTGGTGTTTGGTGCGCCGGTTTCTGGCCGTTTTGGCCAGATTGAGGGCATCGATCAGCACGTTGGCCTGTTCAGCAACACGCTGCCGGTGCGCGTGCGCTTCGATCATCAACGTCCGTTACTGGCGCAGCTCGCCGATCATCAGGCGCAGCAAATCCAGCTAATTGAGCAGGATTGCCTTGGTCTCGCCGAGATTCAGCAGTTGGTCGGCGCGGGTACGCTTTTCGATACCTTGCTGGTGGTGGAGAACTATCCGGACAACCAAACGCTGCTGGATGCCAACGCCACCGTGCGCTGCGAAGCGATCCACAATCGGGGTTACACGCACTATCCGCTGACGCTGCTGGTGCTGCCGGGCGAACAGCTGACGCTGCTGATGGAGTATCGCGACTGCGTCAGCGAGCCGGAACGTCTCGCCGAGCGGCTGTTACTGCTGCTGCAACAGCTGGTCAACACGCCGGATCTGCCGCTGACGCAGTGGAAGTTGCAAACGCTGGCCGAGCAATCGCTGCTCGCCTGGGTGAATAACACCGGCGTGCAGCTGGAAAATGAAACCCTGCAACAGGCGATTGCCCAGCAGGCGGCGCGCACGCCGGACGCGCTGGCGCTGATGGATGTGGATCATCGTCTGAGCTACGGCGAAATGCAGCGTCAGGCCGCGCTGCTGGCGGATCGTCTGATTGAAGCGGGCGTGATGCCGGGCGATATCGTCGCCGTGGCGCTGCCGCGCTCGGTGCGCCTCAGCATTGCGCTTACCGCCATCCTGCAGGCGGGAGCGGCGTATTTGCCGCTGGATATCGGTTATCCCGATGAACGTCTGGCTTACATGATGGAAGATGCGCGGCCGTGGGTGCTGATCACCGCATCCGCACTCGAAACCCGCTTTGCCACCTTTGGCACGCTGATGATGTTCGATGGCTTAGCCGGTGAACACATTCAGCCGCGCCACCCTTTGCCGCAGGCGGACGCCAATCGCCCGGCTTACGTGCTTTACACCTCGGGCTCGACCGGAAAACCGAAAGGCGTGGTGGTGAACCAACGCGCCATCGTCAACCGCCTGCGCTGGATGCAGGCCAGCTACCCGCTACGCGCCGACGACGTGGTGTTGCAGAAGACGCCGTGCAGCTTTGATGTATCGGTGTGGGAGTTTTTCTGGCCGCTGATGACCGGTGCGCAGCTGATGATGGCACCGCCGGAAGCGCATCGCGATCCGCAGGCGCTGTGGCAGCTGATCGACGATTATCGCGTTACTACCCTGCACTTTGTGCCCTCGATGCTGGCGGCCTTTGTCGGCCATCTCGCCGCGCAAACCGATCGGGCTTGCCCAACGCTGCGCCGCGTATTCTGCAGCGGTGAAGCGCTGGCGTGCGACCTGGCGCGCAGCTATCAGGAGGTGATCGCCGCACCGCTGCACAATCTGTATGGCCCAACCGAAGCCGCCGTCGATGTCACCTGGCAACCGGCCAGCGGCAGCGCGCTGGATGGCCTTAACGGGCCGGGCGTGCCGATTGGTCGTCCGGTGTGGAACACACAGCTGCACATTCTCGATAGCCTGCTGCGACCGGTGCCGGTTGGCGTGCCGGGCGATCTCTATCTCAGCGGCGTGCAGCTGGCCGATGGCTATTTGCATCGCGCCGACCTCACGTCACAGCGCTTTGTCGCCGCGCCGTTTGCCGAAGGCGAGCGCATGTATCGCACCGGCGATATCGCCAGCTGGCGCGCCGACGGTGCGGTGGAGTATCTCGGCCGCAGCGACGATCAGCTGAAAATGCGCGGACAGCGTATTGAGCCGGGCGAAATCGAACAGGCGCTAGTGGCGCTGCCGGGCGTAGCGCAGGCGGTGGTGGCGGCACGCGCGCTGACGCAGCACGCCACGGCGGGCGTTGATAACCGTCAGTTGCTCGGCTGGCTGGTGGCCGATGCGGGCGTCGCGCTGGATATCGAAACGGTGAAGCAGCAGCTGGGCGAACGTCTGCCAGCGCATATGCAGCCGGTCAGCTATCTGCTGCTCGACCATCTGCCGCTCAGCGCCAACGGCAAGCTGGATCGTAAAGCGCTGCCGATGCCGCAGCTCAGCGCGCGCAGCGGCCGCCTGCCGGACAGCGCCAATGAACGTCTGCTGGCGGATCTGTTCCAGCAGCTGCTCGGTTGCGACAGCGTGTTTGCCGATGACGACTTCTTCGCGCTTGGTGGTCATTCGCTGTTGGCGATGCGTCTGGCAGCGGAACTGCGCCGTCGTGAAGGGCCGCCGCTCAGCGTCGGGCAGATCATCGCCGCGCGCAGCGTGGAGAAGCTGGCGGCGCTGCTCGACGGCGGTGCCAACAGTGAAAGCGGTGGCAACGGCGAACTGCTGCCGCTGCGCGCCGGTCACGGCCCGACGCTGTTCTGCATCCATCCGGCATCCGGCTTCGCCTGGCAATACAGCGCCCTGCTGCACTATCTCGACGGCGACTTCCCGATTGTCGGCCTGCAATCGCCGCGTCCACATGGCGTGATTGCCGCGTGTCACAGCGTGGAGGCGATGAGCGAACGCCATCTGCAGGCGATTCGCCAGCAGCAGCCGAGCGGTCCGTATTTCCTGCTCGGCTATTCACTCGGCGGCACGCTGGCGCAAGGCATTGCGGCACGTTTGCAGGCGCAGGGTGAAACGGTGGCATTTCTTGGCCTGCTGGATACCTATCCGGCGGAAGGTCAGGACTGGCGCACGCCGGATGCAGATGAAGCGGAACAGGAAGTGGCACGCGAACAGGCCGAATTTATGGCCGCCACCGAGGATGAGCGCGACCCGCTGCTGCGTGAAGAGAAGGCGGCGATGTTTAACACTATCGTCGCCAACTACAAAGACGCCGTCGCACGCCTCGCCGAAGCGCGCACGCCGCGTTATGCCGGCCAAGCCACGCTGTTTATGGCCGAGAAAACCCTGCCGCCGGAGATGGATGTGCGCGCCAGTTGGGCACCGTTCGTTGATGAATTGACGATCTTCCCGCTAGATTGCGAGCACGCCGATATTCTTTCGGCAGATTCGTTAAAGGTGTTGGGACCGTTGATTAATCGTTTGTTAGCTCGGCGTTAATTAAGGCACATACCGTAGCGGCGCGATTCATCGCGCTCATTTAAAAAAACGCGCAATAAATTGCGCCGCTACGGGTGATGCAAATGTGATTCACCGTTGGAGATTTATGGCTAAGCCCTCGATATTCTTAGATTTCAGTTTGCTCAAAAACAACGCCTCCTTCCGCGCGATATTCTGCGCGCGCATGCTCTCGGTATTCGCCCTTGGCATGCTGGCGGTTGGCGTGCCGGTACAAATTCAGGCAATGACCGGCTCCACGCTGCAGGTTGGCGTCGCGGTAATGCTCGACGGCATCGGCATGTTTATCGGCCTGCTCCTCGGCGGCGTGCTGGCCGATCGCTACGATCGCCGCAAGTTAATCCTGTTCGCGCGCGGCACCTGCGGCATCGGCTTTGTGCTGCTCAGCCTCAACGCCTTCAGCCCTGCGCCTTCATTACTGGCGCTCTACTTCCTCGCCTTCTGGGATGGCTTCTTTGGCGCGCTCGGCATGACCGCGTTAATGGCAGTGATCCCGCTGATCGTTGGACGTGAACATCTGGCGGAAGCCGGTGCGCTCAGCATGCTAACGGTGCGCCTCGGCGCGATTTTGTCGCCCGCACTTGGCGGCATGATCATCGTCGCGGCGGGTGTCGGTTGGGCGTTTGCGGTCGCCGCGATCGGCACGCTGGCGACGCTGATTCCGCTGGTGCGTTTACCGTCGATGAAGCCCGAACAACAGGAACCGGAGCATCCGCTACGCGCGCTGGCGAGCGGCATTCAGTTTGTCTGCCAGCATAAAGTGGTCGGCGCGGTGGTGCTGGTTGGTTTGCTGCTCAGCATGGTTGGCGCGGTGCGTATTCTGTTCCCGGCGCTGGCGCTAACCTTCCATGCCGATGCGTCCGCATTAGGATTGATGTACTCGGCGGTACCGCTAGGCGCGATGATCGGTGCCTTCACCAGCGGCTGGGTGCGGCAGTTAACGCGTCCGGGATGGGTGCTGATTGGCTGTGCAATGCTGGCATTTGCTTGCATCGCCTCGCTCGGTCTGTACAGCCATCTTCTGCCCGCGCTGCTGGCGCTGGTGTGTTACGGCTACAGCAACGCCATCGCCTCGCTATTGCAGTTTATGCTGACGCAGCATCACACGCCGGATGCGCTGCTGGGACGCGTCAACAGCCTCGGCACCGCGCAGGATGTCACCGGCGATTCGGTCGGCGCATTGGGTTTGGGGGCGCTGGCACGCGCGCTGGCACCGCTGAGCAGCGTGCTGTGGTTTGGCGGATTAGCGGCGGGATTGCTGGTGCTGTTGTCGCTGGCAGTGCGCGGCCTGCGCACGGCGCGCCTCGGTGAACAACCGGACGCGCCGCAACCCGCCACGGCCGATGCTTAACGGGTAAACTGCCGCTCGATGCTGCTGAGCATATTGCTGGCGCTGTAGTAATCGAGGCGGAAAGTATCGTTACCCACGGCAAAGATGTCGTGCTGCTGCACCGCCGGCAGATGGGCGAGGAACGGATTCTTCGCCACCTGCGGCACGGTTTTCTCATCGGCTGCGAACAGCAACAGCGTGTTACCGGTGATGCCATCGGCCATGTTTTCACCGTTCAGCTGAATAATGTCATTGCGCTTACCCATGCTGGTGCTGCCCTGAAAACTGGCGGGCGGCGCGGCCAGCGTAAAGCCCAAGTCCTGTAACAGCGCGCCCTGCGCCGATGCGGGCGTCCACAAGTTCATCCCGCGCCCATCTTCGTAATAGACCAGCGCAGAGGTCGGCTGCGGCGGCAGCGTAATCTTGTGACGCACCGTTTCTACTCGTTTTTCGAACGCTGCGATCACCTTTTGGGCATCGGCTTCATGGCCGGTAATCTCGCCAAGCTGTAAGGTCAATGCCTGCCAGCTCTTATCGCCGTAGTCGATCACTAACACCGGTGCGATGGTTTGCAGCTGATCGTAGAGGCGCAGCGCCGAATCGCCGCCGGTGGCGGCAATCACGATCAAATCTGGCGCTTCGGCGGCAATCGCTTCGGCGTTTGGCTGCGAGATGTAGAGCGGTTTAACCTGACGCGCTTTTGCCACCGCGCTCCATTGCGTGAAAAAGCCCTGCGCATCCGACACGCTGCTGCTGCGACTGGTGGCGCCAGAGCCGACCAGCGGCGCGTTAATCGCCAGCAAGGTGCCACTCAGCGTGACGCTGGTCGAGACAATGCGCTGCGGCGGCTGTTGCAGGGTGAATGGGCCTTTCGGTGTGGCGATAGTGCGCGGCCAGGCGGCGTCGGCTTGTACAGGGGTGCAGATGAAAAACAGGCTAAGCAGCAGAGAAAGAGCGGGGAAACGCATCAGGTTGTCCATCACTTGATAGTTGAGAATAAATATCATTATCAAAAATAAGTGCGGGTGCAAGGGAAATTGTGCGTGGTTTCCCTCACCCTAGCCCTCTCCCGCAGGCGGGAGAGGGAATGATTAGGTGGAGAGAATGGTTAGGTGGGCGCGGTCGGCTCCCTCTCCCGCGCGCGGGAGAGGGTTGGGGTGAGGGACAACCCGCACCAACCTAAAACGAATACCGCGCCATCGGCGCCACAGCCTTAATCACGCCATTACCTTTCATATACTCACCAAACGCCTGATAGCGCGCCTGATCAAACGCCGCGCTATGCTCCGCAAAATATGGCAGCGTTGCCTGCCACGCCTCGTGATTGAGCGGCGTATTCAGCTCGGGATACTGTTTAATAAACGCAAGCCAGGCTTCCTGCGGATGCGCGCGCAGCCACGCCACACCTTCATCCAAACCACGTAAAAACGCCGGAATGCGTTTGTCCTGCGCGGCGGTTTTCTGGTTTGCCAGGATGATCAACTCATCATAAGCAGGCACGCCGTAATCTTCCGGCTTGAACACCGTGGGCTTCGCGCCTTTGTCTTTCAGATCCAGCAGCTCATAGTTGCGGAAGATGGTCATCGCGCCATCAATCTTGTGCGTTAGCAACGCTGAGGTGCCATCCATATTCAGGTTGATGAGCTTCACCGAGTCGGCATCAACGCCCTGCGAAGTCAGCATATTGCGGATCGCCACATCTTCGGTGCCTGGCACCGCATAGCCGATGGTTTTGCCGGCGAAATCTTTAAGCGAGTGGATATCGTCTGACACCGTGGTCAGCGTGTTCAGCGGCTGATTGATCAAGGTACCGACGCGAATCACCGGCACGTCTTTATCCACCAGCGTGTAGAGCAGCGGCTGGTAGCTAATGGCAAGGTCGACTTTGCCCGCCGCCAGCAGCAGCGGCACGGAAGCGGAATCGGCGGGCGCGATCATCTCGACATCAAGCCCCTCTTTCTTAAACGCGCCGCTGTGCTGGGCAGCAAAAATCGCCGCGTGGTTGGGGTTGATAAACCAGTCGAGCAGCAGGCGAACTTTCTCCGCAGCCTGCACGTTAGCGGTCGCCAGCAGCAGCAACGTGGTCAATGCGATTCGTAGGGTGTTCAAGGTGTGTCCTTATGTGGTTTGCCAGAGGATTTTCTTGCGCATCAGCGCCACGCTGCCCGAAAGCAGCAGCGCCAGAATCAGTAACAGCAGCAGCGCCGCGAAGCTGGTGGCGGTTTCCAGTCGCGCGTTGGATTGCATCATCAGATAGCCGAGCCCTTCGCTGGCACCGACCCATTCACCAATCACCACGCCAATCGGGGCCAACACCACCGCCATCTGCAGGCCGGAGAAAAATTGCGGTAACGCGGCGGGCCAGCGCACGCACCAGAAGATGCGAAAGCGCGATGGCGTGGAGGTTTGCGCCAGTTCCAGCCAGCCGCTGGGCGTGCGACACAGCCCATCAAACAGCGATAAGCACAGCGGGAAGAAGAGGATCAAAGCCGCCACCACCACTTTCGAGGCGATGCCAAAACCGAGCCACAGCACCAGCAGCGGCGCGAGAGCAAACACCGGAATCGCCTGGCTGGCGGTGACCAGCGGAAACAGCACGCGACGCAGCAGCGGACTGGCCGCCATCAGCACCGCCAGCGTCACGCCCGCGCCGACGCCCAGCAGCAGCGCCAGCACAATTTCCGCCAGCGTATAGAGCGCGTGATGCCACAGCAGTTGACGATGCAGCCACAGCGCTTCAAGCACCGCCTGCGGCGCGGGCAGCAGGAAAGTCGGTATGCCGCTGTGACGTGCCAATAACCAGCCGCACAGCAGAACCGCGATCAGGTAGATCGCGCTAAACAATGTTTTCATGCGTATTCAGTCGGGAGAAGAGTTGCGCCTGCGCCTGCAGGACGTCGGGATGATCAAACGCACGCGGCGCGTCACCGCCGGGAACCGGCCAACTTTCGATCGCCAGCGGCTGGCCTTGCAACAGCAGAATGTCATCGGCCATGCGGCACGCTTCCAGCGGATCGTGCGTCACCAGCAGCACGGTTTTGCCCCGTAGTAATCCGGCGGTCAGCGTTTGCAGGTTGAGTTTGGTCATCACATCCAGCGTGGCGAAGGGTTCATCCATCAGCACCACGTCGCGCTGCGCATAGAGCGTACGTGCCAGCGCCACGCGTTGTCGCATGCCGCCGGAGAGTTGATGCGGCGGCGCATGCGCCACGTCGCTGAGTTTTACCTGCTCGAGCAGCGCCAGCGCGCGCAGGCGATCGGGTTTTTCGCCGCTGAGCCGCGCCGACAGCATCACGTTGTCGAGCACCGTCAGCCACGGATACAGCAGATCCTGCTGGCCCATCCACGCCACATTGCCGCTCAAGCCCTGCACCGCGCCCTGCTGCGGCTGGAGTAAACTGGCCACCAGCCGCAGCAGCGTACTTTTGCCGATACCGCTGCGTCCCAGCATTACCGTGGTTTTGCCGCCGCGCAGTTGCAGGTTCAGCCGCTGACACAGCGGTTTATCGCCCCAGCTAAAACTCACATCGTTAAAGAGAATGTCCTGATTCATGGGCGATTGGCCGCCAGAATCGCCAGCTGGTGAAATCCGCGCTGCGCCAGCGCGTTAGCGGCCTGCGCGGCACGGATGCCGCTGGCGCACACCAGCACGATGCGCTGCTGGGCGGGCGGCTGCCACGCCGCAATCTCCTGCGGCAAGATGCGCTCAACGCCATCCGCCACGCTAACCGGCGCTTCTTCACAGCTGCGCAGTTCGACAATGCAGTCATCGGCGGCCAGCTGTTGCGGGTCGATAAACGGCACCGCATGTTCCGGCTCTTCAGCATCATCAAAGCGGAACTGGCGGAAATGCCAGTTCACGAAGTCGCAATTCACCAGACAACCGAGCGGCGATGGCGACAACTGCAGCAGCACGCTGAGCGCCATCTGCGCCTGCATCGCGCCGAGCGTTGCCACCGCCGGGCCCATTACGCCTGCGGTGTTGCAGTTCGCTGCCGAGGAAGGCAAGCGCGGGAACAGCGCGCGATAGCTCGGCGCGCCGCCACAGAATCCGCCGACGTAACCTTGCCGGCCCAGCACTGAGGCGCTGATCAGCGGAATGCCCGCCTTCATGCAAGCATCGGAAAGTTGGTAGGTGACGGCAAAGTTATCGGCGGCGTCGATCACCAGATCGCATCCCGCGATCGCCTGCTGCAGATTGCTGGCGCTCAGCGACTGCTGCAGCGCCTCAATGTGCACCTGCGGATTGCGCTGCTGCAACACGTGTTGCGCGCGCAGCACTTTGGGCTGGTCGATATCCTGCTGCGTAAACAGCGTTTGCCGATGCAGGTTATGCAGCGCCACCACATCGTCGTCATACAGCCGAATATGGCCGACGCCTGCGCCCACCAGCTGCGGCAGGAGCGTGGCGCCAAGTCCGCCCGCGCCCGCCACCAGCACGCGCGCGTTAAGCAGTTTCTGCTGCCCTGCTTCACCGATTTCCGCCAGCATCATCTGGCGTTGATAACGTTGCATATTTGCCGTCCTCAACTCAGATTTGCCAGGCCGAAGATCGGCGTGGACGCGGCGGCCATATCGCGCTTCTCCATCAGTCCGGCAGCGCGCGCGGCCTGTCCGGCTTCAATCGCCAGCCGGAAAGCGTTGGCCATGCCGATCGGATCGCCGGCTTTGGCGACGGCGGTGTTAAGCAGAATGCCATCGAAGCCCATCTCCATCGCCTGAGCCGCCTGCGACGGCGCGCCAATGCCAGCATCAATGATCAGTGGAATATCGCTGAACCACGCACGCATGGCGCGCAGGCCGTCGATGTTGCGCAAACCCTGGCCAGAACCAATCGGCGCGCCCCACGGCATCAACAGTTCGCAACCCGCCGCCAGCAGCTTTTCGCCGACGATCAGATCTTCGGTGGTGTACGGAAACACCTGAAAACCCTCTGCGCTGAGGATGCGCGCGGCTTCCACCAGCGCGAAAGGATCCGGTTGCAGCGTGTCGGCGTGACCAATCACTTCCAGCTTGATCCACGCGGTGTTGAACAGTTCGCGCGCCATGTGCGCGGTAGTGACGGCTTCCTTCACCGTGTGACAACCGGCGGTATTCGGTAACACACGGATGTTAAGTCCGGTCAGCAGTTCGCGGAAAGCCGCGCCCGCCGCGCCTTCGCGCCGTAAACTAACGGTGATGATGTCGGTACCGGAGGCGGCAATCGCCTGCTGCAAAATGGCAGGCGACGGATAGCCGGCGGTGCCGAGCAGAAAGCGTGATTGCGGTTTAAAATCGTAAAACATCGCTTAACCTCCCTGCATCGGTGACAGCACTTCGAGCTGGCAACCTTCATCCAGCCGCTGCGTGTCGTACTGACTTTTTGGCACAAACGCACCGTTGTAGGCGGTGGCGACGCAGGCCACATCAATTTGCTGCTCGATCAGCAATTCGCTCAGGCTCGTTGCCTGGGTGCTGATGGCGCGGCCGTTAAGCTGAATATTCATTGTTGAGTTCCCCAGAAATGCGCTGCATCAGCTGCTCTGCCAACATGGGTGCCAGCAGAAAACCGTGGCGATACATGCCGTTGAGATAAAAGGTGTGATTGTGATAGTGGATTTCCGGCAGATTTGCCGGATAAGCCGGACGCAACCCGCTGCCGCTCTCAATCACGCGTGCTTCGGCTAAGGCGGGATGAATGGCGTAGGCGGCGCTGAGCAGCTCCATCATGGCGCGCGCGCTGATGGCGCTGGCATCGTCGCTCTCAATCATGGTGGCGCCGAGCATAAAGTGGCCGCCGCGACGCGGCACCAGATAGCAGGGAAAACGCGGATGCAGCAGACGAATCGGGCGGGAAAACTGCACTTCATCGCTGTGCAGAATCAGCATCTCGCCGCGTACCGCACGCAGGCGCGGCAGTTGCGGCGCAGCGTGGATGCCGCGACAATCGATAATCTGGCCGCCTTGTGCGTGGTTGCTGAATGACACGCCGCGCGCGATCAGCGCGTCACGCATCTCCTGCAACGCCAGACGCGGATCGAGATGCGCCTCACCGGCGAAAAAAAGACCGCGCGCAAAGCGCCCTTCCAGCGCCGGTTCGATGTCGGCGGGTTCGACCCATTGATGCTGCTCAGTCATGCGGGCGAAACGGTTGAGTTCCTGGCTATCGCGCGGCGGTGCAACCACTAACGTGCCCTGATGCTCGACGCTGCTGACGCGCTGTTGCCACCATGCGGCAGCATGTTGCCCAAGAGTGATGACGTCACGCGGTGCACTTTCGGCTTCACACCAGGGCGCGAGCATGCCGCCAGCAAACCACGATGCCGGGCGGCGCGCGTCATCGCCAATCACCTCGACGTCTTCGCCGCGTTCCGCCAGCAAAGTGGCTACACACAAACCCGCCACGCCGCAGCCGAGTACGCTCCAGCGGCTCACAGCGCCGGTTCCAGGATGTTCAAACAGGGGGAATTCACATCGGCCTCTCAGTGTTAGCTGAGACCCGCAGATACAGGAGAAGGGAAATGGCGCATCCATCGAGCTTGCCTGAGCGCCAGACAGCCCAATGAAAAAGACTGTCAGTCTTCCTACGCCAGTATCAACTGGGTCAGGTTCAAAGGGTCGCTAAGCCGCGCAGTGCGCTATTAGCCTCTCAGTCTCTTTGGCGAGACTCCCCCGACGCGTCTATTTGTATTGCAGGCGCTGGTCGCCGTCAAGCGCGGAATAACCTGACGGTTTACAGGGAAATAAGCAGCAAGGCATTTATCGCTACCTGGGCTTTGTGGATCACAAACGTAACATATGGTATACAAACACATTATTGCTGAGAGTGGATTTCTCTCTAATTTTATAAACAGGTGATGTCGGAATAACCATGAACAATATTAAAATTGCATTTATTAAAGCCGGCTGGCACAAAGAAATTGTCCATAATGCCTTGGTGGGTTTTGAAAAAGAATTAGCCGATCAATCCGTTGAAGCGGAATTAAAAGTGCTGGAAGTGCCTGGTGCATTTGAAATGCCGCTGCTGGCAAAGCGTCTGGCCGAAACCGGCAAGTACGATGCGATTGTCTGCGCCGCGCTGGTGGTTGACGGCGGTATCTATCGCCATGATTTCGTTGCCGCTGCGGTAGTTGATGGCCTGATGAATGTGCAGCTGACCACCAACGTACCGGTGTTCTCCGTTTCATTAACCCCACATAATTTCCAGCCGGTTGATGTTATCGAAAACTTCTATACCGAGCATTTCATTAAGAAAGGCAAAGAAGCGGCGCGCGCGGTGCTGGCTATTCACAATCTTTCAATTGATTGATGCATTAAAAAGGGAGCACCTCAGCAGGCGCTCCCTTTTTATTAATTATGCCTTTCAACAGTTAATATTCAGAATAGTGCCAGCCTCGCTTGATTCAATGTTTCACACTCATCAAATGATTACTCTTCATATCTCGGCGCGTTTCAGACGGATTGATATCGCACTCCTTAGGCAGCATTAGCGTAAAGATTCCGGCAATCACCAGCGAACCCGCCAGCCAGCAGATCGCCACGTTTTGGCTATACAGCAGCGTCATGATCCCGACTAAGTACGGTCCGCAGAATCCGCCCAGATTACCCAAGCCATTGATCACGCCGCGCGCGCTGCCCGCCACTTCCGGCGCAGCGATACGTCCGGGAATCGACCAGAACGGGCTGGTTGCCGCTTTAAGGAAGAAGCCGCACACCACCAGCGCGATATAAGCCGCCACCACGTTGTCATGCAAGACCACCGACGCCAGCAACGCGGCGGCAAAGCAGAACAGCGACACCATCACCCACAAACGGCGCTTGCCGGTGCGATCGCTTAACCATGAAATGGCGTAGATGCCGAGCACCGTCGCGACAAAAGGAATCGCCGCCAGCAGGCCAACGCCCGCCATATTGGTGCCGGTGAGATTTTTCAGGATACTCGGCAGCCACAGCGTGTAACCGTAATCACCGGTTTGATAGAAGAAATTGAGCGCCACTAATTTCATCAAACCCGAGTTGCGAAACACCGCTTTCAACGGCGCTTTGCTGACCGGTGCCTTTTGCAGATGCTGGGCCTTTTCGCGCGCCAGTTCGCGCAGCAGATACTCCTTTTCACGCGCCGGTAACCAGCGCGCGTCCTCTGGACGATCGGCGATCACCAGCCACCACACCAGCAGCACCACCGCAGAAAGCAGGCCTTCGATAATGAACAGCCAGCGCCAGTCCAGCACATTAATGATGTAACCCGATATCGGCGCGGTAAACATGCCGCCTAACGGCGCAAACATCATGACAAAGGCATTGGCGCGACCCAGCTCTTTTTCCGGGAACCAGTTGCTGACCATGGTTAACACCACCGGCAGCATGCCACCTTCGGAAATCCCCAGCACGAAACGCAGCGCCAACAGCTGATAGTGATTGGTGACAAAACCGGTGGCGATGGAGACTACCATCCACGCGGCCAGCGACCAGGCAATAAAGCGTTTGCCGCTGCCATTCACCGCAATACGTCCACCCGGCACCTGTAAAAACAGATAGCCGATAAAGAAGATGCCGCTGACCACGCCGGCCATTTGGCTGGTGATCGCCAAATCCTGGTCCATGCCGCCAGGCAGCGCAAAGCTGATATTGACGCGATCCATGAATGAGACAATGCAGGTGATAAGAATTGGGGCGATGACGCGATACCAGCGCGTTCCGGGGATTTTTTCTTGCATGCTGCCCTCTCCATGTTAAGCCGTGATGCTTAGGTTCATTGGCTAACTATTAAAGAGAGTAAGGAAATAATTATTGCGATCTTAATCACTGCAATTAATGTTAAGAAAAAGTGTTACATACGCTGTGATCGCGCATAAAAAAAAGCAGCACGATGGCTCGCACTGCTCTTTGACCGCTTTTTAATCATTAACGCTGTGGATGATTCACTTCCAGCGGACGCAGATCAAACACCAGCACTTCCGCATCATCACCGTTAGCGAACTGCAGCGCGCTTTCGTTGCGAACGCGTGCGCCGTCGCCTTCTTTGAACGTCACGCCGTTCACTTCGATGCTGCCGCGTGCCACGTGAATGTAGGCGTAACGATCGGTATCCAGCGCGAGGGTTTGCTGCTCGACGCCGTCGAACAGTCCGGCATAAATGCGGATGTCCTGACGCACGCTGAGCGAACCGTTTTCCCCTTCCGGCGAAATAATC
Source organism: Pantoea sp. B9002 (assembly GCF_013385945.1). Classification (NCBI taxonomy): domain Bacteria; kingdom Pseudomonadati; phylum Pseudomonadota; class Gammaproteobacteria; order Enterobacterales; family Erwiniaceae; genus Pantoea; species Pantoea sp. B9002. The sequence goes on from NZ_JACAPA010000054.1 coordinate 55,493, forward strand.
AGACGCAGCTGACCACGTTTGTCACTTTCCGCCACCGAAATCTGCTGATAACCCGGAGGCGAATTACGTTCGCCAGGCACAATCCAGATCTGCAGGAAGTGCACGTTATCCGTTTTTGAGTGGTTAAACTCGCTGTGCGTGACGCCGCTGCCGGCGCTCATCAGCTGCACATCACCCGGCACAATCACCGAACCGGTGCCCATGGAATCTTTATGCTCCAGCGCGCCTTCCAGCACATAGGAGATGATCTCCATGTTGTTGTGCGGGTGCGCACCAAAGCCGCGACCCGGTGCGACGCGGTCATCATTGATCACCAGCAAGTCTGAGAAGCCGGTTTGTTTTGGATCCCAGTAACTGGCGAAAGAGAACGTATGATGCGAATTCAACCAACCGTGGTCACCCACTCCGCGTTGTTCTGACAGGCGTTGTTCAATCATGGTCTGCTCCTCAAATTTGCTGTTGGGGGGCGATTGCCCTTCCCGTTGCAAACAAGTATACGTAAACTGATTTGCCTAACAATGCGTCATAATGACAATGACTGTCACCGATAAGTAGACAATATGCAGATTGAAGATCTCCGTATTTATGTTGCCGTGTTCAAAGCCGGTAACTTCACCGCCGCCGCCGAACAGCTGATGCTGTCGAAGCAGTATGTCAGTCGCCGCATCGCCGCGCTGGAGGAGTCGCTCGGCGCGCGGCTGTTAAATCGCAACACGCGTAAGCTGTCGGTGACCGATAACGGCCAGCTGTTTGCCCAGCACGCGCAGCGCATTCTCGATGATGTGCAGGAAGCCGAGCTGGCGGTATCGGGGCGTCGACAGGTGCTGCAGGGCAGCTTCCGCCTGAGCGTGCCGATGTCGTTTGGCATCAGCCATCTGTCGCCGTTTATTGCTGAGTTTCTCAGCCAGCATCCGGGTTTGCAGTTTCAGGTTGAGCTGGCGGATCGGCATGTCGATATGGTTGGCGAAGGATTTGATATGGCGATCCGCATCGGGACGCTGCCGGATTCGAGTTTAATCGCCAAGCGGCTGGGCGAGTTTCGCCGCGTGATCTGCGGCAGCCCATCATACCTGCAGGGCGCAGGCGCGCCGCGTACGCCGGAGGAGCTGAGCGAGCATTTGTGCCTGCGCTATGGACGCGAAAGCCAGACCGGCTGGGAACTGTTTAACGGCGACCAGCGCAAAGTGATTAGCGTGCATGGGCCGATGGTGAGTAATAACGGGGAAATGCTGCGCGACGCGGCGGTGGCCGGGTTGGGTTTGATTCTGCTGCCGGAGTTTATTGTGGCGCCAGCGCTGGCAAGCGGTGAGCTGGTGACGGTATTAGAAGAGTGGCAGCCGACCTCGCTGCATCTTAATGCGCTCTATCCGCAACATCGTCAGCGCAGTGAGATCAATCGGGTGTTTATGACGTTTTTGCAGCAGAAGTTGGCGTGATTGGACCAGGTGCGCATCGCGCATCGCACGATTTTGTAGGGTCGCCATTTATGGCGTAATGCTCGTCAGTTAAGACATGAAAACCCGTAATTACCGAGAGCACACACTGTAGCGGCGCAATTCATTGCGCGATAAATCGCGCCGCTACGGAAGGTGCGGTGATTTGATACGGCGCTTAACTGATCGGCATTACGCCATTCATGGCGACCGCAACCTTTTAATGACTTTCGTGCGCGAAGGTAATCGATTTACGGCGTGCATCGCGCATCGCCACCGCATGGATCAGCAGACCCAACACCGCCAGAATCGCGCCCACCCAACCGGTGGATTGCCATCCCAGACCAGCAGAAATGGTCACGCCGCCCAGCCATGCGCCAAGCGCGTTGGCGAGGTTAAACGCCGAATGGTTCATCGCCGCCGCCATGGTTTGCGCGTCACCGGCGACATCCATCAAACGGATCTGCAGCACCGCCGCCAGCGCCACCATGGTGCCGACCAGCATCACGTTGATGGCACCTGCCAGCGCATAGTGCGCGGCAAACACGAAGGCGCTGAGCACCAGGAATGACCAGATCAGCAAGATGCGGATGGTCTTTTCAATGCCGCGATCGGCCAGACGACCGCCGGCGATGTTACCGATGATCATGCCTAAACCAAACAACGCCAGCACCGCCGGGATCCAGCTCACCGGCATCTGCGCCAGTTCGGTCATGGTGGGTTTCACGTAGCTAAACACTGAGAACAAACCGCCGCTGCCCACCGCGCCAATCGCCAGCGTCAACAGTACCTGTTTGCGCGTCAGCGCCGACAATTCGCGCAGCGGGCTGGCATTTTTATCGCCCGCCACGTTTGGCACCCACAGCCAAATCAGCAGCAAGGTTATCAGCGCCAGACCGCCGACAATGGCGAAGGCATCGCGCCAGCCAAACCATTGGCCGATAGCCGTGACGGCGGGCACGCCGAGTAAGTTGGCGATGGTCAGGCCAAACAGCACCATTGAGACCGCTTGCGCGCGTTTACGCCGTTCAACTAAACCGGCTGCGACCAACGCCGCCACGCCGAAGAAGGTGCCGTGCGGGAATCCGGCGAGGAAACGCGCCAGCAGCATCGAGTAGTAACCCGGCGCAATGGCGCTCAGCAGGTTACCGGCGGCAAACAGGCCCATCAGCGTCATCAGGAAATTACGGCGTGAGGCGCGCGCGCCCAGCACCGCCAGCAGCGGCGCACCAATCACCACGCCCAGCGCGTAGATACTGATGAGATGTCCCGCCGAGGGGATCGATACGTTGAGACCTTTGGCTGCATCGGGCAGCAGTCCCATGATGACGAATTCGCCGGTACCAATGGCAAAGCCGCCGGTGCCGAGCGCGAACAAGGCTTTTAGCACGCTTTGACGCGGCAGCGATGCCTCATCCGGCAGCTGAGTAAGTTGGGGTTGTACTGATGACATGAGTTTTCCGAACCGCAAGTGAAGAACTCGGTCAGGATCGTGGGCGCTTAACGCGACAGCCATCGTCGAGACCGAGAAGAGTGAGCGGCATATGATAGCGCAAATACGCGCATGCCGTAGCGGCGCAATTTATTGCGCAAAGAAGTTTGGGCATGTCATCGCCATTTATAAGCGCGATAAATCGCGCCGCTACATTACATAGCCGATATGGCGTATCACACTTTTTGACGCGCCAACAGCGCTGCGCCCATCATGCCGCCGTGATGCGCGAACTCGCCTGGCACCACCAGACGATGCGTGGTGCGGCGTAATACGTAACCCTGCACCACCTCATCTAACGCCGCGATCAGCGGAGCCACCGATGCCAATCCGCCGCCAACCGCCACGCGCGATGCGCCGGTGATATTGATGCTGTACGCCAGCGGCTGACCGACAATTTGCAGCCATGCCTGAATGGTTTGCTGCGCTAGCGCATCCTGCTGCTGCCAGCGTTCGATAATCTCAACGCTGCTCGCCGTGCGGTCATGCAACGTCTGATGCAGATTTTCCAGCCCGCGCGCACCGCCGTAGCTGTCGAGACAGCCTTTTTGCCCGCACGGACATGCCTTGCGCGGCAGCCGCCGCGTGACGCCGTCGATCTCCACTTCGGTAAGCGTGATCGGCCCATGTCCCCATTCGCCGGTCAATCCGTTCTGCCCGGTGATAATGCGGCCATCCGCCACCAATCCACCGCCAACGCCCGAACCCAGAATCGCGCCAAACACCACTTTGTGCCCTTTTCCCACACCCGCCAGCGCTTCCGCCAGCGTGAAGCAGTCGGCATCGTTATGCACAATCACCTTGCGTTGCAGCAGCGCGCCCAGCTCGTTCGCCAGACTGCGCTGATGAAACGCGGGAATATTGCTGGCAAACATCTCGCCGGAATCGGGTGCCACAATGCCGGCGGTAGAGATCGCCACCGCACTGTTGGCGGTAAAATGCAGGTGATGTTGGGCAATCATGCGACTTACCAGCGCGGTGAAATCGTCCCAACTGGTTGCCGGAATTTTTTGCTGATCGAGAAGGGTTAATTGATCCTGCGCACTCATCACGCCTAACTTAATAAAAGAGCCGCCCAGATCGAGGCAAATCACCGCAGATTGTCTACTCATAAACGTTTATCCATCACATCACGCAAACCGTCGCCCAGCACATTGAAGCCCAGCACGGTAATCAAAATCGCCAATCCAGGGAAGAGTGACACATAAATATTCAGGCCGAGGAAGTTGCGCCCATCGCTCATCATGGTGCCCCACTCCGGCATCGGTGGCTGCACGCCTAAACCGAGAAAGGACAAACTGGCGGCAGACAGCACCACCGCGCCCGCCGTCAGCGTCGATTGCACAATCAGCGGACCAATTGAGTTACGCAGAATGTAATGGGTGATGATGCGCGGATAGCGCACGCCGAGCATATGCGCCGCTTCGATATATTCCATGTTTTTCAGGCCCAGCGTCAGGTTACGGCTCAGACGCGCATAAACCGGTATCGAGAACAGCGAAATGGCGATCAGCATATTGGTGAGCCCTTCGCCGAGCACGCTAACGATCAAAATCGCCAGCACAATGCCAGGAAAAGCGAAGATGATATCCATCACCCACATGATCAGCGCATCAATTTTGCGTCCGGCTAAGCCAGAAATGATGCCAAGCGGAATGCCGATCACCATCGAGATCGCTACGCTGAGGCTCACTTCAAACAGCGTGATACGCGCGCCGTAAATCACGCGCGAGAAAATGTCGCGGCCATAATCGTCGGTGCCAAACCAGTGCGCGGCCGACGGCGCTTGCAAGGTGTTGAGCAGATCCTGCTCCACCGGATCCCAATGGGTGATCAGCGGGGCCAGCGCGGCGGCGAGCACCACCAGCAGCACTAGCGCACCGCCGATGGCAATGGACGGGTTTGCAATAAGAGTGCTGATCAGGTGTCGGCTGCGCGAACGCGGCGGCAGCACGGAAGTTTCAATGCTGTTCATCAGTCGAACCTTATTTTTGGATTGAGCAAGCCAATCAGGATTTCGCCCACCAGATTCATCAGCACCACGCCGGTCACGGCTACCAGCGTCACGCCCTGAATCACCGGATAATCGCGATAGCGCACCGAATCCACCAGCAAGCGGCCAATGCCCGGCCAGTTGAACACCGATTCGGTAACCACCGCGCCGCCAATCAGGCTGCCGAAGTTAAGCGCCACAATGGTGACAATCGGGATCAGTGCATTACGCAGCGCATGCTTCCAGTTAATGCTGGCGGAAGATAATCCCTTGGCTTTGGCGGTGCGGATATAATCCTGACTCAGCACATCCAGCATGCTGGAACGCGTCATGCGCGCGATCATCGCCATTGGCAAGATCGCCAGCGTGACGGTGGGCATGATGTAGTTTTTCCACGAATCGGCGCCCAGCAGCGGTAACCAGCCCAGCTCAACCGCGAAGTAATTCATCGCCAGCAGCGCCAGCCAGAAGTTGGCAATCGACGCACCGGCAATGGTCAGCACCATCACGATTTGATCCGGAATCCGCTGGCGATAGATGGCACCCGTCATGCCCGCCGGAACACCAATCGCAATCGCCAGCAGATACGCCAGCGCCGCCAGCGATAAGGTGTACGGCAACCGCTCGCTGATCTCCGTCATCACCGGACGCTGCGACTGCAATGACAAACCAAGGTTGCCGTGCAGCGCCTCCGCCGCGAACTTGACATATTGCAGTGGCAGCGGCTGATCGAGCCCCAGCCGCACGCGCATGCTGTCTACCGCTTCCTGCGGCGCTTCCGGTCCCGCCATCAGCCGCGCCGGATCGCCCGGCAGCGCGCGGATGGCGATAAACACGATAATCGACACGCCGAAAATGATTAACGGCAGCGAAAGCACCTTTTTTGCGACGTACGCTTTCATATCACATCAGCCATTAGGTTATTGCTTCACCGCGTCGCGCACGACGATTTGTCCGCCCGGCTGCATAACCACGCCGCTGATATTTTTACGTGCGGCATAGAGATCGTCCTGATAGAACAGCAGCACCTGCGGCGCTAATCCGCTGATCTGTTTTTGCGCCTGGAAGTAGAGATCTTTGCGTTTGGCATCGTCGAGCGTCGACGCCGCAGTGTCGATCAAATCATCGGTTTGCTTGTCGCTAAAGAAGCCCAGATTAGCCCCGCCCGGCGCGAAACTGCTGGTGTGATACAGCGGACGCAGCTGCAGATCGGAGCCATATAAACCGGAAGACCAGGACGCGAGCACCGCGTCGGTGCCCTGCGCGGCTTTCTCTTTGCCATCGGCAAATGCCGCTTTGGTCCACACGCCGCTCTCCATCTGGCGCACGTTCAGCTTCACGCCGATTTTGCTCCACATACCTTGCAGCACTTGTGCCGTGCGCGCATCCGGCGCCTGCACCGCAATCGACATCGGGAAACCGTCGGCGTAGCCCGCCGCTTTCAGCAGATCTTTGGCTTTTTGCAGATCGTACGGATAGTCATGCAACGCTTTGTCGTAGTTAGGATCGACCGGTGCCAGCGCGGAGTTCGCCGGTTGCGCATAACCAAACATGATGGCTTTCACCAGCGCCTGTTGGTCGGTGGCGAGATTCAGCGCCTGACGCACGCGCACATCGCTCAGCGCTTTGCTTTGAGTATTGAGATCAACCCAGAACACTGCCGCACCCGGCGACTGTTTGAGATTTACGTTGGCGTTGTTTTTCAACATGCCGGCAAACTGCGGCGGCACCGGGTTAATAATATCGACCTGACCCGATTGCAGCGCCATATTCATCACTGAAGGCTCGCTGCTCCACGTCCATTTAATTTCATCCGGCCCGGAAGATTTGCCCCAATAGTCCGGATTCTTTTGTTCAAGTACATATTCGCCGGATTTGTATTGCACCAGTTTATAAGGTCCGGTGCCGTCGGCTTTATTGTTGATGCTGCCGGCTTTATCTGCTTTCGGGCTCACCATTAATCCCGGACCGGAGGCTAAAACAGTTAAAAAGGCCGGATTAATTTTTTTCAGCTGAAACGTGACAGTGAGATCGTCTTTTTTCTTCACATCCTGAATAAAGGTGCGAATTTTGCCGCTGCCGGCTAAACCGCGCTGCGTATTTAAATGACGCTGGAAGTTTTCCACCACCGCATCGGCATTAAAGGGCGTGCCGTCGTGGAATTTCACATTGGGCCGCAGGGTAAAGGTCCAGTTAAGTCCGCTGTCATCGGATGTCCAGGATAATGCCAGTGCTGGAATGATTTTGCCGTCATCACCGAGACGCGTCAGGCCTTCGTACATCGGGTCCAGCACCGTGCCGGTAAAGGTCGCGGTTTGGTTGCCGGGATCCATGCTGCGCGGCGGTTCGTTCTGCATGATCACCAGCTGGCTGGCAAAAACGGAGGCGCTCGCCATCGACGCCAGTAAACAACCGGCCAGCGTCAGTACCTTGAAATGCTTATGTTTGCTTTCCATGAAGACCCTCAATGAATCATTGAAACGATCGGTGAATGAACGCTCGTCATTTTCACCACGCACATTCCGTAGCGGCGCAATTTATTGCGCAATGAATTGCGCCGCTACGGAATGTGCGGGAATCGATAATGTCATTCATCGCAATTGACAAGCTTGCCGCTATATAAGCCACACTCACTAAACAAAAGCCAATAGGTTGGTTCATATAATTTACTTATAATCAGATCTGCATTCATAAATTTAACTAAATATCGTTGTATTTGTTTTCTGTCCTTATTATTGTCAGCGCATAGTGCTAACGCCGTGAGAACCTCAATGCTCAATGCCCACCAGCAACAAATTCTGCGCTTACTTATTGCGTCGCATGGCATGAGCCGCACCGTGCTTGCGGAAAAAATGAAATTGAGCAAAGCCGCAATTAGCACGCTGGTAAAAGAGATGCTGCAGGCCGGATTGCTGGAAGAGAGTATTCCGGAATCCAGCGGGCAGGGTCGTCCATCGGTGTTATTAAAAATGCGTGCCGACAGCGCCTATTTTCTCGGTGCCTCGCTGCTGGGCGAACGCGTGATATTAGTGCTGATTGATATGCACGGCCGCACGCTGGCCGCCACCCAGATGCCGTTGAATCTCGATCCGCCGCAGCTGGCAAAAACCATTGCGGCGGCGATCCCGGATCTGATTGCACAGAAATCGATTACGCAGGATCAGCTGATTGGCCTGGGCGTGACGCTGTCCGGCTTTGTCGATGAAAATCAGGCGATTTGCGTGCAGTCGGCGCTGCTGGGCTGGAAGAACGTGCCGCTGGCGGAACTGCTGAAACAGCAAACCGGGCTGGAAGTGTCGTTAGAAAACGATGCCAAAGCGCTGGCGGTGAGCGAGAAGATTTTCGGCGTGGCGAAAAAGGCGCGCAACTTCACCCTGATTTCGCACGGTGACGGCATTGGATCGGCGCACTTCTTTCAGGGCCAACTGCATCGCGGCGCACACGGCGCTGCCGGTGAAATCGCCCACTGCACCATCGAACCCGGCGGACGTCCCTGCCGCTGTGGCAAACGCGGCTGCCTCGATACGCTGGCCTCGTTAACCGCCATCCGCGAAAGCGTACGTGATAAAGCGCTGGAGAGTGAATCGATTGCCGAACTGGAAGCGCTGGCGGTGAAAGGTAACAGCGCGGCGATTGCCATTTTGCATCAGGCTGGTCATGCGCTGGGTTTATCTATCGCCAATATCATCCAGATGAACGACCCCGAATTAATTGTGATTGCGCATCAGCCCGATGCGTTTGATGGCTTGCTGAAAACCGTGGTGATGCAGGCGATCGACAGCCATGTGCTGCCGTCGATCATCGGCAAAACGCCGATCGCCAGCATGGTGATCAACGAAGAGAGCTGGGCCAGAGCCGCAGCCAGTGTGGCGGCGTATCGTTTTATCATTCACTTACCCGACTAGCGGAGGTTGCTATGCGCATTGCTTTTGGTGGAATTCATACTGAGTGCAGTACTTATAATCCGGTGCTGAATTATGCCGACGACTTCCGCATCGTGCGCGGGGATGAACTCACCACCAACCCTTATTTCGCCTTTCTGCAGGATTATGATGCCGAGTTTCTGCCGACCTTCCACGCACGCGCCATCGCCGGTGGCCCGGTGGCGCGCATCACCTACGACGATTTTAAGCAGGATTTCCTGACGCGCCTCGCGGCACATTTGCCGGTGGATGGCGTTTATCTCGCTATGCACGGCGCGGTCTATGTGGAAGGTATGGAAGATGCCGAAGGCGACTGGATCAGCGCCACGCGCGAGTTGGTCGGCGCGGATTGCCCGATCACCGTCAGCTACGATCTGCACGGCAACGTCACGCAACGCATCATCGATGCCATCGATATGTTCTCGACCTATCGCACCGCGCCGCACATTGATGTGGAAGAGACCATGCGCCGCTCGGTATCGATGCTGGTGAAAAGCCTGCAAACTGGCGTCAAACCTGGCGTGGTGTGGGCGCCGATTCCGGTGGTGTTACCCGGCGAGCGCACCAGCACCGAAGATGAACCGGCGAAAAGTTTGTATGCGCGCTTGCCCGCGATAAACCAGCTGGAGCACATCTGGGATGCGTCGCTGATGGTCGGTTACGTCTGGGCCGATGAACCGCGCGCCACCGCCGCCGCGATCATGACCGGCACCGATGCCGATGTGCTGGCGGAACAGGCGGCTAAACTGGCGCTGGCTTACTGGCAGGCGCGCGATGAATTCAGTTTTGGCTGCGTCACCGGCAGCATTGAAGAGTGCGTCTGTATGGCCATCGCCAGCGAAACCGCGCCGGTGATTTTGGCCGATTCTGGTGATAATCCTACCGGCGGTGGCGTCGGCGATCGCGCGGATGTGTTGGCGGAACTGATTCGCCAGGGTGCGCAGCAGGTGATCGTCGCCGGCATTACCGATAAACCCGCCACCGATGCGGCCTTTGCTGCTGGCGTGGGCGCAAGCTTAACGCTGACCGTCGGTGCGTCGCTCGATCCGGCGGGCGGCAAAGTGCAGGCCGAATTTGTGGTGAAACATCTCAGTGATGATCCGCGTTCGCTGGCGAAACAGGCGCTGCTGCAAACCGGCGGCATCACGCTGGTGGTCGCCGATCGCCGCCGTCCTTATCACAACCTGGCGGATTTCGCCCTGCTCGGCCTCGATCCCGCCGCGGCCAAAATCGTGGTGGTAAAGTCCGGTTATCTGTCACCAGAGCTGGCACCGCTGGCTAATCCTAACCTGATGGCGCTGTCAGAAGGCGTGGTCGATCAATATGTGGAACGCTTAACCCGCAAGCGCAAATTGCAGCCCGCCTATCCGTTCGATACCGATTTCACTTACCTGCCGGTTAGCCACTTATCGGCACGCTTTGTGGCAGCGAAATGAACGCGCCCACCTCAGCAGTCGAACCGGTGCTGCGCATCGAAAATCTGACCGTCGCCTTTCGCGTTGAGGATCAATGGCGCGAGGTGGTGAAAAACCTGTCGCTAACCGTTAATGCCGGTGAAACGCTGGCGATTGTCGGTGAATCCGGTTCGGGGAAAAGCGTCACCTCGATGGCGATTATGCGCTTACTCAACATGCGCCACGCGCGCGTCAGCGGCAAAGTGCTGCTGAACGGCGTCGATCTGCTGACGCTGAGCGAATCCGCCATGCGCGATATTCGCGGCAATGCGGTGGCGATGATTTTTCAGGAGCCGATGACCAGCCTGAATCCTTCGTTCACCATCGGCAATCAAATCGCTGAAGCGCTGATCAATCACCGCAAAATCAGTAAACGCGCCGCGCGTGAAGAGACCATTCGGCTGCTGGAGAAAGTGCGTATTCCCAATGCGGCGAAACGCTTCAATGATTATCCACACCACTTTTCCGGCGGCATGCGCCAGCGCGTGATGATTGCGATGGCGCTGGCGCTGCGGCCAAAACTGCTGATTGCCGATGAACCGACCACCGCGTTGGACGTTACCATTCAGGGGCAAATTCTTGACCTGATTAAGACGTTGCAGGAGGAGGAAGGCACGGCGGTGCTGTTTATTACCCACGACATGGGCGTGGTGGCCGAAGTGTCGGATCGCACGCTGGTGATGTATCAAGGTGATGTGATGGAAACCGGCACCACCGCCGCGATTTTCTCCGCGCCCGCCGCCGATTACACCCGCACGCTGATTGCTACCGTGCCGCAGCTTGGCGCGATGCGCGGCATTGCTGGGCCGCGTAAATTTTCCTTTGACCAGCGCGACGCACCTGAGACCAATCGCGTATCGACATCGCAGCAGCCGCTGCTGTCGGTGAAAAATCTCAGCACCCGCTTCAGCATTCACGAAGGCGTGTTCAGCCGCAAAACCGGCGCGGTACATGCGGTGGAAAACATCTCGTTTGATCTGATGCCGGGCGAAACCTTGTCGCTGGTCGGTGAATCGGGCTGTGGAAAATCCACCACCGGGCGTTCGCTGACGCGCCTCGTCACACCCGACGCGGGCGAAGTGGCCTTTGATGGTTACGACGTGCTGAATCTTTCTGCTCATGAGCTGCGCACCTTGCGCCGCGCCATGCAGATGATTTTTCAGGACCCGTTCGCCAGCCTCAATCCTCGCATGTCGGTGCTGGAAGCGCTCACCGAACCTTTTCTGCAACACCGTTTAGGCAGCAAAACCGAGGCGCGCGCAAAAGCTGCCTCACTGATGGAGCGCGTCGGGTTGTCCGCCAGCATGATGAAACGCTATCCGCACGAATTTTCTGGCGGCCAGCGCCAGCGTATCTGTATCGCCCGCGCGCTGATGCTCGATCCGAAAATGATCATCGCCGATGAATCGGTGTCGGCGCTGGACGTCACGGTGAAAGCGCAAATCATCAATTTGCTGCTCGACCTGCAACAGAGCCTTGGCTTGTCGTATCTGTTTATCTCGCACGATATGGCGGTGGTCGAGCGCATCAGCCATCGCGTGGCGGTGATGCTGCTGGGAGAAATCGTCGAGATCGGCCCGCGCGCGGCGATTTTTGAAAATCCGCAGCACGATTACACGCGCAAATTGCTGTCGTCGGTGCCGGTGCCCGATCCGGCGCGCCGTCATGTGAAGCGCCAGATTGACATCAGCGAGCTGAAAAGCCCGGTGCGAGCGTTGGGATTTGTGCCCGAAGCACGGCGTTATCGCGAGGTGAGTGACGGGCATTGGGTGATGGAATGATCAGGCAATGCCCGGAAGAAGGTCGCCATGAATGGCGACCCTACGACGCAAACATCTTCCCGCCGCTAAAACTCCAATCTTCGGGCTGGGTTTGCTGAATGATGATCATCAAATCATTGGGATCGAGATTGAGCCGCTGCTGCAACCGTTCGCTCAACACCTGATAAGTTGCCCGCTTCTGCTCCACGCTGCGCGGTTTGCCTGCCACGATGTTCAGCAGCACATAGCGATCGCTGCGACCGCCGCTGAGATAGTGGCGATCATAAATCAAACGCGGCGCCGCCAGCGATTCAATCACCTGAAAACGATCGTCAGGCGGAACGTTAAACTCGGCGACCAGCACCTCATGCAGTGTGTCTGATAAAGTTTGCAGATCGGCATCACTCCAGCCGTCACGCACGGTGATTCGGGTCAACGGCATCAGTTGTTCTCCTGCTGTAGCAAAGCCAGCCCCGTCACCGCCGCGGGCCATCCGGCATAAAACGCCTGATGAGTAAATAACTCCACCAGCTCTTCACGGCTCAGTCCGTTCTGCTGCGCAAATTCAAGATGCCACGGCAACTGCTGCTCACGGCCCAGGGCGCTGAGTGTGGCGAGTGTGATCAAACTGCGCTCACGCGGTGACAGCACCGACCGCTGCCAGATATCGCCAAACAACACCTGCTGGGTTAACTCCGCTAACTTCGGTGCGATCTGCTGTAACGAATCGCGATCCAGTGGCTTACTCATGATTTTCTCCGGCAATGAATAGGCAGCGATTGTGGCGCGCTGCTACAATCCTGAAAATCACATTATTCAGGACTAATAATCCTGCTTTAAAGGATAGTTATGGAGAAGATCCCGGTTTCGCTGGATAGCGATGCGCTGCGCAGTTTCGTGCTGGGGATTGAGTGCGGCAGCTTCGCGCTGGCGGCGCAGCAGCTGTGCCGCTCGACGTCGGCGGTCAGCGCCCAGTTAAAAAAGCTGGAACAACAGTGCGGTATGGCGCTGGTGACCAAACGCGGTCGTCATCTGGCGCTCACGCCCGGCGGCGAAATCCTGCTGAGCTATGCGCGTCGTCTGCTCAGCCTGAATGATGAAGCCTGGCGCGCGGTGCGCGGCGAGTTGTTGCAGGGCGATGTGCGTATCGGCATGCAGGAAGATTTCGGTGAGTCGCTAATGCCCGGTATTCTTGGCCCGTTTAGCCGCCAGCATCCCAGTGTGCGTATTAGCGCGCGCGTTGATCGCAACCAGCCGCTGTTGCAGGCAATGGCCGAGCAAAGCCTTGATATGGCGCTGCTGTGGCAAGGCGATAACTTGCCGGCGCAAAGTGAGGTGCTGGGCCAGACGCCGCTGGCGTGGATTGGCGCGCAAGAGTTCGATATCAGCGCCCTGCTCGCGCGCAATGATCCCTTACCGCTGGTGATGTTTGAAGCGCCCTGCCTGATGCGTTCGCGTGCACTTTGCGTGCTGGAACAAGCCGAACTCGACTGGCGCGTGGTGTTTACCAGCCACAGTTTGAGCGGCATATGGGCAGCGGTGCGGGCCGGATTGGGCATTACCTTGCGCAGCCAGATCGGTTTACCTGCAGGATTGCATTCCCTGAACGCGCTGCTGCCCGCAGTGGGAAATATGGGTATCGCACTGTGGCAACACAACGCGGACGATGCCGCGCAGCAGATGCTGGCGCAGCTGACGCGGCGTGCGTTGGCGGACGATATTCATCACAATGGGAATGGAACTGTTTCGATGTAATGTGTTAGCGGGTGAGATGCTCACGGATGAAAAACATTCCATGCTGGCCAGTTTCTATCCTGCACGCTTCAGTTAAATAAAACCTTCTGCCGCGATTTTTCAGGCAAAAGGTTTTTCTCATATTATTCTTTCATACATAACAGACAAAATACCGCTCGGCTGTTGGGATGATGTGTGTGGAAATATTGCCAGGCATGGTCAGGAGAATAAAACGATCCCATGAACACACGATTATCATAGGCGGGAGCCATACGGCAGCTTTCGCGATGCAGATTGCAGCAACCTTCCGTATCTGCCTGACTAAAGACATAAAAATCCGTGATGCTTAATTTCATCCGCTACTCCTCATGGGCAGAGATAAATACCAATTAATAAAAATCTTTAAAATCGCCCGTTGCGGATACTATTTGTACACTTTTTAACAACCAGCTCAGAATGAGCCATAAAATAATTATAGTCTGCGTGGAGTCGGCTGTCTTTAATTAAAAATAAACTTATTTAAGCCGAACGTAATAAAAGAGTAAGTTAATAATTATTATTTAACCCTTACCTGTCGCTACGCTTAATAGGGCCAATATTTACTGTTAACGGCGGTCATCAATTATAAACTCGAGCTAAGATTTATCTTAAAAAAATGAACTTTATTTCAGGTCAATTAAACTTAAGTAAACTTAAATTAAGCCACCGGAGATAATATCATGCTCAGTTATACTATCCGTATCGAATTGAAAGAACCCACCGCTGGCGCGCAAATAGAATTGCTCTATGCGATGCTTGAGAATGGTTTTGCGCGCAGCTTAGTGTGTGAGAAAGGCTACGCGTATGTTTTACCCACCAATGAATATGTTTATGTAGGCAGTGAGAATATAAGGAGTTTAACCGACAGGGTTGTTACTTTGGTGAGCGAGTTCAGCGAAGATCCTTCGGTAATGATTACTCAATCCGCCGCAAGGTGCTGGTCAGGTTTACGCGGGGTCAACCTTGCTTAAAAGCGAAGATAAACGCCCTCTTACTAACATGAAGGCGTTTATCCGTTGATTTAAATAAACTTAAAATATAATTAATTAGCCAGGATAAATACCGCGATCTTTACGTGCCAGTAAAATGCGTTCGCAGGCAACGATATAAGCGGCAGTGCGCAGTGAGCAGCGCTTTTCAGCCGCTTTATCCCAAACGTGAACCATTGCCTCGGTCATGATGCGGTCCATACGCTGGTTAATCTCATCTTCGCTCCAGAAGAAACTCGCCATATCCTGCACCCATTCGAAGTAACTCACCGTTACCCCGCCAGCGTTACAGATTACGTCTGGCACTACCTGCACGCCGCGACTCGCCAGCATATCATCAGCATCCGGATAAGTTGGGCCGTTAGCGCCTTCCAGCACCAGTTTTGCGCTGATGATTTCTGCGCGCTCGCGGGTAATTTGTCCTTCCAGCGCCGCAGGAATCAAAATATCCATGGCGGTGGTCCAGAACTGCTCTCTGTCGATTTCACGCGCGCCAGGGAAACCGGCAATCTGTTTATGTTCGATCTGCCACGCAGTCAACGCGGCTAAATCGATGCCGCCTTCGTTGAACAAGGTCGCGGTGTGATCCTGAATCACCACCACGCGTGCACCGGCTTCGGCGAACAGACGCGCGGCTTCACTACCCACATTACCAAAGCCTTGCAGCGCCACGCGTGCGCCTTCAATGGTGATGTTAGAGCGTCGTGCCACTTCCCGACCGGTAATAAATACGCCACGGCCCGTCGCCTTCTCACGTCCTAACGAGCCGCCAAGATGAATCGGTTTACCGGTGACCACGCCGGTAATGGTGGTGCCGTGGTTCATGGAGTAGGTATCCATCATCCACGCCATGACTTTGCCATTGGTGCCGACATCGGGCGCGGGAATATCTTTCTGCGGACCAATAATCAGACCGATTTCACTGGTGTAGCGGCGGGTCAATCGCTCCAGTTCACCTTCAGACAGCGAGTGCGGATCGACACGAATCCCGCCTTTTGCGCCACCGTAAGGCAGGTTGACCGCCGCACATTTGATGGTCATCCAGGCTGAGAGCGCCATCACTTCATTCAGGTCGACAGCAGGATGGTAACGCACGCCCCCTTTGCCCGGCCCGCGCGAGAGATTGTGCTGTACGCGATAGCCTTCGAAGTGGCGAATCGAGCCGTCATCCATCTGAACCGGGATGTCGACAATCAGTGCTCTTTTGGGATGACGCAGGGTTTCTATCCAGCGAGACAATTCACCAAGATGAGGCGCAACGCGGTCAATTTGGCTCAGGTAGGTAGTCCAGGGAGATGTACTGCTTTCAGAAGCGTAAGATAACTTTTCCATGAGAAGCCTGTAGGTTCAGAGTTATTTATATTGAAAAGACGTGGAAAGGTAATGCATTGCACTAGACGGAAAGTAATTTAACACCTTTTCAGAAAAGCGGGTCACGCCAAATAAGAGGGATTTAACTTTTTTGACACAAAAATGCCTGATTAAATGAATAACTAAGCATAAAAAAAGGCCCACATATAGCGCATATCCATGCAATAACTATTCACTAAATTGCATAAAATTTGATTTTATTCCTATTTTTCAGTTCTTTGATGGTCATCAAAAAGTGAATGAACTGTTATTTTTCCGCATTGACTTTGTTAACTCACGCCACCACGATGAGTAAAACCCAGCCGGAAAACTCCATCATGAATTAGCGTTTTATTAATTTTGTTTTTCTTTCATCTATTTAAACGTGCCTCTTTAGGTCAATCCCTTATTTGCCATTGATGCTTGCGGGCAGGCATCGTCATGCGTCTTTTTGCCAGACTGAAGGAATCATTGTGTCTAACAAACCTACACAAGGGCAGATTCAGCCTGCTCGGGCTCACGACGCCCCGCAAAAATTGCAGCGAGGGCTGAGCGAACGCCATATTCAGATGATTGCGCTGGGCGGATCGATCGGCACCGGGCTGTTTATGGGTGCAGGACGCAATATTGCGGTGGCCGGAACCTCGATATTAATCATCTACATATTGGTGGGTTTCTTCAGCTATATGGTGATGCGGGCGATGGGGGAAGTGCTGCTTAGCCGGCTCGACTATCGCTCGTTTGCCGATTTCGTCAGTGATTATCTCGGCCCCAAAGCCAGCTTCTTTCTCGGTTGGTCGTATTGGTTGAGTTGGGTGGTGACCTGCATCGCCGATGTGGTGGTGTGCGGCGCGTATATGCAGTATTGGTTTCCGGAAATGTCGGCGTGGATACCCGCGTTGTTTACCCTCGGTATTTTGTGTCTGTTTAACATGTTGTCGGTGAAGGCTTTTGGTGAGGCTGAATTCTGGTTTGCGCTGATCAAGGTGATTACCATCATCGCGCTGATTATCACCGGCGGATGGATGGTGTTTACCGGCTGGACCTCGCCGGATGGCGTTAAAGCCTCGGTGCACAACCTCACCGATCCTGCCGTATTTATGCCGCATGGCATCACCGGTTTTCTCGCCGGTTTCCAGATTGCGATTTTCTCTTACACCGGCATTGAGTTGCTCGGCACCATGACGGCAGAAACGCGCGATCCCGAGAAAATTTTGCCGCGCGCGATCAACTCTCTGCCGCTACGAATTGTGATTTTCTACATGCTCTCAATGATGGTGATCATCGCGGTAACGTCCTGGCAAGGCGTGTCGCCCGATACCAGCCCGTTCGTGACGCTGTTTGCCAAAGCTGGATTGCCCGCGGCAGCGGCGATCATTAATTTCGTCGCGCTCACCTCGGCGATGTCTTCCGCCAACAGCGGCGTCTACTCCAGCACCCGCATGCTATATGGCTTGTCCGTCGAGAAGCATGCGCATTGGCAGTTTCGTATTCTGTCGCGCACCACGCGTATCCCGCTGCGTAGCCTGCTGTTCTCCTGCTTCTGCATGCTGAGCGGCACCTTGCTGCTGTTCCTGGTGCCGAATGTGACAACACTGTTCACCATCGTTTCAACGCTGGCCGCGATTCTGGTGATCTATTGCTGGGGAATGATTCTGGTCTCTTATCTGGTGTACCGCCGGCAGCGTCCGGATCTGCATCAAAAATCCAAATTTAAGATGCCCGGCGGCAGGATGATGGCGTGGGCAACGCTGATGTTCTTCCTGTTCTCAGTGGTGATCATGATATTTGATCCCGACACGCTCGCCGCGTTAGCCGCTTCGCCGGTGTGGTTCATTGCGCTGTGGCTGTGCTGGAAGATGAAGGAGAAGCGGAAGACGGCAGTGAAGGTGGCGGCCTGACTGGGCCGCTACTTCATCAGCACCTGAAACTGTGGATTAAACTCATCGAAAATCGGCAGCGCGGCGGCACCCAGCGCAGCGGTATCGCTGCCGGTCATACCAACTTTGACGCGAGTTCCGGTGAGGTAGCGACCGCGCACCGATTGATAGAGCGGCGGCAGGCGGCGAATGATTTTATCCAGCAGCACCGCAGGCATCATGCCGCCGATAATCACGCTCTCGGCATCGAAGATGCACTCCAGCAGGTTAATCGCCTGACGTAGCGGCGTTAACACCGTATCGATCCATTTATCGAACAGCGCCGGATCGACTTCCAGTAAATCTTCCGGTAGTGCGGTCATCGGATCGAGCCCGCAAAATTCATACGCTGCCTGCAGAGAAACATAGCGTTCTAAACAACCATGATTGCCGCAGTAACATTCGCGTCCGCCCGGCTCCACCACCACATGCCCGACTTCCCCAGCGTTATGCGCATGGCCGCTATAAACGTGGCCATCCATGATGATGCCAGCGCCTAAACCGGTGCCGATGTAGAGATAGACAAACGAATTGAGCTGACGCGCCACGCCGTGAAAGCGTTCACCGATCGCCGCCACCGTGGCATCATTTTCCAGCGTCACCGGCACGCCGCTCATCGCAGCGAGTTTGGCTTCGATATCCACCTGTTCCCAGCCGTGTAGCGTAGTTGGCCCCATCGAAGAGATGCCCTCAACGCCAAACGGACCGGGCATCACCACACCAATGCCCAGCACTTTCTGCCAGCGGTCGCCCAGCTGCGTTTTGATTTCGCTGAGCACCTCGGCAATGCGCGCTAAGGTGGCATCTGGCTGGGGTTTTTGTACCAGAATCAGGCGGCGGAAGTGAATTTCGCCGGTGAGATCCACCAGCACAATCAGCAGCGTTTGGTGATCAAGATGGATGCCGATCGAAAAGGCGCTGGCGGGATTAAGTGTCACCGGAATCGCCGGTTGCCCGCGTCCCTGTTTGCGCGGCGCGCGGCTGGTGAGCAGTTCGGCTTGCTCCAGCTCAGCCACGATATTCGACACGGTTTGCGGCGTCAGCGCGGTGAGACGAGCCAACTCGGCGCGGGTCAGTTCGCCGTGCAGGCGAATGGCTTCAATGATCACGCGGCGATTGTGCGCCCGTGCGTGTTCCAGATTGGTTCCCGACGTTTTCACCTTGCTCTCTTCCCTTTCGTCACCTGCGCTGCGAATAGCTGCATCAATATCTATGATCGCACACACATTTTACAACCCTTTCGGGCAGGTGAATGGTTGAGGCGGAGATTTCGATAATTTTAGCCTTGGGTGACCATCCCGACGGTTATTTGATAAAGAGCCAATAAGCTACGGCTACCACGCCCACTAACAACGATGCGAATACCGCGCCTGTTACGAATGAATGAGTTGTAGTCTGCTCTTCCTTACGGATGTCTATAAATCTGGCCAGCGCGCGCTTAACATCCGCGGCATTTAATTCTTCAAACTGCTTTTCATAGCCCTTGTTCGTCAGAGCGAAAGCTCCTGCTGTATCTGTTTTCTCCAGCGCCGTGATGTGGTTACCCTTTTTAAAAAAACAGTATTCCGGCATGAGATCCTCCAGGGCAAAGTTTAAGTTTGAAATAACCTATCTGAACAGGCATGTCTGCTCTGTGCCAAGAGCGGGAGTTGCTCACCAGAACGCTATTGATAGCATGTACGTACTTTAAGCAAATTATTTTAACTATCTCCATAATGATTCTTCAGGTCATATTTATAAGTTGCCAACTGAAAAGGGCAGTTATTACCATGAGCATCGGGTTTTAGATGATTATGTGGTGCAGTTAAACAAATATGTTGATGTTCGGTTTTATTGATGTTTTTACAGTAATCAAAAACAGGACAGGAGTATTCTCTTTCCTCATCGAATGTACTAGAGCCATTCAAGTTTTTTATTGCTAAGAATATTGAGCATTGAAATGTCATAAATTCTTTTTCTTGATTAAACACCGAGTCATCACCAATTATTATCTTTTGGTAGCCCCCAGAGAGCTCCATGCTTTGATCATCAGCGTAAATAACACAGCCGTCAAAATTTTCAATAAAATTGGTTAGTTCTTCTTTGTAATTACTTTCAGTGATGCGAGCCAGAAAGTCTAGTTCAAGGAAGGGGTTTTCAATCCTTATTATAAGGTTTTTTTCGATTGATGTACTTATTGATTTAAACACATCGCCTAAAAAAGGATCTTCATTAGGGAAACCATTATCTATTGTCTGTCTGGTAAGAACGATCCATTCTTTATTCATATTGATAAGGCTACGCGCCTGTTCTTCACATAAATTTCTTACTATCTCATCTGAAGTATCTGAGTTGCTGAAGATTAAGGACAGCAGTATAAACATTTGATGTGGTGAGGAATGCTGCATCGATGTAAGTAATAAAATTATAAGACGATAATCACTGCATTGTGGATTGAAAAATTTTGCAATGCTTTCTCCTGTTTTGTATGGGACAGTATCCGCATCAGAAAAAAGATCAGAATGGTTTATTTTAGTGCAAAAAAAACGCTCAAGCACATCAGCACAACTTTCGTAAAACTCACCAATACCAAACATTAACTCACATTCATAATCATTGTATATATATGATACAGCGATTGGCTCGTGGGTGTATTTTTGTTCCTTGATATTATCAATATCATGGATTTTAGTTATAGAAATAAGCTTACGTTTCTGTAAAGTTTCATTGTTATTTAATCGGTATGTATTGAGTATATTGATAGCATTTATATTTGAGTTTTTACTGCTTTCATCACTAGAGTCGTAAGCGTAATTACGTCCATTGTGCCAAATTGATGTGATTAAGTTAAAAAACTGGAACCCAATAACTGAAGATGTATTCTGCAACTTATGACAAAATTCATGGAACAATGTGGCGCAATCACGGGGGTTAAATGATTCTATACCCGCTCCTGTTGTAATGAAATCACTATGGGTTTTATTTATTTTTATGCTCAAAGTCGACGACTTATATGAGCCTAATTTTATGTTTAGATAGTCCGTGGGTAATAATTCATTTTCCATCACAAAGTCATCCGAATTGATAATCTTAAAATACATTCTAACGTATCAGCCGCTTCTCGCTCAAAGCTGCCAGTCAGTTACTTCTTGGTCAGAAATGGCTGTCTGTCCAGGTGCGCGGGGAATTAAAGGCGGATCACCAGTAGCCTAACCCTGTCATCATTAGCCAGGCAGAGAATCCTACTGCAAATGTCCCGCCAGCGATGTAGAAGAACACATTTACATAAAATCCGATATCGCCACGATAATAGTAGTCTTTCTCCGGGGTGCCTTTCCGTGTTTCTATAATCAAACCGGCCTGATAACCCCTGATTCCGTGTAGCAGCATCCATATAGCCATGATGAAAATCATGCATGCGACGGCTAATACTTTATATTCCAATGCACATGTCCTTATGTTGTTGGACAGAATGGGCTGTCTGACTAGAGGGTGGAGAAGGTCAACGCTGAGAGGGCCGGAACTATCTGTCCCAGAAATTCCAGGGCGGGTTCCAGTAAAATTTAAAAACCATCACCAGATACAGGCCCAATACCGCCGAAATCAGTATGAGCAGTTTACCGATGCCGCTTTGATAGTGCAGCAAGCCGCTAATCAGGCTAGCGGCGGCGATAATTAATACAGCGGCATGGAAGAGAACAGCCTCACCTAGTCCTTTAAAATCAATACTTGATAACATTTTTGCATCCTTTCCCTGTGATTCGCGCTCACCATTATGAGCAAATTGTGCGGCCTGTCCAGGGTGGCGCAGATTTTGCTGTAATGGCTCTGATCTGCATGGAAGTGGTTATGTCTGGTCAAGATTTCCTTAAGAGTGGTTCACTGGACAGAATTACGGTTTTGTCCATTACTGCATTTGTCCCGCCCAGGTATGCCAGTCATCAATGCCCGCTTTGTGCCAGGAGCGGACGTTTGAGAGACATCCAAACCCATCTCCTGTACGCTATTGTTCATAATTTGTATGGTCGATAGGTGTTGGTTTATGGTTAGCCCAAAAGAAATAATGCAGCATTATGTCATTGATCCTAAGGATAGTTATTTTGTTAATGGCGTACCGCCGATTGAGAATGTTGCGGTCGTTGCTTATGATCCCCTGTGGCCGGAAATATATTCATCGTTAGCATCCACTATTAAAAATAAATTAGGTTCGAATTTACTAAGAATTGATCATATAGGTTCTACGGCGGTACCTGGTCTGGCTGCCAAACCCGTTATTGATATTGATTTGACAGTTGCTGATGCTACAGATGAAAAAACTTATGTATTAGCACTTGAGAGTCTTGGGTATAAACTAATTGTGCGTGAGCCTCGCTTCCATGGACATCGTCTTTTTCATTACGATAATCCCAGAGTTAACCTTCATGTTTTCACTCAAGACACTCCTGAAACAATCCGACATGTGCTTTTTCGAGATTGGTTGCGACAGTCAAAGAAGGACTGCCAGCTATATGCTGACGTTAAATTAGATGCAATTAAAGGTTGTAGCTTAGATATTCAACAATATCACGAAAATAAAAGCAAAGTGGTGCGTGAAATCTATCAGAAAATATTCAAACATTTAGGCTATATCTAATATGTTTCTTGACCGTTATTGTTTGATATTTACACCAAATATTATGGTTGAAAATCAAAAGCTGAAAAATACAGATAAAGAGATGTAGGAAGAATGATGCAAATTTCTTTAAGAATCGCCACCAACGCTGATCTCGCCATCGTTAACGAGCGCTATGCTGAGATTGATTTTGTACCGTCACTTGCAGGGGAACTAATCGTATTGGCGACTGATGGCGATAATATTGTTGGTCAAGGTAGAGTTGTAACAATCGATACAGAAAGCGGCGAGCTTGGGGGAATTTATGTTTTTCCCGGCAATGAGGGTCTGGGGATCGCCCGTAAGGCTGATGAATCCCCACAAAAACGAAGCAGGCACAGTGGAAAAATGATCTAATTATTGCGCCAACAAAAAATAAGATCGCCACTATGCCTGCTTCCGCATTTTGCCATAAATTTTTA
>NZ_JACAPA010000055.1:0-38266 GCF_013385945.1 Pantoea sp. B9002
GTTCGGGGCTTTTTTACGTCTAAAATTTACTAAAATCGCAAAATATAGAACGATTTAGTGTATAAAAATCACGCAAGTCTCACTGCAAAACCTTCATTTCAAGAAGCTAATCCAGCATAAATACGCCACGACTTATCCCAAATCCCACCTAAAGCTGAAACATTTTCATAAACCGCATGAAGACTCGACATTCCCGACATAACAAGCTAATGTCGGGCATCTGGATGTCTAAACGTTTATACGGTTATCAGTAAGAGGTGAGTAGGTTATGCCAATCAGGATTCCCGACGAATTACCGGCAGTGAATTTTTTGCGTGATGAAAACGTCTTTGTCATGACGTCGTCGCGCGCCAGTGTTCAGGAGATCCGTCCGCTAAAAGTGCTGATTCTTAACCTGATGCCAAAGAAGATTGAGACGGAAAATCAGTTCCTGCGTCTGCTCTCTAACTCACCGTTGCAGATTGATGTGCAGCTGTTGCGCATTGATAGCCGCGAGTCGCGCAACACGCCGACAGAGCATCTGAACAACTTCTACTGCAACTTCGAAGACATCCAAAACGATAACTTCGATGGACTGATTGTGACCGGCGCGCCGCTGGGATTGGTCGATTTTAATGATGTCGCTTACTGGCCGCAGATTCAGCGCGTGCTGCATTGGGCGAATGAACACGTCACCTCCACGCTCTTTGTCTGTTGGGCGGTTCAGGCGGCACTCAACATTCTGTATGGCATTCCTAAGCAGACGCGGCAGAACAAATTGTCCGGTGTTTATGAGCACCAAATCCTGCATCCACACGCCTTACTGACGCGCGGTTTTGACGACAATTTCCTGGCCCCGCATTCACGCTATGCTGATTTCCCAAGCCAGCTGATCCGCGATTACACCGATCTCGAGCTGTTTGCCGAGTCGGAATCCACCGGTGCATATCTGATGGCGAGCAAAGACAAGCGCCTGGCGTTTGTCACCGGCCATCCAGAGTACGATGCCCTGACGCTCTCGGGTGAATATCATCGCGATTACGATGCTGGCCTGCAGCCGGAGGTGCCGTTCAACTACTTCCCGCACGACAACCCAGAGCTGCCACCGCGCGCCACCTGGCGCAGCCACGGCAACCTGCTGTTCTCCAACTGGCTGAACTACTACGTTTATCAGATCACGCCGTTCGATCTGCGCCGGATGAATCCAACACTCGAATAGATACAACATATCGTTTGATCCTGCCGCGCTAGCCGAAAGCTATCGCGGCTTTTTTTTGCCTTCAATTGACCAGTGGAAGTTATTGCCTTTAATTTGAGAGATTAAATTACATAAATATCAATCTCATAGATTGCTATAAACATTAAAATGGAAATAGTTTTTGAAATTAAAATAAAAATCATTATGCTCTGATCTTGCAGGTTATAAAACACCCTACATCCGGATCCGATCGTTAAACGATGGATCAACCCAGGAGGCAGCCCGCATGACAGACTCGGTTATCAGCAATACGCTAACCTTCAGCCAGCCCTTTACCCACGCGGAAAAGCAGCTGCTTACCCCAGAAGCGATCGACTTTGTACACGCATTAGTAGTGCGCTTCGCACCAGAGCGCGAACGCTTGCTGAAAGCACGTCAGCAACGGCAGAAGCGTTACGATCAAGGTGAGTTACCGGGCTTTGATTCGGAAACCGCTTCCATTCGTGAAAATGAGTGGCAGGTTCGTCCTATTCCGCAACTGCTGCAAGATCGTCGTGTGGAGATCACCGGGCCGCCGGATCGCAAAATGGTGATCAACGCGCTCAATGCGAACGTCAACGTCTTCATGGCCGATTTTGAAGATTCACTGGCGCCAACCTGGCGGAAGCTGATCGACGGGCAATTAACACTGCGCGATGCGGTCAATGGCACGCTGAGCTTCACCAGTGAAACCGGCAAGATCTACCAGCTGCGCGCCAATCCGGCGCTGCTGATGTGTCGGGTGCGCGGTCTGCATCTGAATGAAAAGCATGTGGAGTGGCGCGATCGGGCGATTCCCGGCGGGTTGTTCGACTTTGCGCTCTACTTTTTCCACAACGTTGAAGCGCTGCTGGAGAAGGGCCATGCGCCGTGGTTCTACCTGCCGAAAACCGAGCATGCCGCTGAAGTAGCGTGGTGGCGTGAGATCTTCCGCTTCAGTGAAGATCGCTTCGATCTGCCGCGCGGCACCATCAAAGCCACGGTATTGATCGAAACGCTGCCGGCGGTATTCCAGATGGATGAGATCCTGTGGGAACTGCGCGATCACGTGGTTGGCCTCAACTGTGGCCGTTGGGATTACATCTTTAGCTACATCAAAACGCTGGGCCAGCATCCTGACCGCATCCTGCCGGATCGCCAGCAAATCAGCATGGATCAACCATTCCTCGATGCCTATTCACGCCTGCTGATCCGAACCTGCCATCGTCGTGGCGCGCTGGCGATGGGCGGTATGTCGGCGCTGATTCCGAGCAAAGACGCGGAGCGCAATTTATGGGTGACGCAAAAGGTGCAGGAAGATAAAGCACGTGAAGCGGGCAACGGTCACGACGGAACCTGGGTGGCGCATCCCGGCCTGGCAGATATTGCGATGGAGGAGTTTGACCGTCGCTTGGGCGATCAACCCAATCAACTGCACATTACGCGTGAGCAGGATGCGCCAATCACCGCCGAGCGTCTGCTGGCACCCTGTCGCGGCAAGCGCACCGAAGCGGGCATGCGCGCCAACATCCGCGTGGCGCTGCAATATCTGGAAGCCTGGATCAGCGGCAACGGCTGCGTTCCGATTGATGGGTTGATGGAAGATGCCGCCACCGCTGAAATCGCCCGCACCTCCATCTGGCAATGGATTCATCACAAACAAATTCTCAGTGATGGCCAGCCGGTCACGGTGGCGCTGTTTGAACGGTTGCTGGAGGAAGAGCTGTCCGCCTTGCAGCAAACCGTTGGCGCAGAACGTTTTCAGAATGGACGCTTCGACGATGCCGCCGCGCTGATGGCGCAAATCACCACCGATGACGAACTGGTTTCCTTCCTCACTCTGCCGGGCTACCGCCTGCTGCCTTGAACCTGGAGATATGACGATGAATCGTACGCAACAGATCAAACAACTGGAGTCGAGCTGGAATGATGCGCGCTGGCAGGGAATCACTCGTCCGTACAGTGCGGAGGAGGTGGTCAATCTGCGCGGTTCGGTCAATCCCGCCTGCACGCTGGCGGAGCGCGGTGCCACCAAACTCTGGTCGCTGCTGAATGGTGAATCGAGCAAAGGCTACATCAACAGCCTCGGCGCATTGACCGGCGGACAAGCGGTGCAGCAGGCGAAAGCCGGTATAGAAGCAATTTACCTCTCCGGCTGGCAGGTGGCGGCGGATGCCAACCTGGCCGGGCAGATGTATCCCGACCAATCGCTGTATCCGGTGAATTCGGTGCCAAATGTGGTGGAGCGGATTAATCAGAGCTTCCAGCGTGCCGATCAAATTCAGTGGGCCAGCGGCGTATCGCCAGAAGACAGTGATTTCATTGATTACTTCCTGCCGATTGTCGCCGATGCGGAAGCGGGCTTTGGCGGCGTACTCAACGCGTTCGAGCTGATGAAATCGATGATTCAGGCCGGTGCAGGCGCGGTGCATTTTGAAGACCAGCTGGCGGCGGTGAAGAAGTGCGGCCACATGGGCGGCAAAGTATTAGTACCGACGCAGGAAGCGATTCAGAAACTGGTGGCGGCGCGTCTGGCCGCAGACGTAATGAATGTGCCGACGGTGTTGCTGGCGCGCACCGATGCGGATGCCGCCGATCTGATCACTTCAGACTGCGACCCGCGCGATGCGGCGTTTATCACCGGCGAGCGCACCTCGGAAGGCTTCTTCCGCACGCACGCCGGGATTGAACAGGCGATCAGCCGCGGACTGGCGTATGCGCCTTATGCCGATGTGCTGTGGTGTGAAACCTCAACGCCGGATCTGGAGATGGCGCAGCGCTTTGCCGACGCGATTCACGCGCAGTATCCCGGCAAGCTGCTGGCCTACAATTGTTCGCCTTCGTTCAACTGGAAGAAGAACCTCGACGATCGCACTATCGCGCGTTTCCAGCAGGCGCTGAGCGAAATGGGCTATCGCTTCCAGTTCATCACGCTGGCCGGGATTCACAGCATGTGGTTCAACATGTTCGACCTGGCGCACGCGTATGCGCAGGGCGAAGGCATGCGTCATTACGTGGAGAAAGTGCAGCAGCCGGAGTTTGCGGCGCGCGAAAAGGGTTACACCTTCTCGTCGCATCAGCAGGAAGTGGGCACCGGCTATTTCGATCGCGTCACCAACGTCATTCAGGGCGGACAATCCTCCGTAACCGCGTTGACTGGCTCCACCGAAGCCGCGCAATTCTAAAGCCGCCGTAGGGTCGCCCTTCATGGCGACCCTTTCCCCGGAGCGTCACCTATGACACCGAGAGAATCGCTGATCGCCCACACCATTCTGCAAGGTTTTGACGCGCAGTATGGCCGCTTTCTGGATATCACCGCCGGTGCGCAACAGCGCTTCGAGCAGGCTGACTGGCATGCGGTGCAGCAGGCAATGAAAGCGCGTATCCATCTTTACGATCACCACGTTGGCCTGGTCACCAACCAGCTGCGCATTCTCAATAACACTTCGGACTGGGACGACGCGTTCTGGCTGCGAGTGAAAAGCCATTACGAAACCTTGCTGCCCGGCTATCCGCGCCATGAAATCGCCGAAAGCTTCTTTAACTCGGTCTATTGTCGCCTGCAGGGCCACAGCCATCTGTCGCCCGAACGTCTGTTTATCTTGCCGTCGCAGCCGTATGCGCCCGCGCCGGTTGCGCCGCGCCCGCTGTCGCGCCTCTATCGTCCGCAGCAGAATTGGCCGGAAACGCTGCGTCAGGTGCTGAATGACATTCCGCTGCGTCTGACGTGGCAGGATCAAACGCGCGATATCGGCTGGATTGTGCGCCATCTGCACGAGCAGTTTGGTGCCGCACAACTGGCGACGGCGACGCTGGATGTCGCCAGCGAACTGTTTTACCGCAACAAAACCGCGTGGATCGTGGCGCGCCTGCAGCTCAGTGATGGCATGGTGCCCTGTTTGCTGCCGATTCAGCGCGATGAGGCCGGCCGTTTATGGATCGATACCTGTCTTACCGACAGCGATGATGCCAGCATTGTGTTTGGCTTCGCCCGCGCCTATTTCATGGTGTACGCGCCGGTGCCGGCCGCGCTGGTGGCGTGGCTGCAACCGATTCTGCCGGGAAAAACCGTGGCGGAGCGCTACATGGCGATTGGTTGTCAGAAGCACGGTAAAACCGAATGCTACCGTGAATACTTGCACTATCTGGCGCACAGCCAGGAAGATTTCACCGTCGCGCCCGGCATTCGCGGCATGGTGATGATGGTGTTCACGCTGCCGGGTTTTGATCGCGTATTTAAGGTGATCAAAGACCGCTTCGCGCCGCAAAAAGAGGTCACCGATGCGCAGGTGCGCGACTGCTATCGCATGGTCAAAGAGCATGATCGCGTGGGTCGCATGGCGGATACGCAGGAGTTTGAGCACTTTGCGTTACCGCGCGCGCGTATTCCGGCCGAGCTGATGGCGGAGTTTGAGCGCGATATCCCTGAAAAGCTCGAGCTGCGCGACGATGTGGTGATCATCCGCCATTTGTGGCTGGAACGTCGCATGGATCCGCTTAATCTGTGGCTGGCTCAGGCTTCGCCGGAACAGCGGCAGCACGCGATTGGCGAATACGGTGATGCGATTCGTCAGCTGGCGGCGGCGAATATTTTCCCCGGCGACATGCTGTACAAAAACTTTGGTATGACGCGTCACGGCCGCGTGGTGTTTTACGATTACGACGAAATCCGCCCGATGACCGAACTGGTGTTCCGCGATGTGCCGCAGGCGCGCTATGAAGAAGATGAGCTGCAGGCCGAGCCGTGGTACAGCGTCGGGCCGGATGACGTGTTCCCGGAAACCTTCCGCTATGCGCTGTGCAGTGAACCGTCGACCGGCAAACTGCTGCAGGCGCTGCATCCGCAACTGTTTGATCCCAACTGGTGGCGCGCGCTGCAAACGCGCATCCGCGAAGGGCATATTGAAGAGGTGATTGCGTGGCGCGCCAGCCAGCGTTTCAGCGCGCGCTATGCGTCGGTGGCCGCTTAGCGGCCAGAATAGGTTTGGGTCACCTGCTTCGCGGCGCGGATCACCAGCGCACCCAGCTCGGTGATGCGGTCGTCAGTCATGCGCGCAATTGGGCCGGAGATCGAGATGGCGGCGAAGGGTTCGCCATGTTCGTCATAAATCGGTGCCGCAACGCAGCGCAGACCCAGCGCGTGCTCTTCATCATCATGCGAAAAGCCCATCTTACGAATCAGCGCCAGATTCTCCTTCAGGCTGTGCGGCGACATCAGCGTTTTCGGCGTGTAGTGATGCAATCCTTTTTGATGCAGCAGCGCGGTAACTTGCTCATCGCTGAGATGCGCCAGAAACGCTTTACCGGCGCCAGACGCATGCATCGGCAGCTTGCCGCCAATCGGTGCGGACATGCGCATCAGCTGCGTACACTGCACCTGATCGATGATCACCGCCTGATAATCGCTGAGATCCAGCACCGCCAGATTCACCGTCTCGCCGGCATCTTCCATCAGCTTGCGCAGCAGCGGATGCACAATCGCTAGCAGATTACGGCTCTGCAGGAAGCTGCTGCCGACCACAAACGCGTGCGAACCAATGGTCCATAAACCTAAGTCGCCCACCTGATGCACAAAACCTTGCTGCTGCATGGTGGAGAGCAGGCGATGAGTGGTGGAGTTGGGTAAACCGGCCTGTTGCGCCAGTTCGGTCAGCGCCACGCTGCCGTGGGATTCGGCGATCAGCTCCAGCAGGCGCAGACCGCGCGTCAGAGATTGTACTTGCCCGCCGACAGGCGCGCTGGTGGTAGCCGTTGTCGCACGCGGTTTCTTGCCGCGTTTCACGGGCGCAGGGGTTGCCATAACGTCTCCAATTCGCATCAATGCTGGAAACCATTTTCGTTTTTAACCGCATTAATGCAAACGCTGACTTTCTGGTCAGACCTGTAAGGGGCAATAGCTGAAAATGTCTCATCTGAGCTGACTTTTGATCACCTGCAAGTTGTGCCAGTATGTCTGGCTGGCATATTAGCCAACGCAATGACGTGGACGGGGCGAGAGTGAGCAACAAAACAGAAATGCTGCAGCAGCAGCTGGCGCAACGCATTATGATTCTGGACGGTGGCATGGGCACCATGATCCAGAGTTATAAACTGAGTGAGCAGGATTTCCGTGGCAGCCGCTTTGCCGACTGGCCATCGGATTTGAAGGGCAACAACGATCTGTTGGTGCTAACCAAACCGGAAGTGATCCGCGAAATCCACGATGCCTATCTCGCTGCCGGCGCGGATATTCTGGAGACCAACACCTTCAACTCCACCACCATTGCGATGGCCGATTATGCGATGGAAGCGCTGTCGGCGGAGATCAACTTCGAAGCCGCCAAACTGGCGCGTGCCAGCGCCGACGCATGGACGGCGAAAACGCCGCATCGTCCGCGCTACGTGGCGGGCGTGTTGGGCCCGACCAACCGCACCTGTTCTATCTCGCCGGACGTCAACGATCCCGCTTATCGTAACGTCACCTTCAATCAGCTGGTGGAAGCCTACCGCGAATCGACGCATGCGCTGATTGCCGGTGGCTCGGACCTCATCATGATCGAAACGGTGTTCGATACCCTGAACGCCAAAGCGGCGATCTACGCAGTGCAGGCCGAGATGGAAGCGATGGGCGTGAAGCTGCCGCTGATGATCTCCGGCACCATCACCGATGCGTCCGGTCGTACGCTCTCCGGCCAAACCACCGAAGGTTTCTATAACTCGCTGCGCCACGCCGAACCGCTGTCATTCGGTCTCAACTGTGCGCTTGGCCCGGATGAACTGCGTCAGTATGTGGCGGAGCTGTCGCGCATTGCTGAAGGCTACGTCACCGCGCACCCGAACGCCGGTTTGCCCAACGCTTTCGGGGAATACGATCTTGATGCTGCGATCATGGCTGAGCAAATTGGTGAGTGGGCGCGCGCTGGTTTCCTCAATATTATCGGCGGCTGCTGCGGCACCACGCCGGAACACATCGCGGCGATGGCGGCCGCAGTAGACGGCGTTGCGCCGCGCCAGCTGCCAAAGATTCCGGTTGCCTGCCGCTTAGCCGGGCTTGAACCGCTGAACATTCAGGCCGATTCGTTATTCGTCAACGTCGGCGAACGCACCAACGTCACCGGCTCGGCCAAATTTAAGCGTCTGATCAAAGAAGAGAAATACAACGAAGCGCTGGATGTGGCGCGCCAGCAGGTGGAGAGCGGCGCGCAAATCATCGATATCAACATGGATGAAGGCATGCTGGATGCGGAAGCGGCGATGGTGCGCTTCCTCAATCTGATTGCCGGTGAGCCGGATATCGCCCGCGTGCCCATTATGATCGACTCCTCGAAATGGGAAGTGATCGAGAAAGGCCTGCAATGCATTCAGGGCAAAGGCATTGTGAACTCCATCTCGATGAAAGAGGGTGTTGAACCGTTTATAGAGCACGCGCGCAAAGTACGTCGTTATGGCGCAGCGATGGTGGTGATGGCGTTTGACGAAGTGGGCCAGGCGGATACGCGTGCGCGCAAAATCGAGATCTGTCGTCGCGCCTACAAGATCCTCACTGAAGAGGTCGGTTTCCCGCCAGAAGACATCATTTTCGACCCGAATATTTTTGCCGTGGCGACCGGCATTGAAGAACACAACAACTACGCGATGGACTTTATCGGCGCCTGTGAAGACATCAAGCGCGAACTGCCGCACGCGATGATCTCCGGCGGCGTCTCCAACGTCTCCTTCTCGTTCCGCGGCAATGAACCGGTGCGTGAAGCGATTCACGCGGTGTTCCTCTATTACGCCATCCGCAACGGCATGGACATGGGCATCGTGAACGCCGGTCAGCTGGCGATTTACGACGATCTGCCTGCCGAGCTGCGCGACGCGGTGGAAGATGTGGTTCTCAACCGCCGTGACGATGGCACCGAGCGCTTGCTGGAACTGGCGGAGAAGTATCGCGGCAGCAAAAGCGACGGCGAGCAGGAGAAACAGCAGGCCGAATGGCGCAGCTGGGACGTAGTAAAACGTCTGGAATACTCGCTGGTGAAAGGCATCACCGAGTTTATCGAGCTGGATACCGAAGAGGCGCGCCAGGCCGCAGAACGTCCGATTCAGGTGATTGAAGGGCCGCTGATGTCCGGCATGAACGTGGTTGGCGATCTGTTCGGCGAGGGCAAGATGTTCCTGCCGCAGGTGGTGAAATCGGCGCGCGTGATGAAGCAAGCGGTGGCCTATCTCGAACCATACATTCAGGCCAGCAAAGAGGCTGGACGCAGCAACGGCAAGATCGTGCTGGCGACGGTAAAAGGCGACGTGCATGACATCGGCAAAAACATCGTCGGTGTAGTGCTGCAATGTAACAACTACGAAATTATTGATCTCGGCGTCATGGTGCCGAGTGACAAAATCCTTAAAACCGCGATTGCCGAGAACGCCGATATCATCGGGCTTTCCGGCCTGATCACGCCGTCGCTGGATGAGATGGTCAACGTC
The DNA here is from genome assembly GCF_013385945.1 of Pantoea sp. B9002. Lineage (NCBI taxonomy): Bacteria > Pseudomonadati > Pseudomonadota > Gammaproteobacteria > Enterobacterales > Erwiniaceae > Pantoea > Pantoea sp. B9002. The sequence continues at coordinate 9,644 of NZ_JACAPA010000055.1, forward strand.
GCCAAAGAGATGGAGCGTCAGGGATTCACCATCCCGCTGCTGATTGGCGGCGCGACCACCTCGAAAGCGCATACCGCAGTCAAGATCGAGCAGAATTACAGCGGCCCAACCGTGTACGTGCAGAACGCCTCGCGCACCGTGGGCGTGGTGTCATCGTTGCTCTCCGACACGCTGAAAGAGGATTTCGTGGCGCGCACGCGCAAAGAGTACGACACGGTGCGTATTCAGCACGCGCGCAAAAAGCCGCGCACCCCGCCGGTGAGCCTGCAAACTGCGCGAGACAATGATTACGCCATCGACTGGGAAAGCTACACGCCGCCGGTGGCGCACCGTCTCGGCGTGAGCCCGGTCGAAGCCAGCATTGAAACGCTGCGCAATTACATCGACTGGACGCCGTTCTTTATGACCTGGTCGCTGGCCGGCAAATATCCGCGCATTCTGGAAGATGAAGTAGTGGGCGAAGAGGCCAAGCGCCTGTTTGCCGACGCCAACGCTATGCTCGATATGCTAAGCAGCACCGGCACGCTCAATCCACGCGGCGTGGTGGGGATTTTCCCGGCTAACCGTGTCGGCGATGACATTGAAATCTACAGCAACGAGAACCGCAATCAGGTGCTGTGCGTGAGTCATCACTTGCGTCAGCAGACTGAAAAAACCGACTTCGCCAACTACTGTTTAGCCGACTTTGTGGCACCGAAATCCAGCGGTAAAGCCGATTATCTCGGCGCGTTTGCCGTTACCGCCGGGATAGAAGAGGATGCGCTGGCCGAGGCGTATGACAAGCAGCACGATGATTACAATAAAATCATGGTGAAAGCGGTGTCGGATCGCCTGGCAGAAGCCTTTGCCGAGTATCTGCACGAGCGCGTGCGTAAGGTGATTTGGGGCTTTGCCGCCCATGAAAATCTCAGCAACGAAGAGCTGATTCGCGAGAATTATCAGGGCATTCGTCCCGCACCGGGTTATCCGGCTTGTCCGGAACACACCGAGAAAGCACCGATCTGGCAGTTGCTGGATGTGGAGAAGCATACCGGCATGAAGCTCACCGAATCTTTCGCCATGTGGCCAGGCGCAGCGGTTTCCGGCTGGTACTTCAGCCATCCCGACAGCAAGTACTTCGCTGTGGCGCAGATTCAGCGCGATCAGGTGGAGGATTACGCAGCGCGTAAAGGCATGAGCATCACCGACGTCGAGCGCTGGCTGGCGCCGAACCTGGGTTACGACGCGGATTAACGCATCTGTAGGGTCGCCATTTATGGCGACCTACTTTTATGTATGCACAAATTAAAAAGGTCGCCATAAATGGCGACCCTACAAAACCTCGCTGGCATTATGTGGTCGGCATCAATGCCGACCCACGATTAACTCAGATGAATCAATTAATTAAACCGCGCATCACGATCTGACGTCAGGTCATACAGCTGATATTTGCGACCCAGCATCTGCCCACCATCACGCGTTAGCGGCACCCAGTTCACCTGCGCGCGGCCACGCGTTGGCGTCACGGTAAACAGATCCATCGGCACCGAAATGTAGAAGCCTTTGGTGAAGTCGCCTTCGCCATACGCTTCCGCCGACACGTTGGTTTTGGTGGCGTAGAAGCCTACCATCACGCCGCTATCAAACCGCTTCGACACATCAACGGTGACGCCTTTATCCTTCGCCAGATATTCACCGACGCTGGCTTTCACCAATACGTCCTGCATAAACCACGGACGCCAGTACGCGGTGAAATGTCCGGTTGGCGCTTTGTAATCGGTGAACTGCATCATGTTGTCCCAATCACGCTGCTTCACGTAGTTGGCATCAACCCCGAAGGCCCAGTTGCTATCAATCGGACGATACAGCACTTCGCCGCCGACGCCGCCGTACATGGTTTCCAGATAACCGCCGTAAACCTGGCCGTAGAAACCGTTGCCGAGCGCCTGCATGTAGTTGGCTTGCAGATCGTTAACGTAAACGTTGTTCTCAACGTAATCACGAATGTGCGTACGTACGCGCGGCAGCGTGGAATCCGCCGGTGCGCCGTTGTAGTTGAACTTATCGTAGTTATTGGCGAGGTTGCCGAACAGGCTGCCGCCGACCAACAGGTGATCGGTAAGCCAATAATCGGCGTTAGCCATCACGCCAACCTGATACATGTAGAAGCTTTCCGGTCCGCCGACGGATTGATTCAGCACCGGCGACAGGCTGTAGTTCAGACGATCTTTGCGGATAAAGAAACCTTGCTCGGTGGTGCCGGGATCAACCGGATTTTCACGCGTCTGCTGCAGCGGCTGTTCATGCCCCAGCGGATAACCCGCCAGTTCGTTGTGCAGGCTGGCAACGTTGGTGCGCGTGCTCACCTGCGGCATATTGAAGCGCGACTCGGTGACGTCGATGGTATCGATGCCGGCCGGCAGGTTGTTCATGATAATGCGATTGGCGCGATCGACGCCTTCGCGCGTGTCGCGATATTTGGTCTGCTCACCGGACACATACAACGTGCTGCCTTTGGTCTGAATATGCGGGCCATTCAGTCCAGCGTTGTACTTCAGATCGGTCAACTGGTTTGCCACCACCGTTGGCTGCAACAGATCGCCCTGCGGCTGCGGGTTGTAGGCCGGCTTCTCGCTATCGATATGTGACTGATGCAGATCGTTGAAATTGGTGCGCAGGGTAAAGCCGAACATAAAGGTGTTGCCGCGCTCGTAGCTGGCGTTAATGTCCGCCCAGTCGGTGATGCGATAAATCGCGCCGACGTTGACCTTGCTGCGTTGATCCAGACGACCGGCGAAATCATCCTGATAATCGTTGCCTTCGTACTCTAGCTTGAGGCGCAGCGGCTGCCACGGCGTTTGATACTCCACGCCGCCGAACAGCGCCGCCGGACCGTGGAACATCTGCGAGCCATTAATTGAACCCGCTTCGCCACCGCCGGTACGGCTACAGAAGCTGTCGCTGTAGGAGCAGAATGGATTCTTGATGGTGCCGCTGTTGCCGAGATAGCCCCAGCCCAGACCTAAGGTGAAATCGAATGGGCCCCACGCTTTGCTCGCCACCAGATATTCGCTGTCGAACAGACCGGTACCGCCTAAATCGCGTGAGCCAACCGCCACTTCCGGCAGCCAATAGCTCTCCTGCCATAGGCGCAGCTTCACATCGAAGGCTTTATCTTTATAGCTTTGGTTGCCGCTGAAACCTTCCACTGCGCTGTAACGGCGGGTACGCACATCGGTATAGCGCACGGTGGTTTCCAGCCACGGAAACAGCTGCAGCGAGGCGGAATAGTAACGATATTGGTCGTTATCGCGGAAGTTGACGCTAAATTCGCCCTCTTTCGCCATACGCGCGGTGGGCGTCTGCATCAGGCCAACGCCACCAAAATCCGATTGAGAAGGACCGACCGGTTCAGGCCAGGTTTCCGCATGCACCTGGCAAGCGGCGGAAACAGAAGCAGCCAACAGGCTGAGAAGTAATTGTTTTTTCATCAGTCTGGTATCCGGTGAGTCAGAACGGAAAGCATGCGCGCATTCAAATCGCTGTGGCCCCATGGCAGGCTCCATGAGGTGAAACCGAGCCAGATAATGCTGCCAGGTTCCACTTCGATGTGGCGATGATTCCAGTAAGCGACCGGAACTTGCTGGGTGCTGCCGGACGGCGCAATCACCGTGGCAAAGCTGCGTTCCGCGCCGGACAGACGATCGTGGCCTTCAAGGTAATCACGCACTTCGCGGCCCGGCTGCCAGCTCTCTTTACCCGGATTGCTCAACGCTCCCAGCACCAGCACCTGCGTCGGTTGCGCCAGCGTGTAGAGGTCATAGCTGCCTTGCAGCGTACGGTTATCCTGTGGACGCAGACGCACGTCGTCGGGATCGAGCGAGGTGAACTGGCGGCCCGTTACCTGCAGCGCGCTAAGCTGGTGGATAACCGAACCGATGGTCGCGGCCAACGACTCGCCGCTGTCGGCTTGCCAGGCGCGCAGATCGGCCAGCAGCTGCTTCTGTTGCTGCTGTGCTACCGCAGTCGCGCCGCGCTCGGCAATCACCGTGCCCGGCCACCAACTGCGCAGTTCAGGATGGGTGAGTAACTGACTAAGATTCTGCGCATCGTTGATTTGCAGGGTGTTTTTTCCCTGCAGATCGTGCACGGTGACTTGCGCCGCCGCCAGCGCATGGCCAGCCGTGAGCAGCGTCAACGCTGCCAGCATTGGAGTTATTTTTTTCATGATTTCGCCGGCTTCAGAATAGTGGTTTCAACTGGGAAGGCGTCGGCGGCCAGCATCTGTTTGGCCTGCAATACCGTGCCATCGCGGTTATCGATCCAGAAGGTGTTCTGCCACTCCGCGCCTAGGTTCTCCATGCGCACGGTTTCATGCCAGACGCGGCACGGCACGCGTTCACCGGCGATATCCAGCACCGTATCGTCACCGCGCTCGAAGCGGGAAACCGCCGTGGCGGCACGCACCTTATCTTGCTCGCGCCACTGCACCACGCGCGTCCAGCTGGCACCGTTTTGCAGATGCAGCGCATCGGCGAGCGGATCCTGCGCCAGGTTACTGACGTCAGTGAGGTTGCTCGGTAAACCCAGGGTTTTGATCAGACGGCCATGCTGCATCACCAGCATCGCTTTATCCTGGGTGATCCACTTTTGTTGGCCGTTTTCGTTGTAACCGAGCACCACGAAGATGCGCGGACCTGTATTGATGCGGGCATAGAGGCTGGCGTAGGGCAGGTTAGCAACCTGTTCATCGGTGACCGTGACATCTTCCGGACCATTCACGGCCAGCATCACGGTTTGTTCCAGGCCTTTTTGCGTTTGTGTGCAGGCCTGCAACAACAGGCAAAGAAGTAGCAAAGAGAGTCGGCGCACTGTGTATCCCTGTCTAAATAAGCCAAGCAAAAAATAACCACACGGGTGTGTGGTTATGCTTAAAGGTGCTACATCAACGAGTGGTGCTCGTTGTGGTGGTTGTTGTTGTACCGGTATTTGCACCGTCACCGCCGCCAGAAGCAGCAATGCCGAGACCCACTAACGCACCGAGCGCGCCGATACCCACAGCGGTAGACGCGCCGGAAGAGATTGCTCCCGCCTGCGCGCCTGCTGCAGCACCAGCTTCTTCCGGCGCGGCAATCGCAGCGGAAGAAACGGCAACGTAAAGTAAGGCTGCACCGGCAACCATCAGTTTTTTCATAACAACGTTTCCTGCATTTATATGAATCAATGAATGTAGGATTTACCCAGATTTCGGGCGCGTTCAGTATAGGGCAACAAATTACCAGAGTTCAGCCTCAGAAAAAGAGGGCATAAACCCAAGACATTTCTGGTGATAAATACGGCGAATTGGCGTTAGCTGCTTTTTTTAAATGCAGTTTTTTCTGAGGCTGGAATAATTACGTGGTTGGGCTTATCAGGGCAGGATTTTTCACTTTTGCATTAACTATTGGTACGGAATAGGAATAATCAGATTTTCCTGAAGCAGCTTAAATAAAAATAATAATTCAATCATAGGGATAGTTAATATTCGGCGTCAAAACAGGGCCAGTTTTTAATGCATAAGGCGAGGGTTAATTCCGCAAAGTTCCGATTATCCTTAGGCTATTTTAAGAATTTTCTAAGCGGAGCAGAGCGGTAAAATACCCCTAATGCGCAGGTAACTGCATATTTGACATAAAAAAGGCGGCATTTACGCCGCCTTATTCACATTGGCCGGGAAATTAACGCCAGGATTTGTAGCGATTAATTAAGCCATTGGTGGAGCTATCGTGGCTGCTAATTTCAGCTTCATTTTCCAGCTCTGGCAGAATACGGTTTGCCAGCTGTTTACCCAACTCAACACCCCATTGGTCAAAGGTGAAGATGTTGAGAATCGCGCCTTGAGTGAAGATCTTGTGCTCATACAGCGCAATCAGTGAACCCAGGCTGAACGGGGTAATTTCACGCAGCAGGATTGAGTTGGTTGGGCGGTTACCTTCGAACACTTTGAACGGCACGATGTGCGCGACAGATTCGGCAGATTTACCCGCATCGGTAAACTCTTGCTCCACCACATCGCGTGACTTACCAAACGCCAGCGCTTCGGTCTGCGCGAAGAAGTTCGACAGCAGCTTCGGATGGTGATCGGTCAGCACGTTGTGGCTCAGTGCTGGTGCGATAAAGTCGCATGGAATCAGTTTGGTGCCTTGATGAATCAGCTGGTAGAACGCGTGCTGGCCGTTGGTGCCTGGCTCGCCCCAGATGATTGGGCCGGTCTGGTAATCCACTGGATTGCCTTCACGGTCAACGTATTTACCGTTGGATTCCATGTTGCCCTGCTGGAAGTAAGCAGCAAAGCGATGCATGTACTGGTCGTACGGCAGAATCGCTTCGGTTTCGGCACCAAAGAAGTTGTTGTACCAGATACCGATCAGCGCCAGCAGCACCGGCAGGTTCTGCTCGGCAGGTGTGTTGGCGAAGTGGTTATCCATCGCGTGCGCGCCGCTCAGCAGTTGTTCGAAGTTCTCGAAGCCGATGGAGAGAATGATCGACAAGCCAATGGCTGACCACAGTGAATAGCGGCCGCCAACCCAATCCCAGAACTCGAACATGTTGTCGGTATCGATACCGAACTCGCCCACCGCTTTTCCGTTGGTTGACAGCGCCGCGAAGTGCTTCGCTACGTGCTGCTGATCGCCGGCGGTTTTCAGGAACCAGTCACGCGCGCTGTGGGCGTTGGTCATGGTTTCTTGCGTGGTGAAGGTTTTAGATGCCACGAGGAACAGCGTGGTTTCCGGGCTGAGATCTTTCAGCGTTTCGGCGATGTGCGTGCCATCGACGTTAGACACAAAGTGCATGTTGAGGTGGTTTTTGTACGGACGCAGCGCTTCGGTCACCATGAAGGGGCCGAGGTCTGAACCGCCAATACCGATGTTCACCACGTCGGTGATGGCTTTACCGGTATAGCCTTTCCAGTCGCCGCTGATGATGCGCTCGGAGAAGCCTTTCATCTTCGCCAGCACCGCGTTGACTTCCGGCATCACATCTTTGCCGTCCACCACAATTGGCGTGTTGCTGCGGTTACGCAGCGCAACGTGCAGTACTGCGCGCTCTTCGGTGCGGTTGATCTTCTCGCCAGAGAACATCGATTTGATGGCGCCTGCCAGATCGGTCTCTTTAGCCAGCGCCTGTAATTTTTCGAGGGTTTCCTCGGTGATGCGGTTTTTTGAGAAATCCACCAGCATCTGGTCATCGAAAGTGGCAGAGAATTTCGCAAAACGATCGGCATCTTGCGCAAACAGGTCGGCGATTTGCACCGATTTCATCTGCTCAAAATGCTGCTGCAGCGCTTTCCAGGCAGCGGTTTGGGTCGGATTGATATTTTTCATGGCAACACTCTAGTTGATATAAGAACCGTCATTCCATCCGGGGCGTCCTGCTGGCCCGGCATCCATAGCATTCTTGCACGGGGATGAGTATGACCACAGTTACCAGCGAAGGGAAAAAATTTGTGACCGTGGCCGCACTGTTTCAGGTAAATCCGGCAGCGATTGTCGGTGCTGCGCCAGGAGAATTCCCTGTGCCGCATCAGAAAAAAGCCGCTTTTGTCTGATTCGGACACTACTTTAGGCCGGTGTTGGCGGGCGCGTTTGTTCAACGATGCGTTTACCGAAGTGTAAAAGTGAGAAATCCTCAAAGTGCAGGGATGGACAGGGGGGAAAATAATCAGTAATTTATGCGCGCTACTTACACCTCCGGGTGTAAGCCAGAAGAGGCGCGTCGCCCAGGCAGTGTGTTTGAGGATCCGTATCCGCAGATAACACATCAGGGGGTGTGACGCCGAGGTGGGGCAACACGCGGGGTGTTGCACTGTCGGCTGCAGGGGCTGAATCCTCTGGGTTGTCACCAGAATCGTCCACAGTCGGACGGTTCGCAAGGTGAAGCGCTTTTGGTGACTTGTCTACTACTGATCTTGTCTGCCCAATTCTGCTCTTCTCTTGTGCCTAGGCTGCTACTATGTCTTCCGCCCCAAAACGGAAGAAAGATAACCTGACACGGGGTTCGTAATATGTCCCAAACTCTTATTGTGGCTAAATTTGGCGGCACCAGCGTTGCCGATTTTGATGCTATGAACCGCAGCGCAGATGTTGTGCTGTCGGACGCCAATACCCGCTTAGTGGTGCTCTCTGCCTCCGCTGGCGTAACCAATCTGCTGGTTGCCCTTGCTGAAGGCCAGGAACAAGCGCAGCGCGCTTACCTGCTGGATGAAATCCGCCGTATTCAATACGCCATCATCGATCGTCTGCAATCGCCGGATGTGATCCGCGATGAGATTGATCGCATGCTGGAAAACATCACCATGCTGTCTGAAGCCACCTCGCTGGCGACCTCACATGCGCTGACCGATGAGCTGGTGAGCCACGGTGAGCTGATGTCGACGCTGCTGTTCGTGGAGATTCTGCGCGAGCGTCAGGTCAACAGCGAATGGTTTGACGTGCGTAAAGTGATGCGCACCAGCGATCGTTTTGGTCGCGCAGAACCCGAAGTGGCGACGCTGAAAGAGCTGGCCGCAACGCAGCTGCAGCCGCGCATTGCGGAAGCGCTGGTGGTGACGCAGGGCTTTATCGGCAGCGAAATTAAAGGCCGCACCACCACGCTCGGTCGTGGCGGCAGCGACTATACCGCTGCGCTGCTGGGCGAAGCGCTACAGGCCGCGCGCATTGATATCTGGACCGATGTGGCCGGTATCTACACCACCGATCCCCGCGTGGTGTCCACCGCTAAACGCATCGAAGAGATTACCTTCGAAGAAGCAGCGGAAATGGCGATCTTTGGTGCCAAAGTGCTGCATCCGGCCACCTTGCTGCCGGCCGTGCGTAGCGATATTCCGGTGTTTGTCGGTTCGAGCAAAGATCCGGCCGCGGGCGGTACGCGCGTGTGCAACGAAACCAAAAATCCACCGTTGTTCCGCGCGCTGGCACTGCGTCGTAAGCAGACGCTGGTAACGCTGCACAGCCTGAATATGCTGCATGCACACGGCTTCCTCGCCGAGGTGTTTAACATTCTGGCGCGCCACAGCATCTCCGTCGATCTGGTGACCACCTCCGAAGTGAGCGTGGCGCTGACGCTGGACAGCACCGGTTCAACCACCACCGGCGACAGCTTGCTGACCCAGGCGCTGTTGACCGAGCTCTCTTCGCTGTGCCGTGTGGAAGTGGAAGAGAACCTCGCGCTGGTGGCGATCATCGGCAACAACCTGTCGAAAGCCTGCGGCGTCGGCAAAGAAGTGTTCGGCGCACTCGAGCCGTTCAACCTGCGCATGATTTGCTACGGTGCCAGCAGTTATAACCTTTGCTTCCTGGTTCCAACCCCTGATGCGGAAGAAGTGGTACGTGCGCTGCATAAGAATCTTTTTGGTTCTTAAGGGAAATTTTTAGCATGCAGAATCAAGCCGGACCTGGTCCGGCTTTTTTATTGGTTAATTTTTTTAAACAATAATTTAAGCCCAGCGGCAGTCACCGTTTCGATCCAGACATTTCTGATGATCCCCATTATAACTCGCGAGAACCGTCTTGTTTTAACTGGAATTGCCTAAAAATCACACTAATCTCTCATTCAGCGGTTGCGCTTTAATCGCCAAAAACGATAATCCCGCCGCAAAAACATTAAATTATTTGAGGGAATAGATATGAAAAGGTTAGTGGCAGAAACTCTGGGCACATTTGTGCTGGTGTTGGGCGGTTGTGGTAGTGCGGTTTTGGCTGCGGCGTTTCCACAATTAGGTATTGGTTTTGCTGGCGTCGCGCTGGCATTCGGTTTGACCGTGCTGATCATGGCGTTTGCTGTTGGTCATATCTCCGGCGGCCATTTTAACCCGGCGGTAACCATCGGTTTGACCGTTGGCGGACGTTTCCCGGCAGCGCAGGTTGTGCCTTACATTATCGCGCAGCTGGTCGGTGCGATTGCGGCGGCCGGCGTGCTGTATCTGATTGCCAGCGGTAAAGCCGGTTTCGATGCCGCGGCCAGCGGCTTCGCGTCGAACGGTTACGGCGAACACTCGCCGGGTGGCTTTAGCCTGCAGGCGGGCATGATCTCCGAGCTGGTGCTGACCGCCGTGTTCCTGATTGTGATCATGGGCGCGACCGATAAACGTGCTCCGGCTGGCTTTGCCCCGATTGCCATCGGCCTGGCGCTGACGCTGATTCACCTGGTGAGCATTCCGGTGACCAACACCTCGGTAAACCCGGCGCGCAGTACCGGTGTGGCGATCTTCCAGGGTGGCTGGGCATTGGAACAGCTGTGGATGTTCTGGTTGTTACCGATTATCGGTGCCGCGATTGGTGGTGCGATCTACCGCTTTGTACTGGAAAAAGCAGAGTAACTTCGCCGTATTTCCGCGGATCGGCAGCAGCCGATCCGCATTTTCCCCCGCAAGTGACTTCCCGCCTTACGTCAAGATAATGAAATGTTATGATCCTGCGTCCGTCGCTGTGGTCGTTCCCTGCGCGACATTTCATCTGTGGCAATATAAAAAAATTCCTAAGGAAGTCTGGTTATGCTCGGCAAACTTACCCGCCTGTTCCCGCTCTGGGCCGTGCTGCTCTCGGTCGCTGCTTATTATTCTCCCACCACCTTTCTCGGCATTGGGCCGTGGGTGACCTATCTGCTGATGCTGATTATGTTCGGCATGGGCGTGACGCTAAACATTGATGATTTCAAACGCGTGCTGGTGCGTCCGGCGCCGGTGATCGCCGGGACTTTCCTGCACTATCTGGTGATGCCGCTGGCCGCGTGGGGCCTGGCGAAGCTGTTCCAGATGCCACCGGATCTGGCGGCAGGCATGATTCTGGTCGGCAGCGTGGCCAGCGGTACCGCATCTAACGTGATGATTTATTTGGCGAAGGGGGATGTGGCGCTGTCGGTGACCATCTCATCGGTGTCGGCGCTGGTGGGGGTTTTCGCCACGCCGTTGCTGACACGCTTCTACGTTGATACGCACATTCAAGTGGATGTGGTCGGCATGCTGCTCAGCATCGTGAAAATCGTGGTGATCCCGATTAGCCTCGGCCTGATTATCCATCACTCCATGAACAGCGTGGTGCGCCGCGTTGAGCCTTATCTGCCGGCGTTTTCGATGGTGTGCATTCTGCTGATCATTAGCGCGGTGGTAGCCGGCAGCCAGGGCTTTATCGGTTCTGTCGGCTTGATGGTGATTGTGGCGGTTATCCTGCACAACGCGATTGGTCTGTTGGGCGGCTATTGGGGAGGCAAGCTGTTCGGCTTCGATGAATCGACCTGCCGCACGCTGGCGCTGGAAGTGGGCATGCAGAACTCTGGTCTGGCGGCGACGCTGGGCAAACTCTACTTCTCGCCGTTGGCGGCACTGCCGGGCGCACTGTTCTCGGTGTGGCACAACCTGTCAGGTTCGCTGTTGGCCGGTTACTGGTCGGGTAAACCGATCGATAAGAAGCAGAAATAATATTCAAAAAAGCATCACATTCAATTGACGCACATATCGTAGCGGCGCGATTTATCGCGCAATAAATTGCGCCGCTACGATGCCTGCGATCTGAATTTATTACAGCTTCAGATACGTACGAATCCCATCCAGAAACATCTGCGTCGCCAGCATAATCAAAATCAATCCCATCAGGCGCTCCAGTGCGTTAACCCCTTTGTCACCCAGCAGGCGTAAAAACAGCCCCGACATCAGCAGAATCACCACCGTCACGCCCCACGCGATCAGCAGCGCGCCGACCAGATGCGTCATTTGGTTGGGATATTGATGCGACAACAGCATCAGCGTCGCCAGCAGCGACGGACCGGCCACCAGCGGGATCGCCAGCGGCACAAGGAACGGCTCTTCACCGGCGGGTAAGCCGCTGGAGCTGCTCTCCTCCGAAGGGAAAATCATGCGAATGGCGATCAGGAACAGAATGATGCCGCCGGAAATCGACACGGTTTCGGTGCGCAGATTAAGAAACGCCAGAATGCGTTCACCGGCGAATAAAAACAGCAGCATCAGAATCAGCGCGATCAGCATTTCGCGCATCAGCACCACGCGGCGGCGTTTAGGTTCCAGATGCTTCAATACCGACATGAAAATCGGCAGGTTTCCCAGCGGGTCCATAATCAACAGCAGCAATATGGTCGCGGATATCATTTCAGTCATGTTGGGTTAGCCATTATTAGTTGTACTGCTGAAAAAGTTAACGCAATCGAATTAATTCACTTGCCAGAAGTGCTGCATTTTGTAGAGTTGACGGTCATAGGTAAACCTGATTATTACGCAGACCGGCACGATTATCCGGCCAGTCTTTTCCTCGCACCACACGGCCTCTTTCGAGAGCACCCGAGACGGACAGAAAATGAAGAATGTAGGTTTTATTGGTTGGCGTGGCATGGTCGGCTCAGTGCTGATGTCACGCATGAGCGAAGAACGCGATTTTGATGTCATCAATCCGGTCTTCTTCTCCACGTCACAGCTTGGTCAGGCGGCACCAACATTCGGCGGTAAGTCGACCGGTGCGCTGCAGGATGCTTTTGATATCGAGGCGTTAAAAGCGCTGGATATTATTATCACCTGCCAGGGCGGCGATTACACCAGTGAAGTCTATCCGAAGCTGCGCGAAAGCGGCTGGCAGGGTTACTGGATTGATGCGGCTTCCACGCTGCGCATGAAAGATGACGCCATCATCATTCTCGATCCGGTTAACCATAACGTGATTCGTCAGGGCCTCGACAACGGCATCAAAACCTTTGTTGGCGGTAACTGCACCGTCAGCCTGATGCTGATGTCGCTGGGCGGCCTGTTTGCGAACGATCTGGTTGAGTGGGCCTCGGTTGCTACTTATCAGGCGGCATCGGGCGGCGGCGCGCGTCATATGCGTGAACTGCTGACGCAGATGGGCATGCTGCACGATCACGTGGCGAAATCACTGCAGGATCCTGCTTCGGCAATTCTGGATATCGAACGCAGCGTGACCGACTTCACCCGTTCTGGCACTTTGCCAACCGACAACTTCGGCGTACCGCTGGCGGGCAGCCTGATTCCGTGGATCGACAAGCAGCTGGATAACGGCCAGAGCCGCGAAGAGTGGAAAGGCCAGGCGGAAACCAACAAAATCCTGCGCACCAGCAGTGTGATTCCGGTTGATGGCCTGTGCGTGCGCGTTGGCGCGCTGCGCTGCCACAGCCAGGCATTCACTCTGAAGCTGAAAAAAGACCTGCCGCTGAGCGAAATCGAACAGCTGCTGGCGTCGCATAACGAGTGGGTAAAAGTGGTGCCAAACGATCGCGAAATCACCATGCGCGAACTGACGCCAGCCGCCGTCACCGGCACCCTGACCACGCCAGTGGGCCGCCTGCGCAAACTGAACATGGGACCGGAATACCTTTCCGCCTTCACCGTCGGCGATCAGTTACTGTGGGGCGCGGCTGAACCGCTGCGTCGCATGCTGCGTCTGCTGATCGACTAAGCGCAGCGGCAAACCAGACAGGCCGGGGTTTCCCGGCCTTTTTTTAGTTATCCAGGCTGCAAAAATTCATGCAAATTGCGCCTGACAAGTGATCCGCTTCCCCTTTTTGCTTGCCCGATAAGTATTTTTCACGATCCTCCCTGGCTTCTGCTATCCCCAAGCTATGATTTAACAGAGATGTGCCGGTTGTTAACTGTTTTCGTTTTTTCGAACTGAATGGTTGTTGTACACGGTGAAGATCTTTCCCACGGACGGTTGTGTCCTCGCGGTGTACCTATGGCTCAATGAAAAGCAGCGCACCCGAGGCGATAATCCTGCCGACTCCGGTCGCCTGCGCAAAATCATAGGAAGAAAGTCATGTCAGAGCTTCCCGATCGCCAGGCGATCAATGCCCTTTTTGCCGGGAATTATGCCGATCCCTTTTCACTACTGGGAATGCATCAAACAGCCGAAGGCCTTGAAGTGCGCGCGCTATTGCCAGATGCCTCCGATGTTTGGGTGATTGAAACCAACACCGGCCGCAAATGCGCCCAGCTTACCTGTCTCGACTCACGAGGTTTCTTTTGTGGGGTCATCCCACGCCGTAAAAATTTGTTCGGCTATCAGCTGGCGGTTACATGGCATGGCCAGCAAAACCTGATTGATGATGCGTATCGCTTTGGCCCGCTGCTGGCAGAGATGGATGCCTGGCTGCTGGGCGAAGGCACACATATGCGTCCCTACGAAACCCTCGGTGCGCACGGCACCACCATTGATGGCGTGCACGGCACGCGCTTTGCCGTCTGGGCACCTAACGCGCGTCGCGTATCGGTGGTGGGCGAGTTCAACTTCTGGGATGGCCGACGTCATCCCATGCGTTTTCGCCGTGAACTCGGCGTCTGGGAACTGTTTGTGCCGGGCGCGGTGAACGGCCAGCTGTATAAATTTGAAATTGTGGATAATTCTGGCCAGATGCGCATCAAAGCCGATCCCTTTGCCTTTGAAGCGCAGATGCGCCCGCAAACTGCTTCGATGATCTGCGGGCTGCCGCCGAAAACCGAGATGCAGCCGCAGCGTAAAGCCGCCAATGCCTTTGACCAGCCGATTTCGATTTATGAAGTGCACCTCGGTTCATGGCGACGTCACACCGATAACAACTTCTGGCTCAGCTACAAAGAGCTGGCGGAGCAGCTGATTCCTTACGTCAAAGAGATGGGTTTCACCCATATCGAACTGATGCCGATTAACGAACATCCGTTTGACGGCAGCTGGGGCTATCAGCCGCTCGGCATGTATGCGCCGACGCGCCGTTTCGGTACGCGCGATGAGTTCCGCCACTTCATTGCCGCCGCGCATGATGCCGGCATTAACGTGCTGCTCGATTGGGTGCCCGGCCACTTCCCAAGTGATGATTTCGGCCTGGCGAAGTTCGATGGCACCGAACTCTACGAACACAGCGATCCGCGTGAAGGTTTTCATCAGGACTGGAACACGCTGATCTACAACTTTGGTCGCCGTGAAGTGAGCAACTATCTCTCCGGCAACGCCTTGTACTGGATGGAGCGTTTCGGCATTGATGGGCTGCGCGTCGATGCGGTGGCGTCAATGATCTACCGCGACTACAGCCGCGCCGAAGGCGAATGGGTGCCGAACCACTTTGGTGGACGCGAAAACCTTGAGGCGATCTCCTTCCTGCGTCACACCAACCGCGTGCTGGGCCGCGCCGCGCCCGGCAGCGTCACGGTGGCCGAAGAGTCCACCGATTATCCCGGCGTTACGCGCCCTTCAGAAGATGGCGGCCTCGGCTTCTGGTTCAAATGGAACCTCGGCTGGATGCATGACACGCTGGATTACATGAAGCTCGATCCGGTGCATCGCCGCTACCATCATCAGCTGATGACCTTCGGCATGCTCTACAACTACACCGAAAACTTTGTGCTGCCGCTGTCGCACGACGAAGTGGTGCACGGCAAACGTTCGATCCTCGATCGCATGCCGGGCGATGCCTGGCAGAAGTTCGCCAACCTGCGCGCCTATTACGGCTGGATGTGGGGCTTCCCCGGCAAAAAGCTGCAATTTATGGGCAACGAATTTGCCCAGGGACGCGAGTGGAACCACGACGCGAGCCTCGACTGGCATCTGCTGGAAGGCGAGGATAACTGGCACAACGGCGTACATCGTCTGGTACGCGATCTCAACCACACTTATCGCCATTACGCGCCGCTGCATCAGCTCGATTTTGATGGGCAAGGTTTTGAGTGGCTGGTGGTCGACGACCATGAGAATTCGGTGTTTGTGTTTGTGCGCCGCGATCGCGATGGCAATGAAATCATCGTGGTGAGTAACTTTACGCCGGTAGCGCGTCCTCACTATCGCTTTGGCGTCAATCAGCGTGGCGGCTGGCGCGAGATCCTGAACACCGACCAGCACGATTATCACGGCAGCGACACGCGCAACCACGGCGTGGTGCACACCGATGAGATTGAGAGTCACGGTCGGCCGCAGTCGCTGAGTCTGACCTTACCGCCGCTGGCAACGCTTTGGCTGGTGCGGGAGAGCGACTGATGCTGAAGCAGGGGCAGCCGGAGCCGTTAGGTGCGCATTACGATGGGCATGGCGTCAATTTCACGCTGTTCTCCCAGCATGCCGAACGCGTTGAACTCTGCCTGTTCGACGCGCACGGTGCTGAGCGCCGTTTCGCGTTGCCCGCGCGCAGCGGTGATATCTGGCACGGCTATTTTCCCGCGCTGAAGCCCGGCCAGCGCTACGGCTATCGCGTACACGGTCCGTGGGCGCCGCAGCAGGGACATCGCTTCAATCCGGCTAAGCTGTTGGTCGATCCCTGCGCCAAAGCGGTGGCGGGGGAAGTGGCGGACGACGCGCGTTTCAACGGCGGCGAACGTGAGCCGGATGCGCTGGATAACGCCGCCATCGCGCCGAAATCGCTGGTGACTGCCGAAGATTTTGACTGGGAAAGTGACGAGCCGCCGCGCACGCCGTGGGGCAACACGGTGATCTATGAAGCGCATGTGCGCGGCTTAACCCAGCAGCATCCGGAAATTCCGGAAAGGCTGCGTGGCACTTATGCGGCGCTGGGTCATCCTGCTATGGTGAAGTACCTGCGCCATCTCGGCATCACCGCGCTTGAGCTGTTGCCGATTGCCCAATTCACCAGCGAGCCGCGCCTGCGTCGTTTGGGGTTGAGTAATTACTGGGGCTACAACCCCTTTGCCTTGTGGGCGGTGGATGCGCGTTACGCCTCGGGCGAAAACGGTTTATCGCCGCTGCAGGAGTTTCAGCAGGCTGTTAAAGCGCTGCATGCAGCGGGCATCGAAGTGATTCTGGATGTGGTGTTCAACCATACCGCCGAACTGGAAGAGATTGGACCGACACTTTCCCTGCGCGGCGTGGATAACGCCAGCTATTACTGGCTGGATGGCAACGGCGACTATCAAAACTGGACCGGCTGCGGCAACACGCTGAATCTCAGTCATCCGCAGGTGATGATGTGGGCGCTGGAAGCGCTGCGCTATTGGGTGCGCGTTTGCCATATTGATGGTTTCCGTTTTGACCTCGCCAGCGTGTTGGGGCGCACGCCGGAATTTCATCAGGATGCGCCGCTGTTTGCCGCCATCAAAGCCTGTCCGCTGCTGTCGCAGGTGAAGCTGATTGCCGAGCCGTGGGACATCGGTCCTGACGGTTATCAGGTCGGCAACTTTCCGCCGGACTTCGCCGAGTGGAACGACCATTTTCGCGATGCGGCGCGCCGTTACTGGCTGCATGGTCAACTGAATAATGGCGATTTCGCCCGCCGTTTTGCCGCATCCAGCGACGTTTTCCAGCGTGAGGCGCGTCTGCCGCACGCCAGCATCAATCTGATTACCGCTCACGACGGCTTCACGCTGCGCGATGTGGTGAGCTTCAACAACAAACACAATCAGGCCAACGGCGAAGACAATCGCGACGGCAGCAGCAGTAACTTCAGCCATAACCACGGCAAAGAGGGACTGCAGGTCAATTTCGATATTGTCGAACGGCGGCGGCGCAGCGTGCATGGCTTACTGACCACGCTGCTGCTGGCGCAGGGCACGCCGATGCTGCTGGCGGGTGACGAACGCGGTCACAGCCAGCACGGTAACAACAACGCCTATTGCCAGGACAATCCGCTGACCTGGCTGAACTGGCAACAGGATGATTTTGGCCTGGTCGACTTCACTGCTGCGTTAATCCGCCTGCGCCAGCGCATTCCCGCGTTGACGCAGGATCGCTGGTGGCAGGAGGGCGATGGCAGCGTGCAGTGGTGCAATGCCAGCGGCACACCACTGGAAACCGAGCAGTGGGAACAGGGGACGCACAGAATGCAGATCCTGCTCTCCGGCCGCTGGTTAATAACAATAAACGCCACGGAATCGGTGAGTGATATCGCCTTACCAGACGGAGAGTGGCGTGCCATTCCTCCTTTCGCCGGGGAAGATAACCCCATCCTGACAACTGTCTGGCACGGTCCCGCACACGGTGTGTGTGTGTTCCTAAAGCAATCATAAGGAGTCAGACATGGTGAAATTAGATAGAACAGATCATCTGATGCTGGCGCGCCAGCTCCCTACACAAACGGTCGCCCTGATCCTTGCTGGCGGGCGCGGTACGCGCCTGAAAGATCTCACCGCGAAACGCGCCAAACCTGCCGTGCACTTCGGTGGCAAGTTCCGCATCATCGACTTTGCGCTGTCCAACTGCATCAACTCGGGCATACGGCGTATCGGCGTGATCACCCAATATCAGTCCCATACGCTGGTGCAGCATATCCAGCGCGGCTGGTCGCTGTTCAACGAAGAGATGAACGAGTTTGTCGATCTGCTACCGGCGCAGCAGCGTGCCGCTACCGAACACTGGTATCGCGGGACTGCGGATGCGGTGACGCAAAACCTCGACATTATTCGCCGCTACAACGCGCAATACATCGTGATACTCGCCGGGGATCACATCTACAAAATGGATTACTCGCGCATGCTGCTCGACCACGTCGATCGCGGTGCCAAATGCACCATCGCCTGCTTGCCGGTGCCGTTGGCCGAAGCCACGGCGTTTGGGGTGATGGCGGTGGATGCCGAAAACAACGTGATCGATTTTGTCGAAAAACCGCCGAAGCCGCCGTCAATGCCGGGTGACGATACCCGCGCGCTGGCCAGCATGGGCATTTATGTGTTCAACGCCGATTATCTTTACCAGCTGCTGGAAGAGGATCTGCAAGTGGCCGACTCCAGCCACGATTTCGGCAAA
Organism: Pantoea sp. B9002; assembly: GCF_013385945.1. Classification (NCBI taxonomy): domain Bacteria; kingdom Pseudomonadati; phylum Pseudomonadota; class Gammaproteobacteria; order Enterobacterales; family Erwiniaceae; genus Pantoea; species Pantoea sp. B9002. Next base: position 28,336 of record NZ_JACAPA010000055.1, read on the forward strand.
GATCTGCTGCCGAAAATCGTCGCCAGCGGCGAGGCGTATGCGCACTCCTTCACGCTCTCCTGCGTGCAGGTTGACGAAAACGCCGAGCCGTACTGGCGCGATGTCGGAACGCTGGAGGCTTACTGGCGCGCCAATCTCGATTTGGCGTCGGTCACGCCCGAGCTGGATATGTACGATCACAGTTGGCCGATTCGTACCCACATGGAGCCGCTGCCGCCGGCGAAATTTGTTCAGGATCGATCCGGCAGCCACGGCATGACAATGAATTCGCTGGTCTCGGGCGGCTGCATCATCTCCGGTTCGGTGGTGGTCAACTCGGTGCTGTTCCCGCGCATTCGCATCAACTCGTTTTGCAATATTGATTCCGCAGTGCTGCTGCCTGATGTGGTGGTTGGCCGATCTTGTCGTCTGCGTCGCTGCGTGATCGATCGCGCCTGCGAACTGCCAGAAGGCATGGTCATTGGCGAAAACCCCGATGAAGACAGCCGTCGTTTCTACCGTTCAGAAGAGGGCATCGTACTGGTGACGCGCGCCATGCTGGCCAAATTGGCTGGCGCAGCAGGGAACTAAGTCACGAACAAGCACACAGGCAATCGTCGCGGGGAACGCGTGCGGTCACATAATAGGGGTTCAGGATGCAGGTTTTACATGTCTGTTCAGAGCTTTTCCCGCTGTTGAAAACCGGCGGACTGGCTGATGTCGTCGGTGCATTACCACAGGCGCAAATAGCCGATGGTACGGATGCGCGGGTGTTGATTCCCGCCTATCCGGATCTGCGTAAAGGGATTCCTGATACTGAGGTCCTGGCGGAGTTGCAAACTTTTGCGGGACCGGTACGCTTACTTTTTGGACAATTTAACGGCGTTGGTATTTATTTAATCGATGCGCCGGGATTGTATGAACGTCCCGGCAGCCCGTATCACGATACGTCGCAGTTTGCTTACGTCGATAACTATCTGCGTTTTGCGCTGCTGGGCTGGATGGGCGCCGAGATTGCCAGCGGGCTGGATACCGACTGGCAACCGGATATCGTGCATGCGCATGACTGGCATGCTGGCTTAACCTGCGCCTACATTGCGGCGCGCGGTCGTCCGGCGAAAACGGTGTTCACCGTGCATAACCTGGCGTATCAAGGGCTGTTTTCTGCGCGTCATCTGGATGAGATCCAGATCCCGCGTGCGTTCTTCGACATGCATGGGCTGGAGTTCTTCGGGCAAATTTCTTACCTCAAGGCGGGACTGTTCTTTGCCGATCATATTACGGCGGTGAGCCCGACTTACGCGCTGGAGATCACCCGACCGGAATTTGGTTACGGCATGGAAGCGCTGCTCGAACAGCGACTGCGTGAAGGGCGATTGAGCGGGATTTTGAACGGCGTCGATCCGGGCATCTGGGATCCGGCGCACGATCTGCTGCTCACCGCGCGCTACGACAGCGAAACGCTAGAGAGCAAAGCGGAGAACAAGCGCCAGCTGCAAATTGCCATGGGGCTGAAGGTGGATGACAAAGCGCCGGTGTTCTGCGTCATCAGCCGTCTGACCAAACAGAAAGGGCTGGATCTGGTGCTGGAAGCGCTGCCGGGTTTACTGGCGCAGGGCGGACAACTGGTGCTGCTCGGCCAGGGCGATGCCGAGCTGCAGCAAGGTTTCCTTGCGGCGGCTGCGGAGCATCCGGGCCGCGTTGGCGTGCAGATTGGTTATCACGAAGCCTTCTCGCACCGCATTGTCGGTGGCGCGGATGTGATTTTGGTGCCGAGCCGCTTTGAGCCGTGCGGTTTAACCCAGCTGTACGGTTTGAAATACGGCACGCTGCCGCTGGTGCGTCGCACTGGTGGACTGGCGGATACGGTGCAAGACAGCTCGCTTGAGAATCTGGCGGACGGCGTCGCCAGCGGTTTCACCTTTGAAGACAGTAATGCCTGGTCGCTGCTGCGGGCGATTCGGCGCGCATTTGTTCTGTGGTCTCGTCCTGCACTCTGGCGTTACGTTCAGCGGCAGGCAATGGGGATGGATTTTAGTTGGCAGGTGGCAGCACAAGCCTACCGCGATCTTTATCAACGTTTGCTGTAATGAGAGATTGGGATACTTGATATGAATGCACCTTTCACCTATGCCTCACCCACGCTGACGGTTGATGCGCTGAAGCACTCAATCGCCTATAAGCTGATGTTTACTATTGGTAAGGATCCATCGATCGCGAATAAGCATGAGTGGCTCAACGCCGCGCTGCTGGCGGTGCGTGATCGCATGGTGGAACGCTGGCTGCGCTCCAGCCGCGCGCAGCTCTCGCAGGATGTGCGGCAGGTTTATTATCTGTCGATGGAGTTCCTGATGGGACGCACGCTCGGCAACGCGTTGCTGGCGATGGGCATTTATGAGGATCTCAATCAGGCGCTGGAAGAGATGGGCCTCGACCTCAGCGAACTGATGGAAGAGGAGAACGATCCCGGTCTCGGCAACGGCGGTTTGGGACGTTTGGCGGCCTGCTTCCTCGATTCGCTCGCCACGCTCGGTTTACCGGGGCGCGGCTACGGCATTCGCTATGACTACGGCATGTTTAAGCAGAATATCGTTGACGGACAACAGCGCGAATCGCCGGATTACTGGCTGGAGTACGGCAATCCGTGGGAATTCCAGCGCTTTAACACGCGCTACAAAGTGCGTTTCGGTGGCCGTCTGCAACATGAAGGCGCGCGGGTGCGCTGGGTGGAAACCGAGGAGATCGTGGCGATGGCTTACGATCAGATCATTCCCGGTTTTGACACCGATGCCACCAACACGCTGCGTCTGTGGGGCGCGCAGGCCAGTAACGAAATCAACCTCGGTAAGTTCAATCAGGGCGATTACTTCGCCGCGGTAGAAGATAAAAACCATTCGGAAAACGTGTCGCGCGTGCTCTATCCTGATGACTCCACCTATTCGGGGCGCGAATTGCGTCTGCGTCAGGAGTATTTCCTCGTCTCCTCGACGGTGCAGGATATTCTCAATCGTCACTGGCAGATGCATGAAACCTGGGACAATCTGCCGGATAAAATCGCCATCCACCTGAATGATACCCATCCGGTGCTGGCGATTCCGGAACTGATGCGCCTGCTGATCGACGAGCAGAAATTCAGCTGGGACGATGCCTTTGAAGTGACCTGTCAGGTGTTCTCCTACACCAACCACACGCTGATGACCGAAGCGCTGGAAACCTGGCCGGTGGATATGATCGGCAAGATCCTGCCGCGTCATCTCAGCATCATCTTTGAAATCAACGACTACTTCCTGAAAACCATCCAGGAATACTATCCGGATGATTGGGACTTGATGTCGCGTATCTCGATCATCGATGAAAACGACGGTCGCCGCATTCGTATGGCGTGGCTGGCGGTGGTGGTGAGCCACAAAGTTAACGGCGTATCGGAGCTGCACTCTAACTTGATGGTGCAATCACTGTTCGCTGACTTCGCGCGTCTGTTCCCTGGCCGTTTCTGCAATAAAACCAACGGCGTGACGCCACGTCGCTGGCTGGCGCTGGCGAATCCTGCGCTCTCCGACGTGCTGGATGAAGCGATTGGCCGCAACTGGCGCACCGATCTTGGCCAGCTCAACGAACTGACCACGCAGGTCGATTATCCGGCCTTTATCGAGCAGATCGCCGATGCCAAGTTTGCCAACAAGAAACGCCTGGCGGATTGGGTGGCGAAGAACATGGATATTGTGCTCGATCCGCATGCGCTGTTTGATGTTCAGATCAAGCGCATCCACGAATACAAACGTCAGCTGCTTAACGTGCTGCACGTCATCACGCGCTACAACCGCATCAAGGCCGATCCCAGCGCCGAATGGGTGCCGCGCGTTAATATCTTCGCTGGCAAAGCGGCGTCGGCCTATTACGTGGCGAAACACATCATTCACTTGATCAACGACGTCGCCAATGTGATCAACAACGATCCGCAGGTGAAGAACAAGCTGAAGGTGGTGTTTATTCCAAATTATGGCGTGAGCCTGGCGCAGATCATCATTCCGGCGGCGGATCTCTCCGAGCAGATCTCCACCGCCGGTACCGAAGCCTCGGGCACCAGTAACATGAAGTTTGCGCTCAATGGCGCGTTAACCATCGGCACGCTGGATGGCGCGAACGTTGAGATGCTGGAGCATGTGGGCAAGGAGAATATCTTTATCTTCGGCAATACCACGCCGCAGGTCGAGAAGCTGCGCACCGACGGCTACAACCCGCGTAAATACTACGAGGAAGATGCTGAGCTGCATCAGGCGTTGACGCAAATCGCCAGCGGCGTGTTCAGCCCGCAGGAGCCGGGGCGCTATCGCAATCTGTTTGATGCGCTAGTGAACTTCGGCGATCACTATCAGCTGCTGGCGGATTACCGCAGCTATGTGGATACGCAGGACAAGGTGGACAAGCTGTATCGTCAGCCGGATAAGTGGCAACGCAGCGCGGCGCTGAATATCGCCAATATGGGTTATTTCTCGTCGGACCGCACCATTCAGGAATATGCGGATGAGATCTGGCACATTTCGCCAGTGAGATTGTAAAAGTCGCACATTTCGTAGCGGCGCAATTTATTGCGCGATGTTTAAAAGACGCGCAATAAATTGCGCCGCTACAATTCGTGCAAAATTATTTCAACGTGATGCTTTTCACGATGCCATCAGCATCGCTCTGCGCTTGCTGCTGGTTGTCGGCTGGCAAGGTAATTTGCAACGTCAGCAGTTTGCCGTCCACTTTCGCCAAAATCACAGAAGACCATGAGGTCTGATTGTTGGCAGAAATCACCGTATCCAGCTGCTGTGCCGGCTGGTCTTTCAACGTCACCGCTTTGTTAGATACCACCTGCAACTGAGGATCGCGGCCGCGCTGCTGCTGTTCCAGACGCTGTGCCAGCGCATCAAGCGCTTCGTTGGTTGGATCGCCAGCAATCACGATAATCGCGCGCTGACCGGTTTCGTCGGCATAGACGTGCATGTTGGTGGATTCAGAGCCGAGCTTGCCGCTCTTGTCAGACATGCCCGCAGGCAGAGAGAAACTCAGTTTGCCGTCCATCAGGTTAACCGTCTGGGCCGACTGGCTGGCGCTCGCACCGTTGCTGTTCGCTGCCGCATCATCTTTCTTCTGGTCACATGCCGCCAGGCCGATAACCAACAGGCCAATACCCACATATTTCACTACGTTACGCATTCTTTTCCCTTTTACATGATTCCAGTCAGGCGTTATCAAAACGGAATCGGCGGTTAAAAGCAACCGCCGGAGTGTCAGGAAATCTTAGCGTAATGCGGTATTTAGTGTATGTGCAATCAGCCGAAATTGATCTGCTGCTGCGCGGAACGTTCGGCTAAGCGCTTTAGCATGGCATTCAGCAGCACGCCGTAAGCGGGCAGGAAGAAGATCATGCAGATCAGCACTTTGAAGCTGTAATCCACCAGCGCGATCTCGACCCAATGTGTGGCCATAAACGGGTCTGGGCTCTTGTAGAAGGCGATGAAAAAGAAGGCCAGCGTATCGCTGATATTACCGAGGAACATCGCTGCCGCTGGAGCAATCCACCACTGCGATAAACGGCGCAAACGGTTAAAAACGTGGACGTCGAGAATTTGTCCCAGCGCATAAGCCATAAAGCTGGCGCAGGCGATACGCGCAACAAACAGATTCACCTCTTCCAGTGACGCCCAACCTTGCCATTCGCCCTGATAGAACACGCAGGAAACAAGGTAGGAGATCACCAGCGCGGGAATCATCACCGCCAGAATAATGCGACGAGCCAGCGGCGCGCCAAAGATGCGCACAGTGAGATCGGTGGCGAGGAAAATAAACGGAAAGCTAAACGCGCCCCATGTGGTGTGGAAGCCGAAGATGGAAACCGGCAGCTGGACCAGATAGTTACTGGACGTGATCACCAGCAGATGGAAAAGCGATAGCCAAAACAGCGCATGCATGCGCTGACGTGCAGAGAAGTTAATCATTGTAAGCCTTTTTAGTGATGGGGTGAGGGAACCCAGGTTCGTGCATTGGCACGATGGTAAATAAAAAATCGGCGGCATCTTAACGCGTTGCGCAATTTATGCAATGGTTAATTTTAACGCAATCGTTATCGCCTTGCGTTGGCTAATTCGCGCGCTAGAATGAGCGCCCATCACTAACAACTGACAGAGAATCATGAGCGATCCCTTTTCTGCGCCTGACCATCAGCTTGATGCCCTTGGCCTGCGCTGCCCGGAGCCGGTAATGATGGTGCGTAAAACCGTGCGCAGCATGCAGGCCGGTGAAACCTTGCTGATCATTGCTGACGATCCCGCCACCACACGCGATATTCCCGGTTTCTGCCGCTTTATGGAGCATGAGTTGCTGGCACAGCAGACCGAAAGCCTGCCGTACCAGTTTCTGATTAAAAAAGGCGTTTAACGCTGACGCAGCAAGCGCAGCGCGTTGGCTGTCACCAGTGCGGTGGCACCGGAATCCGCTAATACCGCCAGCCACAAACCGGTGAAGCCGAGCAGCGTGGTGACCAGAAAAATCGCCTTTAATCCCAACGCCAGCGCCACGTTCTGACGAATGATGGCGCGCGTGCGCCGTGCCAGCACAATGGTGCGCGGCAGAATCGCCAGCTGATTTTGCGTTAATGCCACATCCGCCGCTTCCAGCGCCACATCGGTGCCGCTGCCCATCGCAATGCCAATGGTGGCGGCTTTCATGGCAGGCGCATCATTAATGCCATCGCCGACCATCGCCAATGCGTGCTGTGCGCCTAACGTCCTCACCGCCTCAACTTTATCGGCGGGCAGTAAACCCGCGCGATAATCGATGTTGAGCTCAGCGGCAATGGCGGCGGCCGCGCGTGGGTTGTCGCCGGTCAGCATCACGCTGTTTACGCCAAGCTTCTGCAACTCAGCCAGCGCGCTAAGCGCTTCGGTGCGCAACTGATCCTGCAACGCCAGCGCACCCAGCACCTGCTGCTCCTGCAACAGCAGCACCACGGTTTGGCCTTGCGCTTCCAGCTGAGCAATCTGCTGTTGCTGTGCGTCATCGAGATGACTGACTTCGCGCGGCGTCAGCAGTTGATAGGTCACGCCATCTATCGCAGCTCGAATGCCGCTGCCGGCCAGGGTTTGCTGCTGTGCAGCTTGCGGAAGCGTCAGTGCGCGATGCTCGGCTTCGCTGACAATCGCCCGCGCCAGCGGATGGGTGGAACCTTGTTCAACCGCGGCGGCGATACTCAGCAGATTGTCTTCCGCCATCCCGCCAAAGGGCTGGATGTGGCTGATCTGCGGTTTACCGGCGGTCAGCGTGCCGGTTTTGTCGAACGCCATCATACTGACGCGGCTGAGGCGCTCCAGCGCCGCGCCGCCTTTGATCAGCGCGCCCTGACGCGCGGCAGCGGCCAGGCCGGAAGTGATGGCAGCGGGCGTGGAGATCACCAGCGCACAAGGGCAACCAATCAACAGCAGCGTCAGCCCTTTATAAATCCACTGCAACCACGCGCCAAAGCCCAGCAGCGGCGGCAGCACCATCACCAGCAGCGCCAGCAGCATAATGGCGGGCGTATAGATGCGGCTGAAGCGATCGATAAAACGCTCAACCGGCGCACGATGGGTTTCGGCTTCCTCAATCAGTTGCAGGATGCGGTCAATGGCACTTTGGCCCGGCTGGGAAATGACTTTCAGCGTCACCAGACGATCAAGGCTGGTGGCACCGGCCATGATCTGTTCGCCAGGCTCACGCGCTACCGGCAGCGATTCGCCGGTCAACGCGCTTTCATCAAAGCTGGCGCTGGCGTGCAGCAGTTCGCCATCGGCCGGTAAACGTCCGCCGGCCGCAACTTCAATCACATCGCCGGGCTGCAGCACTTCTAAGCGGACGTTTTCCCGCTGCGTGCCGTTAATGCGCGTGGCGGTATCTGGACGCAGCGCCATCAGCGCGGTGACACCACGGCGTGCGCGTGCAGCGGCGTAGGCTTCGAGGCGTTCACCCAGTTGAAACAGCAGCAGCACCATCGCGGCTTCGGCGTGCGCGCCAATCACCAGCGCACCGGCGGCGGCAATGGTCATCAGCATCTCAATGCTGAACGGCGAACCGCTCCGCAGGAGCTTCCAGGCGCTGCGCGCGATCGGCGCTAAACCTACCAGCGTGGTGGCGATAAACAGGCGATCGCCCCAAACCGGCGAAAGCTGGCTCAGCAGCCAGCTGGCGAGCATCAGTGCAGCGAGCAGCAGCAAACCGGCGTTTTCCTGCCAGCGGCTTTCGGGTTGTGGAGGCGATGGGGAATCACTGGCGCTCAGCGTGAAGCCGGCATTTTTCACCACCTGTTCGATGGTGGCGCGGATATCCTGGTCGGCATCGACCACCAGTTTTTCACTGGCAAAAATCACGCGTGCTTGCTGAACCTGCGGTACCCGTTGCACGGCGGTTTCGATTTTACGCGCGCAGCTGGGGCAATCCATGCCAGCAATCTGCCAGCGGAATTGGTGTGAAGAGAGGGCGGGCCTGTCGCTTTCGGCGTCGCTTTCGCCGCCTGGCGATCCGCTGTCGCTGTCACAGCAGCCGCAATCGCTGTCTGGCGTGACGGGCTGCGCCGCGGAAATTTTCATTGCTGCGGGTTTTACGCTGCGAATCGAGCACAGCGGCTGCGGCTGACGGTGAGATTTGCCACAGCGGCAAGGGTGAGCATGTTGATGCATGTAACCTCCGGAATCAGGGGCGGGCTGATGCCCGCGCCCTAATGCTACACTCTGGAGTGGACTCCAGAGTCAAGCGGAAGGTGAGGTTATCTTCAGTAGAGCCACAGTGAACGCGCAATCATGAAGTGACCGGCGAAGTAGCAGGCCGCGACGATGGCGCTATCGGCGCTGAAACGGCGGCGATAATGCGAGATAAACCAGACAATATTAGCCAATAGCAGCAACGCGGCACCCACCAGCAGTGAGAAGCTGAAGTCAGTGGGACGGAAGAAGTAGTTCTCCGCCGCCATCCAATTCATCACCAGCGTCATGCCGATCAAGGTGCAGATTGGCCAGCGCAGATCTTCCAGTTTGCTCCACAGAATCCCGATAACGATCACGCCAATAATCAGGAAGGTGAGGGGAATCGGCCAGAAGAAACTCATGGTCATGTGCGCGGCAAAACTGATGGTGTACAGCAGATGCGACAGGAAGAAGGCGCCCAGCGCATAGAGCATTTGCTGACGCGGCAACAGCATTAACGCGTCACCCACCAGCGTGGCGACCAGGCCGGCCAGAATCAAATAATCGGTGGTGTTGAAGGTTGGAGCTTGCCACGCCCAGGCAACGAGCAACAGCAAGGTGACAGGTTTAAATAGCCAGCGTTGCCATTGCGGACCGCGGTATGAAGCATCGACGTAGAGCCAGCCGGAAAAAAGTACGGCAAGGAAAGACCAAAGCATGTTTTCTCCCTTTTCTGGACGAAATGTCCGCCAGTTTGATGAATTTTCCCAAAATCACGATCTCAGTGTAAGTTACCGGCGGCGAATGTGACAATCAGCCGACTCTGGTTGTATGCTTTGTCGTCTTTACCCGTTCCGAATTAACGCAAAGCACGAGATAAATCATGAGCAAACCACCGCTAATCTTTTTCATCGTACTGGCCATTATTGCCGTTTTGGCGACCCGTCAGTTTATTAAACAGCGCCGTGAAACCGCGGTGAACGATGCCTCGCCGGTGCGCTCGCTGAGCGTGGAAGTGAAAACCAAACGCGAATTTCCGTCGCCCAATCGCCGTTCACGTCAGCGCGAAGAGATTGTGGCGGAAGAGATGAAATATGAAGCCTGGTTCCATCCGCTGAACGGTGCCAGTGATATTAAAGTGACGGTGAACGCGAACCAGTATCACCAGATCGATAAGGGTGCGAAGGGCGAGTTGAAGATGAAAGGCACGCGTTTTGTGAGTTTTACCCCGAGCCCGTAGGGCTGATGAATCC
>NZ_JACAPA010000056.1:0-29156 GCF_013385945.1 Pantoea sp. B9002
TTTTTGTTGACCGCTACACAATACCTATTCTGACTTCGTGCTATTCCGAGAGGTTCTTGTTCGGAAAGGCTTCAATGAACTTGAACAACTGCCAATGTTGTTAGATAAACTCTTGCTTACAACATCCTTTAATGCCCTCTATTCTGGATTTGCTAAAGAGGTCAAACGGCACATTAAATCAACATTAACTGAATCTTTGAAGTCATGGATTGAAGAAGCTGGAACAACCTTTAGAGCTGATCTTTCATTATTTTTATACTTCATCTGGAAAAATAACGTACAGTTTTCATCCATTGAATTTAATGGGAGCGCTGAGACTACGCCAGGAGCTCCTTTAGTTTCTTTTGAAGATATAAAAAAGTATTTATCTGTATGCGAAAATATTCATTTTGATATTTTAGTTGAAAGATTAGCTACTAGACTCGAACACTTTAATCCCAACAAATTTGTCACGATGTATCTGGTTGATGCAATGGATGGATTCCAGTTTGAAGATTTTTTAGTTAAAATTTTTCAAACTATTGGGTATGACGTCAAAGAAACGAGGAGAACTCAGGACCAAGGGGCTGATCTATTTGTCACTCGGTTTGGTAAAAGCATGGTAATTCAAGCGAAAAATTATTCAGGCTCAGTTGGGAATTCTGCAGTACAACAAGCCATTTCTGCAAAAACGTTTTATGCCTGTGATGAAGCCATGGTTGTAACAAACTCTTATTTCACTAAGTCAGCAAAAGAGCTAGCAGAATCCGCTATGGTTCGCTTGATTGATAGAAATGAATTGCAGAAATACCTTGATGACTACAATCAGAAAATAATCGAGAACTTTCAGTCAAATCCAAACTAATAATAATAATCCTTGTCAAGTTAACTTAATTTAAAAATATTCACCCTGACGATTTCTATGCCAAGGTTAATTTAAAGAAAAAAATTAAAACTCGAACTGATGCATTATTAATGCATCAGTTCGTATGGTTTTCATATTCAACAACTATTTAATTCAGTCGGATCTATGTGCTACAAGTAATAAATCATCCCTGAAAAATCAATAACTCATCACTATATGGCAACATAACCAAGACCAATTCTGCTTACACTAGCACCTATGCGTTGAATATAGTTTAATGCGTATTCGTATCGAAGTTTCGCCACGACCTCTGCCTCTTTTCGCTCGCTTTTCATGCTTTGATCCTTAAATTCGAGCTGTATTTCGAGCAGCGACAAGATTCTGTCTTCAATCATACCTCCACGTTCAGCCACGAAAGCACGCCACTCGACCTTTTGAATGGCCGGACTGCTGGCATCATCTTTAGCCGGACGAATACCAAGCCCGATAATTTTGCCTTGATGTTCTACGTAGCAATATGAACCGCTATTGATATGTTGATTAGTCAGGGTATCCGGACCTGACTCATATAGCTTGACAGCTGTAAAGGGCCGTAAACTCGCATCTCCACCTTTATTAAAAGCGATTATGCTTTGCCCGGGTTGCAAATCACAGGCTGGCGTTGCGCAAACCCACCAACTCTCACCTAATTTGAATATGTGCCCACTGTCCAACTGCTCGGGAGCACTCCTTCCGTCCTCATTTTCTCTAGATGGGAGGCAGCATACATAGCGATTGTATTCGCTGATTGCCCTTTTTTTATCGGCGTCTTTACTCAGGTCAACACTGTAATGCTCCTGATAAGTAAACCCACTCGTTAAATCTGTTTGATAGATCTTTCTGCCATAATCAGCAACGGCGTCTTCCACTAGGAAAGAAAGCATTTCAGACTGGCGTGCAACATGGTTTTTTAAACGGTATGTGCGCAAAAGTTCCGTGTGCTCTGCAGGAAGATCATCACTCCCAGGATTACAGATGGTTTCATAGAATTTTGCATAGGCATGTCTTTGCCTAAGCGAAGTTTCTTCAACCTCTGCGCCAAATCGGCTTATCTCATAGCGAAACTTCGCAGAAATCAGTCTAGAGGGGGTGGGTTTCCAGTCCAGCAACGCCTTTTCTAACTCAGCCATCAAGTTTTCATGCCCTTTTGTAACAAAGCACGCAAATCCTCTCGACGTCCTCAGCCATTTACAAGTTTCTGTATTACGCCAGGCAAGTAATCCCGGAGGATTATCACTAAAATCACCTATATATCTTCTTTCAAATTGTCCGACAGCCCAATAAAAGAAAGTTTTACGTTGAGCTGGTTCTAACGCCAATTCTCCTGCCCATTCGTTTAGTAGAGCGAAAGCACCTTTGCCGGACATAAATTCGCCAAGGGCCTTCATTTGGCCTCCTGCAGGGTGACGCGCAGCGAGGTAGGTGGCCATATCCAGCTTTTCCTCGATAATGCTACGATCAAAGTCCCCACAGTCTTCTTTATCAACAATAAGCGCATCCAAACGGTGGATTTGCTCCTGCAGAGCACCACTATATTGAGACACACAGCTACTTAGAAGTGAGCGCAGACACTCGTGAATTACGTTATCTAAATCTTCACTTGTGTGCACCACAACAAGATTAAAATGCTGATTGTCTAGGACTGATGCAAGAATTTTCCTGGCAGTATCTCCGCCCGTCCCAGCCTCTGCCCCCTCGAGGTTATAATCCAGAATAAGTAGATCTGACTGATGGAGGTGATCAGCAAGCTCTTCAGGGGTCTCACTTCCTGTTTTTCGTTCTGCACGGTTAGCTGACACACCATCATGAATATCGATGATGAGGCCAGGTTTGTGTGCCCGAAATTGCCTGATGAGATGCATAACTTCCGCTGCGGTTGCTGGGTTGTGCCAATTTTTTCCCATCACCACAGATGTCTCTTCGTCATCGTTGGGGGCATTTTCGACTTTTTCAGCGAATATTTCTTCCCATGTGGGATACTGGTCATCAACAATCAAAACCGAACGCAGCGGCAATATAAATGCTTCACTGACCAGATCTTTAAACGTTATTCCTTCAACCAAAGGTAGCCCCCTTGAAATCAATGACGAAATTAGCACCGCTGAGGCGCTTGTACTTACGCTCTGTGGCGTACGCTATTGAATGACCGCCAGCCTGTAAATTTGCACGACAAAGATAAAGGCCTATCCCTCTGCCGCCACTAGATTTACGAGTAAAGAACATTTTAAAAAGATGTTCCTGATCAACGGGATTAATGCCTGGCCCATTATCAGAAATAATAATTCGCTCTTCCTCAACCGAGAGATAAACTTCAGGCTCTTGCGTATGAGAATTAACCATCCAGTAAACGCTGTTATTCACCAGATTTACAAAAACTGCGTAAAGCCGTGAGGCCTGTTCATAGAGTGAAAACTGACGAAATTCTTCTGAGGCATGAATAGTGATAGCTCTGTTACGTATTACAGAGCCAAAAAACGTATTAAGGTAATCTTCAATTTCCTTACCTGATATTAATCGCCTTGTCTTGGTACCTGACACTTTTAGGGGCGAAAGGAAATCTAACTGCTGGCTCAGAGCCTCAAACCCTTCGACAATCAGTTCTGTCCCTGCCACCTGTCCTACCTGCTTAATCTGACGAATACCTTCGTAAATCATACGCTCATTACTGGCGAGTTCATGCCCCAGAATTTCAACAGTGATTCCTAGCTGAGCGACCTGATTGAGCCGGTTTAAATCTTCTCGTAACGCAACATTTTCCGCAGTACCCTGCCGGGCGATGAGCTCAATATTAATATTTTCACTCATGATTTCTAATGCATACAGGTATGACTGGAAGGTCTCTTCATTTTCGTTATCAAGTTTCAGATAAAGAGCTTTCATCCCTTCCAATGCTTCGTCCAGGCCATATCGACCTAGTCTGACGTTTTCAACAAACGGCATAGCATCTTGATGAAACGCTTTATTTCGTGCTTCAAATAGCGCTGCAACGCGGTCGCTTTCTGTGTTCTGGATAGTTTCTATAGACTTACGCCAGGCGCGAAGACGCGCCTGAAGTCGGCTGGCGTGGCTATTAAGCTGCTTTTGTACGATTTCTTCAGGCTTCGCAGGTTTGATGCGTTCAATAGCGGCAGCACGCTTCTCTTCCAACGATCTAATTTTTTCGATGACATCAGCATACATTGCCCTAAATGCACGATAGTCATCTTCGACGGCGCCCAGTTTAGCGGGCGCGCCAGTCAGTCGCAGATCAGTTAGGTTTTCGCTAAATCTAGCAATTAATGACTGGGCATCAACTAAGTCCTGCTCAGTATCAATTTTGATTTCAGAAAGAATATGTTCAGCTTCAATATAAATTTCGTTTAATAGGGGCAAGTTCTTTCGAAGATTAGAACGGAAACGGCTCGAATTTCTGGCTGATAGAGCCTGCCTTTCTTTATCTGCTCTTTCCTTGTCATTTTTTGCCTGCACATCTGGAAGTACTTGATTTCGCAATTCAGATGCTTGCCCAAAAAATTGGTACGCAGAAGTTCGCAGAATATGAATCACAAGTGCACGCAACACCTTTGCACTTCGGTTATCAATAAAACCTTCACGACCAGCTTTATCTTTCAAGTTAGGATTGTGCTCGCGAGATATCGCAACACGGCCTAACATCCTACGAGCGTTCCAGAATTCACGCCCTGTAGAGATACTACGGCGGGTTTCAATTTCGAAGAAATCATTATCGGTCCTTCCGTAAGGAAGAACACGAAGACCATTACGAAAGAGTAAAAAGCCGCCATGTTCAGAGGTTAACCTTTCGAATTTGACCCAATCTTTTTCAGGCAAAGTAGTGTTGCGCTGAACCCTTTCATAAGTAGCAACAACCAGACTGAATGGACCCACAAAGGTTGTTGGGCCAGAGGGCATTTTAAAATCTTTCGGTGGTGAGATAACGTAATCTTTGCCTTCAAAAACCCACTGTCCAAAGGCTTTAATCTGACCTCTAAAGACACCGTCCTCATCAATGTTCCCAGAGAGTATATGTTCCGCTTCTTCCAATACATTGCGATTGAGAACAACACGATCATCTTTAACTACCGGATTAGAGACTGCCCCTGACCAAATCCGAACTTCATATGAAAACTCAGGTGCAAAAGCGTTAACCTCCAGTGCGTCATAATCGACATAGGGGTCGGTGAATGCAGAAAGGGTTGATAGCAGTGCTTCTCTAATTTTCTGGGTGGTGCCGTCAGGTTCAACAGATGGCAACTGGGCACGAAGATCGTAGTTGATATCAGAAACGATTAATGCAGAACCATGTGATGATTTTCCCTGCCAGACAGACCAAGGGTCAAAATGTCTCTTTTCGAAACGAGCATTGACTATGGTGCTAGCGATAACCTTTGAAGGTTTAGGAGAAGCTGGATTATTTTCAAGAACTACTCGGTCGTAGGTTTCCCATGCAAGCCTGAGCCTTTGGGAACGATCGTTGTCTAAATTGTTACCCTTAACATTTTCCAATAGCCGATCAAATAATTGAGGCAAACTAACAAATAGTTGGTCTTGGTCCTTAAACTCGGTTATCGGTACCTCAATATCTGAAAGCACCAAGTAAGGGTTTTCAAAAATCCGCCAGTCGATCAAAGCAGCAACGAAATCTGCATTTTTCCTTTTAGTGACGATAAGAAGAAGCGGGCCAAGGTTTGCTGATGATAAACGTCCGATACCTTTCTGCCCCTGCCGGGTACGCTTCGGCAAACCGTCACGATCATCATCATCCTGCGTATTTATGTCGTATTTCGATGTGCTACCTACGACGAGCCAGCGGTTAACAAATTCCTCAAAGCTCATTCCATGGCCATCATCAAAAACAGCCGCAACTGGTTCTGCATCATCAAAAAGATGCAGGCTCACGTTTCGCGCATAAGCATCATAAGCGTTTTTCCAGAGTTCAGTAATAGCGGTTGGACAGTCAGCAATCTGTTCACGCCCAAGGTGATCGACCGTCCTGGCCTGGGTGCGAAACGCCAGAGTTTGAATCATATATTCTCGGTTTCTCGTTTATCATTATCTGCGAAAGCATCACCGCTTAGATGGACAGTATGGTCTTTCAGTAGATATTGTTTGATATATCGAATGAGGTATGTGCCCATCTTAACCGGTACAGCGTTTCCTATTTGCCGACCTGCTGCCGTAAGCCCACCCGTGAAAATAAAGTTGTCTGGGAACGTTTGAATTCTTGCAGCCTGTCGCAAGGTAATACCATGATGGCTTGTTGGATGAACGAAGCGCCCTTTAGAAGGGTTAATGCATGCTGTCGTCATGGTCGGAGCAGGTAACGCCGGATCGATACGCCCATAGACATCTTTATGCCCATCATGCTTTGCATGACAGGGAAGTATCCTACCCGAATCTTTGCGGCTTCCCCCGTTTGGTGGCGTATTTGAAAAAGCCTTAATCAACTCTGGACCGTGATTCATATGTATATCGTTTTCATCACCATCGGGCGCGGGTCTGAATACACTTTCACAGGCTGCCCACACTTGTAAATCACCCTTCACTTTGTCTTGCGGAGCATGCGTAGGCTTTGGGGGCCAGATGAAGGCATGGGTATCAGCTAAGTCCCTGACACCGAGAATAAATACCCGCTTACGTCTTTGAGGTACGCCGAAGTCTCGGGCATCCAGCACAACAGGTTCATAAACCGTGTATCCCGCTTTAGCTCCTTCACTATAAAAGGCATCCAGATGACTTTTATGGCGTTCCCAAAGTATTCCTGGCACATTTTCCATCAAAAAAACGCGGGGGCGAAATGCTTTAACGAACCGAAAATAAGCCAATACAAGCTCATTTCGTGGATCATCAATTCCTGCATCTAATATTCGATGTGTCGAGAACCCCTGACAAGGGGGGCCGCCCAAAAGGAGATCGCAATTGAGCCCTAACAGGTGCTCCTCATGGACTTTTTCAGGCGCGTAATTCAGTATGCTCTCGTCGAGAACAGTGACGTTCTCAGCACCTTCGTTATTAACAATATTACTTTTATACGTCTTTACAGCATACGGATCGTTTTCAAGTGCCAGTGCAACTGAAAACCCCGCATTAATCGCAGCAAGCGAAAAGCCACCTGCACCCGCAAACAAATCGATGGCAACGGGCTTTTTTATTCGTTGAAAATTATTCATTGTTGGTCTGTCAGCCCATTTGAATTCTAAAAAAAAAACTTAGTCTAATTATGCCATCACTCTCTATCAAAAACACAGTAACCACGTCTACAAGACGTGGCCTTATACTCAGAACTAAAAATAATTGAATGATTTATGAGCAGGCTGTAACTGCTAACTTATCTGCGCCATAACAAAAGCGCTCCAAGCCTGCATCATCGGTCTTCGCTGCTCCAACAAATCTGTTCTATGGTAAGCAGCCTCCACCTTGTTCTCCACCGCATGTGCCAGCGCCCTCTCTGCCAAATCACGTGAATATCCCTGCTCACTACACCAATCACGGAAACTGGAGCGGAAACCATGCGCCGTAGCTACCCTTCCATCACTATCGCTCGGAGCATCCACTTTTCTCAGGAATGAGGTCAAAACCATATCCGATAAAACCACTTGCTTTCGTGGCGATGGGAACACCAGTTCATCATGCAATCCCTTCAATCCTTCCAAAATGCCGATGACTTGCTCCGACAACGGCACTCGATGCATGACACCTGCTTTCATCCTATCCGAAGGGATGGTCCACAGCCGCTTCTTGAAGTCGATCTCCTCCCAACGCATAAACCTCGCTTCACCAGATCGACATGCTGTCAGAATCACGATCAGCAACAGTGCTCTCGTCACGTTATAGCGCTCATCGGTCTGAACATGCTGAGCTATAAAGCCAGGAATTAGCTTCCATGGCATGGCTGGATGATGTTCACTTCGAACACTCTGCTTTGGTAGAAGATGTTCAACTACATCGACAGGATTCGCTGAGCAATGTCCGTGTGCCCAAGCCCATTGCATTACCGCATGCATACGCTGTCTAACTCGGCTTGCTGTACCAGAAATGGTTAGCCAGATTGGCCGCAGCACTTCTGCAATTATCGCTGGTGTGATTTGTTCAATCGAGACCGCACCAATAGACGGAAACGCATAGCGCTCCAATGTCGAGAGCCACTGCTTTTCATGCTTCTTATTGCGCCAACCGGAAAGTTGCTCCTGATGAACCTTACGCGCTGCCTCTTCAAACGTCGGTATTTTGACTTTTTCCGCTTCAATCCTTTTCAGCTCGAGCGGATCAATGCCCGACGCCAATTGCTCACGCATTGATTGAGCCAGTTTCGCTGCCTCAGCAATGCTGATCTCAGGATAAGTGCCCAATCCAGCATTACGGCGTTTATCGGTTACTGGGCTGACATAGCGTAGTACCCATTTGCCATGCCCTTTGGTGGAAGATGCGTGAAGTGTTAAGCCAGTGACGCCGCCATGCGGCAGCGGCTTATCGTCAGGCTTAATATGCCTGGCTTTGGTATCGGTAAGTAATGCCATTTTGATTGCTTCCTGCTCAAGCTGGTATGCCATCCAGTATGCCATTTATAATGCACTTTCACTGGATGTCCTGGAACTGGCCTGGACGGGTTTATTGATAACTCACTGTTATAGTGAGAATTATTGGACAGGTTTGGAACGTCGTGAATGCTAATCAGGCGGCCCCTCTCACCGCCATATTTTGAAAGAGAGTCTGAACTAAGGTTCAGACTTTTTTTTTGCCTGTTTTCCGTCAGACCGCGGATTTTGCTTAATCCTACTCTCTTGCAGATGTGACTACCTCTTGATAACTGGCAATCAGCTGCTTCAGGTGCATTTCCGCTTGTGTTAACTGATTCTGTGTAGCGTCATTGTCCGATTGCTGCAACACCCGCAGTTCCTCTTCCAGTGGCACCGTTCCGTTGAACGCCTGCGTCATATTGTATACCGCTGTTTTCAGTTCGCTCACCGTCAGATATTTGCCGCGTTGCTCGTCAAGTCCGTTCAGGCGCTGCGACAACATGTTGAGCTGCTCCATGCCCTGTTGCCATCCCTGCATTTTATCTGCTGGCATTGCTGCCGCTTTAAGCTGCTTGTTCCAGCGTGCGCTCATCGTTTTAACCGCATCCGAATCAGGCAACAACAGGCTGGCCTGCATCACCAGCGCATTACCTTGCTGCAGATTCCAGTCCGGCGATGCGCCCTGCAGCCAGTTCAATTGCTGCTGTGTTTGATCCAGCCATGCACCATCGTTCAGCCATTCGGGGGGATTCGCGTGGAGCTCAGCAATCATTTCCGGTGTGAGAGGCGCAGCAACTGGTGATACTGAAGCCTGTAATGCCTGCTGCAATGGAGATTCCTGCTCAGTATTTTGCTCAACGAAATAGCCAGCGGCGACGATGAGTGACACGCTCAGCAGCGTCGCGCCCACGCCACTGATAAACGCCCGACGGCGCAGCCGCCGCAAATCGGGTGCAGGTGCCTCCGGAGACGGAACATACACCCAGCCACTGACTTCCGCACTTGCTAACGCCAGTGCGGGCTTCTCAATCGGAACGACTTCAGGCAGCTTGGCCACGGCATCAGGCGTTGAAACATCGCAGTGTTCCAGCATCACCACCGCACTGCGAATGCGGTCCAGCAGCGGATCAATCTGACTAAGCTGACGCAGTTCAAGACGTTGCAGATGATCGCCGGCTTCACTGAGCAAGCGCGCCGCCTGGCTAAGCGCCGTTAAGTCTGCTTGGGTTATTGTTTGAGTACGCAGGAATTGCTGTAACCGACGGCTCAGTCCCGC
This sequence comes from Pantoea sp. B9002, assembly GCF_013385945.1. Lineage (NCBI taxonomy): Bacteria > Pseudomonadati > Pseudomonadota > Gammaproteobacteria > Enterobacterales > Erwiniaceae > Pantoea > Pantoea sp. B9002. The sequence continues at coordinate 9,674 of NZ_JACAPA010000056.1, forward strand.
CAGCAGTTCGATACGTGAATGTGCCGGTTGCGGCCATAACGTCGGCCAATCGCGGGTAATTAACGCCACCAGTACCGCCAGGCCTTCCGTCATACCGGCCGTTCCTGCCGTGTTCGCACGCGATAGCGTGTACCAAACGGCGCTTTGCAGCTCGACGCCGTTTTTTTCGAACAGCGTCAGACAGAGCGCAGAGACATGCGGCCAATCGACATCCGGACGCGCCGGGTGCGTGAGTTTCTGCATTTCCTGGCGCAGCGCGGCATATTCCGCAAGCGCACGCGGATCGCCGCCGGTTTTGACGAAGCGAGATTGAGTTGATGTCATTGCTGTGTTCCGAAAGCCTTAATCAGGCGAAAAAATTAAACAGATGCCCTGGCATCCAGATATTGCTGCTGTTTCATATGGCGGATCATCACGCGCCCTTCCGGCATAAATTCGGTGCCGAAGCGCACCAGTCCGCCCTCTTTGAGTTCAGCATCAATGGCATAGCGCAGCTCGCCGGGCATGCTCTGTTCCAGTAACACCACGTCAATGCGCTTCAGGCGCGGCTCGTATTTCAGCAGCACCTCAGATAGCGTATACAGCAACTGATGCGCGGTGCCGGGCATGCCCTGCAGGATGCGCGTCATATCGGGCAGGCCATAATCGGGGATATGCGACAGCGATCCGGCGCGAGTATTGAGGATGCGCTGCATGTTATCGAGCACCGAGAGGATCACCTGATCCTGCTCCTTCACACGGTCCAGCTCCAGCCCACCCGCGAAGCTGCCTTTCAGCAGCTCATACAGCGAAGGTTGATGGTTGCCGCCACTCATGGTTTTGCCTCGCTGATCAGGCGCAGGCTGTTGCTGCTTAACTCAATCACGCGCGCTTTATCCGGCTCCAAATCGTTGCGCTCCAGCACCAGCCGCCAGCTGTTTTTCGCCATATCCGGCTGCTGGAACAGCGCGACTACCGCGACAAATTTAGCTTCTTTTTCCATCGGCATATTCAGCGACACGTCGCCGCCCGGGGTCAGCACCACATCGCGGTCGGCGAGGAGTTCGGCTCTGAGCACGTCCGCCGCATCGCCGGTCAGTTGCTGATACACCGCGCCGTCAAACGCTTTGCGCTCGCTGAGCTGGAACACGCGCACCATCACCGGCTGCGACAGCGGATTATGCTCGCGGCTGTCGCTATTGAGGCTTTCACGCGCGCTGAAATCCAGATGCAGGGTTTTGATCTGCTTGTAGAAAATCGCGCCAAACGCCGCGAAGGATCCGTCGGTGACTTTCTGCTGCAAACCGCAGCCGCCAAGCAGCAACAGTGCGCTGCACATCAAAATTTTAATCAAAGTGGTAACTGACACGTCGCTGCTCCTCGCAGGGTTTGACCGGGCGCATGCCTGCATAGCAGCCCAGTTCGGTGGTAAAGGTTTGGGGGATGTCGCTGCACGCTTCGTCCGCGCCCAGCACGCCGGTCATGCCGAGCCAGAACGGCGCATCGCCCAGAGCCGGCGGGGCCAGCAGTTGCGTCTCCAGACACAGCCGGATGCGCGCGCGATAGCGCCAGCCGAGATACACCCGCAGCATCACCAGAAAATCCTGATACAGCTGGCCGTCCGGCAGCCAGCGCGTGGCCTCATCCGCGCAGGCGGTTTGCAGTTCAATCAGCAGCTGGCTGTTGGCATCCATCGCTTCATCGCCGAGCGGCGCGTTGCCATCCAGCACGAACTCGCATTCCAGCGGATGACTAACCGGCACCAGACGCAAACAGTGCGGCTGCACGGTCACCGAGGTGTTAGGCGCAAGCAAACGCACCAGCGCGCGAATGCCCTCTTCCGTTCTGCCCGGCTGACGCATGACACCGAGCAGCGCCAGAAAGCGCGAAACCGGCGTGGCGATATGCTTGCCGGTGCCGGGAATGCCCAATCCCACCAGCCCGAGCAGCGACTGCGACGTGCTGTCGCCACCGCCCGCCTCGAAGGTCGCCGGATATGAGTATTTGCGCCAGATGCGATAAAACTGCGTCAGGATGCGGTGGTTAAAAATATCGAGAAAGCCCTGCAGCGCTTCATGCCCTTCATCGCGCTGGGTGATGTCATCGATATAGCTGCCCGGCAGCGGCGAATCCACGCCATACAATCCGAGGAAAGTGGTGCGCACCACCGGCGGCGCAGCGGCATCGGCTTCGTTGTACTCAAACGCCTTCAATTCGCCCGCCGGAAATCCCATGCCGGGATGCGGCAGTAAACGCACCGCGTCGTTCTGCGGCTTGCTGGTGCTGCCGAGCGGCGGCTTGTCTTTATGCTGATGTTCAACCAGTTGACAGAAGCGGTAAAAGTTCAGCCGCGTCAGCTCCTTCTCCAGCCGGGGCGTCAGCCGGAGATGCGGCGATTGTGCTTCTCTTCCCATACGAGGCGCTCTCCGGTCGGTTGCAGGATTAAAATCAGGCGATTAAACAGATGGATATCGGTGTACAGCGCGAAGAAACGGCTGAGCATTTCGCCAAACAAACAGATATCGCCGCTGCCGGCAAAGCCGCTGCTGTCGAGGGTGATTTCAATTTGCACGCCGCGCAGCAGATAGCCCTGCTCAAAGCGCTCGGTCTCTTTGTGGCAGACGTGCAGGATGGCGTCCAGGCGACGGCGATTCATTTCGCTGTGCGTCCAGTCGTACAGCGCCAGCGTGCCGCGCAGCACCTCGGCGTTATCCATCATCCACAGAAAACTCGAACCGAGATGGCTCAGCACGCGCCAGTGAAAGCGATCACGATTGGGCGGATAGCACGGCAGCGTCGGCGCGCACAGGTTACGCACCTGCATCGCCACGTCGGTGCTGCTGACGGCGGTATCCAGCAGCGTGCTCTGCAGCGCGCGACGCGGCAGCTGGCCGTTGGTGCCGGTGACGCTCACCGACAGGCTTTCATTCTCCGGCAGGCTGTGATTATCAAAGGCTTCGCCACCGAGGATCATCCAGGTTTCATGCAGCCCGGACGGCCCGCGCCGCACGCGCGTGTGGAAGTAATGTTCCGGCGCTTCGTGACGCAGCATGCCGCCTTTGTGGCGGAAGCTGCTAAACGGCACGTACGGTAGACCTTTCGAGGAAATCACCGAATCCACCGAGTAGATTTCGGTATGGCCGTCCTGCACGCGCATCGGGCGCAGCATATATTCGGTCTGCAATCCGTTGATCATCAGCGGATCGGATTCCATCGCAAACAGGTTAATCACCGGCACCGCATTGAGGCGCAGATGTTTTTCACTGAACTGAAAATCATGCTCCCAGCGCTCGGCCAGCACCACGTCGAGTTCAAACCACGGCAGCGACGCGGGTAGTGCAATCTGTTCCAGCCCGCGCAGGTTCACCGCCATAAACTTCTCGCGGAAGGCGAAGTATTCCAGCAGCAGCTGATAGCCGCTGAAGCTGCCCTCATCTCCCGGCCACAGCCGATCTTCCTCGCTAAAGCCCTGCGCGCTGAAGTGCCCGTCAAAGCGGCGGCTGTCGGTTTCGCCCGGCAAACGGAGTGCGATGCTGGCGACGTTGAGTGTTAATGCTTCATGCAACGCACAGGCCAGCGGCGCATCGGCATTGAGGTAGAGCGGAATGCGGCTGACGTCGATACGGCTCCAGTCGGCCAGCGCGCCGCCGTTAAAGCGCAGGCGAACAACTGAGCGTCCGGCGGCATCGGTGGTTAATTTTACCGACTCCAGCGCCAGCGGCAGCACCTGTACCTCACGCGTGGTGGTGTAGCGACAGCGCGTGCCTTTTTCACCTAACGGACGTGAGATTACTTCAAAGCCGCGTGCCAGCCGCATCGGCTCTTTCATCTCGCGCCAGTCGGGCGTGAACTCCACCACCGACATCGACGGAATGGTGCGCAGATAGTGCGGCCACAACAGGCTGACCAGACCTTCGGTCAGTTCCGGCAGGTCATCGTCGAGCTTTTCCCGCAGGCGACCGACCATAAAGGCAAAGCCTTCGAACAGCCGTTCAACGTAGGGATCGCGGGCACCGGCTTTGTCCAGATTGAGCATCGCCGCCTGTTCAGGATGGGCGCGGGCGAACTCTTCGCCCGCTTCCTGCAGGTAGCGCATTTCAGCGTCGTAATAACGCAGGGTTAAATCATCCATAATTGCATTATTTTTAAAGTGTGTTAATTAGGTGTTCAGAATTTAAAAATCATTCTGATGCGGAGTTTAAATATTTATAACAGAAGATGGTTCTATCGGGTCGAATGGTGGCTTCAACTTCTTTGATAATGATCGTAGCAGAGCAGACGCCTTGTTCGGATGTAATATTTAACTTGTCATACCTGCATTTTGGGTTGTAATATGACATTATCTGTTTGATTATAAACTGAAACTGACGGCATCATTAATTTTGCAACCTGGAAAATCAATACAATTGCAATTATTAAAAAAACCATTCACATGTAATTTCCGCAAGATGTTATTGAGGCATTAACTCACACATGTAAAATTATTTATCCTTTAGCAAGCTTATATGCATAGCAATCAGCACAGACATGCTAATTATTGAACCTAAGCTTAAGGCATATATTATCATGTCAGTATATTTTAGTATTTCTTCATATAATGGGTAGCAAACCGTTTCACCTAGCGTAGTAAGTGATTCATAAGTTAATAATAAAGAGAGTGTAGGGACTATACTTAGCAAAAATGGAAAAGACAGAATAGAAAAATATATAATAACTCTATTTGAAATCCTCATTACCTAGCCCGCTCACATAAACCTTTCTCTTTCACGTATTTTGTTGCCATCCCAGGCATCCATCCTGATGGTATATCGGCGCAAGTATAATACCCTTTACTCTTCACTTTGCTAATGAAGAAGACTTTAAAAGAAAATCCATAAATAATTAATAATAAAAACCCAGATAGAATTATCATCATGGAGACCTTCTGATGTTTATCACTCATGCGCTGCCCTTTTACGAAAACATAAAGGCCAGACAAGCAGAATCGCAACATTATAAAAGAATATAAAGTTAAAGAAACTACCCCCGTTGAATATGTCAACTCACTGGGAAATGCCAGATACTCTTTTGTTGATAGATAACCGATATAAGAGGCAATCAAGGATAAAACCCACATAATTAAACTCCAGATCTGAAGTATAATACGCTGGAAAAATGAAATGCTTCCCATTAAGAGTCAATCATCATCTGATGTTATTTCAAATGATTTAATGCAAAATGAATTCCTTTGATATGAGACGTTATCTTTATCTTTATAAATATCTATTGCTAATACGCAGCGACTTGAACCAGATAAAATATTTAAAGTTGTATAATTTACTCGCTTAATTTCCGCACCCATCAACCCTCCTAATCGCCACCCGATATTTACTTGGCCATTTTCAAGAAAGTAATCGAAAATGGAAATAGATAGTTCAACCGATTCTCCCTGAGATATTTTTAATGCATGACGGGATTGCTTAATCTCCTCATAGTCTGGTTCAACCCCTTTCTCACTTGTGCCAAAAAAAACAAAAACATCACCAAGTGATTTATTACTAATTACCACTCTGGGTTTCGAGTGATTAAAAAATATTACAATCAAGAGCAAGATAAAAAATATAAATATTGTTTTTTTCATGTTAACCTCATGGGCGTGGGATACGTTCGGGGTTCTTAATGTTCCAGCACCAATGGTCATCCCTTGAATGAGGTAGCTTATTTTCAGCTGTAAATTCGAGAGCATCAAGAATATGTTGAGCGGTTAGTCCGTCAGCAAATCTTCCATACTTATGGTATAAACCAAATCCAATATTCATACTTGTAACGTCATCAACAGTGTCATCCCCTATTGCACCCGGAGTCATATTTTGCTCCCATGTAGATCCTTTCAAAAGCAGCGACTCATCAAATCCAACACTAAGTCCTACATATCCATAATGGATGTTTGACCAAACATCAAAAAAATAATCGTGCATTTTATACTTATGATAATGTGACTTTGAAATATTACCTCTATCCGTTTTTCGTGTAACGGCAACATTTACAAACTTCTTTCTGATTATAGGTTTATGATCCCATATAGAACCCGTTTTAACAGTCTGATACCATATTACTATTGCTGCGGCCAAATTAGGCCTCGGTGGTGGTGACGACTTAACATAAAAAGGGAGTTTATTCCAATCATCTAATTTTTTTCTCAATGTTTCACTATCGATAAAATTGCGAATATTCTCCGCTATATTGCTTCTGACATTTTTTTTAATCTCATTGAGAATATACTCTGCTACTTGTCTAGCTCCATCAGCATGGAAGCAATTATGGTCAACATTATCTTCCTGATGGAGTGCTTCATACGGTTTCTGTAGTTCTATCATGAGTCCATCGAGAGAAGATGATGACTCTGAAGCTTCCCCACCTTTCTCATAAGTATCATGCAGCATCGATGGAATAAACTTCGCCTTACAGGGGCAAGTGCTTTCGCTGTTCAACGTGCCGGCCATACGGCGGCCATGGATGGTGTCGTTAACGATGCCACCGGCAATAAGAAAAGTGCCGGGATGTTTACCGCAAAGAACCCGATCTTTTTCACGCGCAGCCGCCTTGCCAAATATTGTATGGTCAGTTGCGCCCTCAATGATTCGTCCGCCGCAGGTGGTTTTATCCCCCTGAACTAAATAAAAACCTTTTGCCATGTTTCACTCCCTGAATAGTTATTGTGGCTTAACCGCACAACACGGCGGCACGAGCAGGATCGATAATGATCAATCCCGAGAGCAGCGCGTCGATTTCTGGTTGCAGCCGAACTCTGTCGCTCTCGCCCCGGGCGGCTTTCACTCGCAGCAGTTTGAGCCTGCGCGCACGCACTTCGAACATAAAGTCTGGCGACCACTGCGGTAATGTCAGTCCATCTGCCTGGGTATTCAATTCTCCCAGCAAATGCAGCGCAATATCGTTGCGGCCAAACTGTTCGCATACCCGAGCCATTAACAGGCACAACAACCATTGATCGCGCACGCTACTGACACCCGGCCGCAATTGCAGCCAATACAACGCCGCATCCACACCTTCCGCATCCGCTTTTTCCAGTGCTTCAGCTTCCAGTGAAAGCACATCGCTTTCCGGCTGACTGCCGTTAACCATCGTTTCTGGCTCATGATAAGCTCCGCCGCCAGTGACACGCTGAGCGATCCAGTTGAGTGTGACGTCATCAGCAAACGGTGTGCCGTCGGCGAAGGTCAGCGTCTCCAGCCCTGGTAAACGCAGCAGCAGCGCATTGAGATCCTGTTCGATAATGGTCGCCAGAGTGCTTTCTTTATTACTGCGGGTCAGTGCTTCCCACGCATACCATTGCAAATCGAGCCACAGATGATTAGTTGCCTGGCTGAACAGCAAGTCCGTCAGCTCAATCAGTTCAAGCCAGCTTTGTTGCAGATAAAGACGTTTTAAATGTGCGCGGTGCTCGGGTTTTGGTGTCAGCAGGCGCGTATTACCGCCAGCACCTAACGCAGGAAGCTGTGTCATGGTGTCCCAGCGCACACTCTTCATCAGATGATGCGCGGCTAACCATCCGCCTGGTTGTTCGCGCAGATAAGTCGCCAATACTTTGGCCTGCGCTTTGAGATTTTCACCTGAATTAACTGGCTTGAGTGATGACGCATCAATATCGCGTCCGGCATTAAATTCCTCAGCACTGTGCTGTGGAACCATCGCGTCAGCGCCACCGTTTTGGGCCAGCCTGACTTCCAGCGCGTTAATCAGAGGCTGAATTGTCGCACGCTCGTCCTCCTGCAATGCTTCGCTTACCAGCAGCAAGCCACCGCAAATACGTCGGGTACAATCTAAATCGGCTTCCGGCCACAGCGATAAACTGTCCAGCACACGCGCACTGCCCAACCAGGCGAGTGCGGCTTGTCTGCTGCGCGGACGCTGCGGATGGAGTTCAGTGCCGTAGTGCTGCAACGCCGCCGCCAGTAATTCAACGCCTTCAGCCAATCCGGTTTCGCCATCCTGATGCAGCCGCGCCCAGAGATAAAAGGTAATGATGCGAATATCTTTGCTGATGGAATTAAGCAGCGGCTCCGTCAGTGAAGTGATTAACGCAGTATCAATGCCGGAGAGTTTGTTGACCTCTTCACGGATCAACAAAAACTGGTCGTCATAGGCGGGATCTGCACCGCAAGGCGTTTCTGCCGCGATAGGTTGTAACCAGTTTGACCAGTGATTCAGGCGTTGCTGAGCATCAGCCCGCAGCGCAGAAACTTCGGCTCCACACGCGCCGATTAATACATTAATGTCCGCCATTATTCCGTTCCATCCATGTCTGTGGGTATTTCATCCATTGCCGCTTCGCGCGGTGCCATCGATTGCGAGGCGGAAACCGCATCAACACTGAAGATTTCGTCCGGCAGCGTAAATCCACGCAGCCGCAGCAGCGCCAGCGGGCCGTCACTCATCTGCGTCCGCAGCACCCATTGCAGGTTGCGTTTATCCGGTGTGGCAAAGTTCAGCATCCACTGGCTGCGATCCAGCCGCTGGCGCTTACCTTGCTCTAACCAGCGAATAAAGCCCCAGGTTCCGCTGTAATCACCGTAAATCTGCCCTCCGTTGCCCACACCTGTCCAGGTGAGCAGCGTGCCGGGTTTTAAGTTCTCGCCTGGCCAGCGCATCGCCTGCCATTCCGCCATCTGATTGAAATAGCTCAGCGTCTGCCCGTCGATTTTCAACTCGGTTTTCACCACATCAGGTGTCGGACGTCCCTGCAATTCAAAGCTGATGCCCTGCGTGCCGTCGGTGAACAGGATATCCGCCAGTTCACGCAGCTGATTCACCGCTTTAAGGAAGGCCGGGTTAAAGGTTAATCCCTGACTGTGCGCACTGTCCGGCACCCAGCGACTGCCCTCTTTCTGCAGCACACCACCGAGGCGACCGCTAAGGAAACTGTCGATGCGTCCAGCATCTTTTCGAATGAACTCGGCCAACATTGGTAGTGATGCATCACTGTTGCTGGCTGCAAACGGATAGCGTCCGTCAAATGCGGTGCGCCAGTTTTCCACGATCGAACGTTTCCATTGTGCATTGAGGCTGACAGCAGAAGGCTCCAGGATGGTTTCCCACGCCTGGTTCAGCGGCTGGACAAAAAATGTCTGACCAAATCCACTCCACTCTTCGCCCAGACTCGCCGCCATCAGGCTGCCGTACTGCTGCGTATCGGTAAGATCGACGCTTTTGCCCTGGAATACCGTTTGCGCCAGCGTTTGAAGCATTTCCTGCGGGTCTGGCGCAGCCGCAACTTGCTGTAAACGCAGGCGCACGCGAGTTATTCGAGTAAGGAAGGTTTGCAGGCTTAGCGTGCTGTCGGCAGCCATCAACTGAGCGCCGCTGCTTTTACCCATCAGTGCCAGCAGTGGGCCAAAAGTGGCATCCAGCGGGCCTTCAGGTCCTGTGACCTGCTGATCAATTGCCGGTTTCTCTTTCTGGCTAATGAGATCTTTGGCCGAGTTAATCAGCGTATCCGACAGAGCGGCGCGCTTCTGTCCGGTCTGTCCCTGCCAAGCCACCGTGTTCATCAGAGCAATCAGAGGCGACTGACGCACATCGCTGAGCAGCGTTAGTTGATCGGTAACGTCTGCGATATTGTTCGCCGGATTGAGGCGCAGGCTATTGAGGAAATTCAGCCAGCTGGCAGCGAAATCGGCGAAGTAGCGTTGCGTCAGACGCGCCTGTAGTGCTTCCGGGGAAACATCCTGTGAAACCGCACTGCGGCTGTCACTCAGCACCCAGTCAATCTGATCACGCCGCGCACTCGCCGCCTTCTCAATTTCCTGACGTACGCCGCCTTCCCACGCCTGGCGGGTGAACATGCCCGGCACCGTTTCATCGCTGGTAAACAGGCGACGCGGGTCGGTGCCGGGTGCCATATCTTCCAGTGAAACATCAGCATAGTTGCGGCGCACGGCCTGCAGCACGTTCTGATACAGCGTGCTTTCGGCATTGCGCTGACCAATCTGCTGTAGCAACACCTGACGCACCTGCGCCAGTAAAGCCGCATCAGGCTTGATACCCCACGTTGGTTGCTGAGGAAGATTCGCGGCGTAAAAGAACCACAAATCCGGCGACAGACTCTGCCACAACGCCGTAGAAACACCGTTACGCTCCGGCTGCACGGCCTTCATGGTCTGCACAAAGAAATCGGGCTCGGAACGGTTCGGGCGCGACATCATCAGCCAGGCTTTGAGCTGGTCATAACCTGGTTGTGCCAGCGTGGCGCGCAGCGGGCTGGCGGGCGGTAAATCTGCAAGACGCGTCAGCTTAGCTTCCAGTGCCGCGCGGGCCGGATCGCGAATTAAGCGGTTGCCCGCCACGGCATACCACGGTAACAACGCGGCATGCAGTTCCTGCGTGTGGCTCAGCCCAAATCGCTGATACCACGGCGAGCGGTGCGCCAGCCAATATTGCTGCAGGCCAAGATCGTTGCGCAGGCCTTGCAGGGCAATCAGTTGCTGGTCATTAACGGCGGGATTCGTCACTAGCGTCTGTGCTTTTTCCGCAGCACTGACAATCTGATAACGGTTAATGCCAAACGACAGCATCATGCCTGTGCCCCACAGCAGCATTACCCCCATCAGCGTCCACGCCAGCGTCTGTTCCCAGGGCAAACCGGTGCGCCTGCCACGCATTTTGTCTTGGCTGATGCCCTGCCACAATGCGCTATCGCTTAGCGCATGTGGATGCACGCTCGCTGAAGCATGCGCTCGCTCCGGCAAACTGAATACCAGCCCGCGCAACGGCATTTTGCGCTGAGATGCAAACCACGGCGCCAGACGCTGCTGCCATTGCTGGTTTTGATCGGCGAGTTGCTGAGACAGGCGCAGCAACCAGTCATGGTTGCGCTGCTGCGAAATCTGCGTCATGCCCTGCTCGCGCAGCAGCGGGATGAGGTTTTCTATCTGCGTGCGTACGTCTTCGGGAACTGCGCTGGCGCTGAAAGTCAGCCCCGGCGCGTTTTGTTCACGTCCGTCCTGCGACCACGCGCATTCACCAAGCTGCCACAGCCAGATGGGCGCCTGCCAGCGCAATGCAACACTGATTTTTTCCAGCGAACGGCGATATACATCACTCTGCTTTGGCGATAGCGTTTCATCCGATTCCAGCACATGAACAATGCCATCAAGTGGGCGGCTGCGGCGCAATTTGCGTAATGCTGCGAGTATTTCGGCATCTGGCTCGCTGCTCAGGCTGCCACCGTAAATCAGCACGGTTCGATTACCTTCCAGCCATTGCTGGTTCGATAAGCCGGGAGCCAGCGCCTCAACGGCCGCCTCTTCACCTGTCACCAGTAGTACACGAACCTTGCCGCGCCAGAAGAACTGATAGCGGCTGCGCAGATGCTGTTTAAGCTCCTTCAGCATGGCTTGCGCAGGAGACGTCGAGGTCGCGTCTTTCTTCGGTACGGGAACATCATCACCATTGACGCCTTTCAACTGCGCATCAAAGGCTGATTTTCCGGCCTGACGCATCAGCAGAGTACCAACGACAGCGATCAGGAAACAAATCACGGCGAGAGTCAGCGAAGCCGCCATCCTGCGCTGCTGAACTGTGCTTTCGTTCACAAGGCTGATGCTTTCTGGATGTTGCCAGCACACAAACCACGCCAGCAAAGCCAGTGCAGAGAGCAACAGCATGATCAGCCCGAACCAGAACTCGGCTGATTTGGGCATTAATTTTGATAAGAAGCGTTTCAAGTATCCCTCTCGTGCGGCGGCGTAACGGGCGAAACCGCCATGCTCCACATGTCATCCGTTGAAGTGTCCCCGGTAATAATCATCTGGGGACGATGGGTCAGTGTTGCGGCTTGGAATGCAGCCGCTATCGCCAGCCAGGGCGCAGCGGCTCCAGCATGGCCGATTGATATATCCGGGGTAATCACGTTTTCCGTTTCCACGGCTTCAACCGGAAACGCCTTCAAAACGCTGAAAGTGGACAGGTATTGCTCTTCCGTCACGCCAGCGATCCACAGATGCTGCACGAGACCTTCTTCCAGTGGTACGTTGTCTGCCGCCTGTTTTATACATGCGGCGAGATCATTTTCCCTATCCCGATCCGGACGGTGCAGTAGCGCCGCCGGATGCAGTGTCTGTTGTGTCATTCGATTGCCGAGCAACAGTGCCACGCCAGCTTCCGCGCTGTCTTTTACCATTGGCGGATCAATCTGTAGGGCGATACCCAGGAGTAACGCGTCGTCGGTAAATCGTTCATGCAACCACTGGTTAATCACTGAAACACCCTCTCCGGCAATAAATTCAACTGGGTGATTTAATTCGGCTTCGTGAAAGGCATGAGTGATTTCGTTTTTTACTTCTCGGATGCTGACAGAAGAGGAAATATTCAGCGCTATTTTTATTGTCTTATTGGTATCCAGCTTTTCAAGTTGCGGAATAATGGAAGACAGCAGGTGATTAATGGTGTGGCACATTACTTCATACGGCTTATCAAACGCCTGCGAGACAATCTGACTGTGATTCACACCGCCGGTTCCTTTTCTGTCATCCTGTGCTCGTCTGGCTCCGGTATTTGCCATGATCGCTTCCAGCGGCGTGGGATGATACATATCAGGTGAATGACAGGTCAGATATTCCGCCGCCAGAATTTGCAGCGCCCGACGGCTCTTTTGGGTCTCATGAAGTAGCCACCGCTCACGCTGATTATCCTTGCCATTAGCAATAATATTCCCTGCCAGCCAGACAAGCAGATAGCTGCCAAATATTATTAACCAGAGCACCACGCCACCGCCAATAGCCAGCCACCATAATATGTGACTTTCGATTGCCTGCCCTAATAACCGGGTAATCACTGTGCTCAAGACCAGTAGAATAGCCAGCAGGGCCAGCAAGTGCGCGAATTTTATGGGTTTAGGCCGAGATGATATGGGTGGAGGTTTTTTTAGTGAATATCTTTTATTTTTCATATAAGCACTCGGCCATATAAATCATGTGTAAGGTTAAACTTATGGTGAAAAATAACCATCTACAGACTTAAGTAGATGACAAATATGCGAATCAAAGTTTGAATATGACACATGTTTAAATCCCTCCCCTTTAACACTTCCCTTTAAAGGTAAAATTTTTAACTCAACTGAATCCTGATCTTTGTTCACATACATCATCGCATCAAACCCATTATGTATAATATCGTCATTGTATGTGCGAATTATTTTTTTAACTTTAGTCTGTGAAGATGAATCATTAGATAAAGAATCCAAAATAAGTTTATCTGTTAAATCATCGGGAACAAGATCAACGTAGGCGATAGCAATTCCATCTCCTTGCCTTTCATTCCAACAACGTTCGTCAGTAATGTTAGTCGATGTCTGCCGCCTGTAGCTTTTGAAAAACTCCTTTCCTTCTTTATTACCGCTGACAAACACATAGTAGCCTCTTTCACCTGCGTATAACTCAGGAGTTACAAGCATGATTAAAACGAACACTAGTATTTTTTTCATTGAGATCCGCATTGTCTCTTAAGCAATTAATACTTCCACGAAATTATCCATCGTATTCAACAGGAAATCCAACCAGAGATGAACATGCAGCATTGCTTTATTTTATGAGAACATCGACATCAGACTTATTAATAGAAAGAGTGACGATAGGTTCCCCTTCAAAGGAGGATATGTCATAGAATGTAATCTCATCATCTTTTAACTCGTAAGTTAGCAATACATCAATCCCATAATCATTTTTTGAGTTACAATAGTTTCTTAATTTCTTCTTGAGTTCCAGCATTTCATTTACATTTTCAAATGCATCATAAAAAATAGATGAATCCAATGTTTTATTAGTATACAAATATTCCAGATTAAACTGTTCAGACTGATGTGTTGAGTATCCTATACAAAATACCCCGCTCCCGTCTGAACGGATATAATTAAAGCATCTATCACAGCTTTCTTATAGAATATTGCTGAAGTCAATGGCATGACTGCAACAATTAGACCGCCAGGAGACCCTGGCGTAGACCGGGTTGGTCAAAATAATTGAAAGTAATATAGTAACGATTTTTATAAATTTACATCCTTGCATCTTAAGAACCTGATAATACCCAATCAATTTGATGAACTAATTAAAGACAATCATTCATAGTTCGGATGGAAGGATTTTACCTTCAATAGATTTACAAATGGCATATCCCATGTCATCTGAAGATATCAGTTTTTCTCTCTTAATAATGGTTTTACGCATTTCATTTGGAGATGAAACATCAAACGTATAAATTATTACGTTATCATCTTCCAAATCGTAAATCATTGCACCATTGAAACTTGACACTTGGTCATATTGAAAACCATTAAGTTTCTTAGCCAACTCTGTTCGGGACAAATCAGAACTTATAGCATCATCCATAAGTTTATTATCAATATTTTTTGGAATCGTATTTAAATATACAATATCAATGTAAGGCACATAGTCATCAGGTGTACATGATGGGGTTTTAGGATTAACGACACCATAATAATTCCTAAAGTAACCATCAAACACATACTTTATGTTTTTAGCATTTGTTGTTGGTTGTACAAAAAGACATATGCCACCCGGTGAACCGGCGTAAGAAAGCCATGGTATTAATAGCATTGACAAAATCATCTTATTCATCATTTCCTCTATAATGATAACTTAATCGTACGCGCGAATTTTTAGTTAAAAACCATTCATTCCAATTTACTATTATGTAATAAATCACTACGATGTTTTTTTGATAAAACCTGCATCCTCACCTTATTATCAGCTCAATTTGTGATATAAATACCTTTATCAAAAGAAGCATTAGAATATTTAACCCTACCATTATTTAATGTAACTTTATTATTTTTATATGAAGATATAGACTTATCTTCAAATTTCATAGTAGTTACATCCTCTCCCCAATTCACTGTCATTAAGTTCGCATTTATCACTGGCGGGTAAAACGAACTTGATAATTTAACTCCATTTGTTAGATCTAACATTTTATATTTTTGGCAATTTGATCCCTGTCCACCATAAATGCAATTACTTGCATCATAAGATATAATTAACTTATCTATAAATTTATTTTTATTTTTATGATAAATAAGATCATAATATACAAACGCTTGATTAACATCAGTATTAGAAATTCTGGAAACTTTTTCGTCTTTTATATAAAGCGACACTCCATTTTCAGAATTATTATTCGACGTCAAGTTACCTAAAACTGTTATGCAGCTACCTTTTCCTATTTTGCAGCTAAGTTCCGCATAGGCAGAATTGTTAAATACCTCAAAAAAAATTAAAGCATTATAAAAACGCATCATTATTCCATTTTTGTAACACCCATTTACATTAACCATCTTTTTTCTTAATCTAATCCCAATCAATAACCATGGAATTAAAAAGATCATTGACACCTTCCAATAAATCAATTTTATTTTTATCTGTGAATTTTATTGGCTGAGATCCATAAACTGCTGCATAGTTATCTTTCGAGTAAAAGAAAGCATCTTTAATAATACTAACATCTTTACCACCCTTATTTTTAAATATGACATCTGAAATAACAAGCGCTCCGTTAGGCCTAGGCTGATAATTTATTTTTACGCTAAAAGTTAAATGAGCGAGATATTTATATTTAGAATTCCTATTAAAAACATCTCGAATGGTGTCTTTAAGTTCATCTTCATCATAATGATATTTCCCATCCGTTTCATCCCAAATTAGATAACTAGCTCCGCCGGTAGCATAAGCTGATGATGTCAGATTAAAATAATCTTTAATACCTTTGTAATAAATTGGGACTGGATTATCACGACAATCTACTTTACGGGATGCCTTTTGAATTTTTAAATAATCAAAGTTGGCACTATCGAATTTTATAGTTCTACAATAGTTTATTTATTTTGCATGTGGTAACTGTACAGAAAAAAGAGTTAATAAAATAAAAAAACGCACCTAAGAACGCCTTTAGACAATTAGTAATGCCGATTGTTTTTGGATACTACAACAATATAATGGAAAAAATCTTCATTTTATGAGAATCTCGCCACATATCCCAACTATGTTATTCAATTAGCAGACTAGATACTCACTTTAAAAAATGTTGCTCTTAAAAAATCATAATCACTCGAACTAAATAGCAGGAAAGATAGGAGGAAATATAAAATTTTTATCATTTCCTTTTAACAATTAGTTAAAATCATTAAATTTCTAATTATATAAACTGGTGAAATCAAAACAATTTAATCACTAAACATGTTGTTTAGTAAAAAATAATCTGCAAATTTAAAATATTCTGGCCTATCATAACATCCGTTAGCACCTCTGCTAGCCAGCCTATTTATAACACCAATGGTATCAACCATGGATTCTTTATCTGCATTTTACCGTCTTAACCAGTTATCTTAAATCATAGAAATTTCAATTCATCGAATAACAATATGAAATTAATGCTCAGTCATTAAATATTTTTGGAGCACTCCATAAAATCTTTTTCAGTCACTCCTTTATCTTTTAGAATTAAAATATCACCTTCATTAACGGATATTAAATGGCTATCATTTTTAGAGAAACAAAAAAAACCTTTTAAGTAAAAATAAACTTCATAAGTTGAATTGGGTTTATCAGAATCAACTTCATAAACTGCTTTAGTAACAAACCATTCAATGCCTTTACTGTTTTTTAAAGTCTTAACATCTCCATCGAAACCTAGGCATTGCTCGAAATCTTCTGCGTAGCCAGAGTTAAACTTTCTTTCTGGAATAAATACCATTTCATTTATTGCATATGCTAGATTGCATCGTGAGTAAGGCTCATTTATTCCTTTAATACCTTCACGATTGAATACGAACGGATAAGCATATGTATTTTCATCACTATAAATATAGTATGGTAAAAAACCAGAAGGTGGGGCCATTACCTCATATACCTTTGAGAGAACATAGGGCTTCCCATTTTTAAACACATATTTCTCCACAGAGCTTATAACATCAAAATTATTGTTCGCTCTGGATCCAAATGGAGCCAATGTCAAAGACAGAAAAATAGCATAAAGCATTAAAAATATTGCTCTCATATATTTACACCTCGCGCTGTTTAGTATAGTCGATAGTGACATCTATACTGTTTCGACCTTTTGATATAGATAACCTCTCGATATAGACATCTCTAATCTCATCATTTAAATAATAATAGCAAAATCTAGTGTAGGCCTGCCTTTCAAAGTATCCATAGTCACCACCATTAACTAACACTGAGCATCTACCAATATTTTCTGAATTTAATCCTTTATCTGAAACCCGATTGATATTTATGCTTTTGCTATGATGCTTCGATATCCAATAAAAACCCGCGCTATCTACAGCACTAAAAGAATTATCTGATATTTCATTAGGATCATAGAAAGGATACCAAAGACTCAACAAATCATCATCTATAGTAACTACTGTTTTTCCTGTTTTTTTATCTTTAGACTTTCTTCTAGGATCTGCCCAGTAGTGACTACTGGCTCTTGAAATTCTCGAGTCTTCATATGAGTAGTCAGAAGCAACATCGGGTAAAAATTCTGTAGTTCTAAATTTTCGATAATCACTGTAATTTTTAGGCCAAGTTAATTGCATAAACCCTCGACCATAAAATGGCTGATAATACTCAGCAGCAGGCGAAACATACTTCCCCTTGCTATTTTTTTTCCCCTTTCCTCCTTCCGTCATCGTTCTTAACATTCCCGTTTCAATATAGATCTGGCCAAGAAAAGCCGCCTTCCTATTTGAAGAATCCATGCCGTATTTATTACATATATAGTTGAAATCTTCATAATATTTAGTCCAACGACCAAAAGATGTTTCCCATGGAATCGTAACGACTATGGGATTACCAGGGTAACCTTCATAATACTTTCTTGGAAGGAGTGATGATAATTCATTATGGCTGAGCCAAGAACACTGTTTGAAATTTCTTATAAAACACTCACCATTGAAACTCCATAACCTTCCAGAAGGAAGGCCACCTATATTAAAACATAGTTTTTTTACATGACTTTTAAATTTTTCATATTCTTCATCCTTCATAGCCAAGTGGTCTTTATCATTATTTTTTAACCATGAATAGCGTGTTTCGATTGTTATTTCATCCCATTCAAAAGGGAAGTGGCAAATTAACTTATCTTTAATTTCATCATACAGACCATCGTCTTGATTTTTTTTCACCACACCTGAATTACATTGACTACTTGTATCTTTATCATCATCAACCATTTGCCACCCTGTCCAATGGGGGAAATCGGCATCGCTAAATTTTTTGATTTCATCAGTAGCAAGATTGACGACACCTTGACCGCCTGAATAGTTTATAGTCAACCATAAAGGTGCATCTTCTGGAACCAACTTTTCATGATCTACATTTATAACCCTTCCAAATCTTAGTAATTCATAACCTGCACTTGGGCAATTTTTATAACGAGACTTAGCGGTTTTATAAAGATTATATTCATATTCTTTTTCATCAACATCAATAAGCGCTTCACCGACCGTAAAAAAGCGCCCTTCAACATTTTCATCCTCCTGCCTCGTCACCACGGTGCAACTTCCTTTAGCCAGAGTCATGCTGGCATACAAAGGTACCGTACTGGTATGTAATTCACTAAGACCTTCAGTGGCAGTGCTATTGTTCTCGGGTGTTTTATTATAAAATTTTGTCCCGACAGGCAAAACAAAATGAATATCGCCATAAACAGCATCGGTTCGACCATCACGGGTGATATCCAGTTTCTGCGTCTTTCTTCCGGTTAATTTTTCAATGTTGTCATCGTCACAAAATATCTGAAAGTGGAAGGCATTTTCTCCATCCACCATGCCAGCTGTTCCTAATGCATCCTTACGATATATCAGAGCATCACTTTTAATGGCTGCGTTAAGTGATTTCAAATGCATATATAACGAGTAAAAAACCACCTTGCCGTTTTCACCACTGCCAATTTCCGTTTCATGTTTCAGCAACACATAACCATTGTCAGTTGCACCATTCAGATTCAATGGCTCAGCACATTTTGCTTCGTCATTGGCGGGAGTGCGAAAAGATACGACCTTGCCATCTGCAATTGCCCTAACTTTTTCTGGGCTACTGCTGTTATCGGTATGTTTAATATGAATTCCGCCATGCCATGAACCGGCTGCACTAACAGGAAAACTGCGGTGTACGTCAGAAGCCATCACACGACTAATCCATGCGGCATCCGTTTCTGTAGCAGATTTGGCTTTTAAAATGGGTGGACTGATGATCATTTAGTGACTCCCTGTCAGGAAAAAGTAAATTTGCCCGAAGGCTCTTTTTTTATTACGGCCAGGCTTGGGAATTCTTCCGGATTGCTCGCCTGTTCCAGCCGGACATACTGGCCCGCTTGCGTGCGGTAATCTCCTGCAGTAGCTGACTCGATCGCATTAGCATCCAGCGTGATATAACTCCCGCCGCCGTTCAGCGTGATCTTCTTCTTCGCGATGATTTTGATTTCATCTTCG
>NZ_JACAPA010000057.1:0-1678 GCF_013385945.1 Pantoea sp. B9002
AAAATATCAAAGCCTCACGAGTGAACACATAATGAAATTCATTATGACGTTTTACAGATGAGCACCGCTGAACTTGTTTCAGCAAATCAAACTTAAATTGAAGAGTTTGATCATGGCTCAGATTGAACGCTGGCGGCAGGCCTAACACATGCAAGTCGAACGGTAGCACAGAGAGCTTGCTCTCGGGTGACGAGTGGCGGACGGGTGAGTAATGTCTGGGAAACTGCCCGATGGAGGGGGATAACTACTGGAAACGGTAGCTAATACCGCATAACGTCGCAAGACCAAAGTGGGGGACCTTCGGGCCTCACACCATCGGATGTGCCCAGATGGGATTAGCTAGTAGGTGGGGTAATGGCTCACCTAGGCGACGATCCCTAGCTGGTCTGAGAGGATGACCAGCCACACTGGAACTGAGACACGGTCCAGACTCCTACGGGAGGCAGCAGTGGGGAATATTGCACAATGGGCGCAAGCCTGATGCAGCCATGCCGCGTGTATGAAGAAGGCCTTCGGGTTGTAAAGTACTTTCAGCGGGGAGGAAGGCGGTGAAGTTAATAACTTCACCGATTGACGTTACCCGCAGAAGAAGCACCGGCTAACTCCGTGCCAGCAGCCGCGGTAATACGGAGGGTGCAAGCGTTAATCGGAATTACTGGGCGTAAAGCGCACGCAGGCGGTCTGTCAAGTCGGATGTGAAATCCCCGGGCTTAACCTGGGAACTGCATTCGAAACTGGCAGGCTAGAGTCTTGTAGAGGGGGGTAGAATTCCAGGTGTAGCGGTGAAATGCGTAGAGATCTGGAGGAATACCGGTGGCGAAGGCGGCCCCCTGGACAAAGACTGACGCTCAGGTGCGAAAGCGTGGGGAGCAAACAGGATTAGATACCCTGGTAGTCCACGCCGTAAACGATGTCGACTTGGAGGTTGTTCCCTTGAGGAGTGGCTTCCGGAGCTAACGCGTTAAGTCGACCGCCTGGGGAGTACGGCCGCAAGGTTAAAACTCAAATGAATTGACGGGGGCCCGCACAAGCGGTGGAGCATGTGGTTTAATTCGATGCAACGCGAAGAACCTTACCTACTCTTGACATCCAGAGAACTTAGCAGAGATGCTTTGGTGCCTTCGGGAACTCTGAGACAGGTGCTGCATGGCTGTCGTCAGCTCGTGTTGTGAAATGTTGGGTTAAGTCCCGCAACGAGCGCAACCCTTATCCTTTGTTGCCAGCGGTTCGGCCGGGAACTCAAAGGAGACTGCCAGTGATAAACTGGAGGAAGGTGGGGATGACGTCAAGTCATCATGGCCCTTACGAGTAGGGCTACACACGTGCTACAATGGCGCATACAAAGAGAAGCGACCTCGCGAGAGCAAGCGGACCTCATAAAGTGCGTCGTAGTCCGGATCGGAGTCTGCAACTCGACTCCGTGAAGTCGGAATCGCTAGTAATCGTAGATCAGAATGCTACGGTGAATACGTTCCCGGGCCTTGTACACACCGCCCGTCACACCATGGGAGTGGGTTGCAAAAGAAGTAGGTAGCTTAACCTTCGGGAGGGCGCTTACCACTTTGTGATTCATGACTGGGGTGAAGTCGTAACAAGGTAACCGTAGGGGAACCTGCGGTTGGATCACCTCCTTACCTGAAGATACCTTCCCGCGAAGTGCTCACACAGATTGTCTGAT
>NZ_JACAPA010000058.1:0-399 GCF_013385945.1 Pantoea sp. B9002
CCGGATTGTTAAAGAGCAATAACTTCGCAATGTACCCGAGGATACATTCTGAAGTTAGTTATCAACGTGGGGTCGTTGATGGTGGAGCTAAGCGGGATCGAACCGCTGACCTCCTGCGTGCAAGGCAGGCGCTCTCCCAGCTGAGCTATAGCCCCATAGAGTTTTTGCAAAACGCTTGCTTACCAGGAGAATTCTTTCACAGACAAGGCGTGACGACGCGAAGCATACTGAAGTATGCGAGTCGTTGTCACAACGCGGTATGGGGAAGAATTTGGTAGGCCTGAGTGGACTTGAACCACCGACCTCACCCTTATCAGGGGTGCGCTCTAACCACCTGAGCTACAAGCCTGCAGGCGTTTTACGCTCTTCTTTAATTTCATCAGACAATCTGTGTGAGCA